>JBBRWP010000008.1:0-31474 GCA_038249175.1 Acetivibrionales bacterium
GCCCACCCTTGCGATTATTCCAATATCACAGAATGTTTCGGAGATGATATTGCTCACTGTAATAATAATCTGATCTCCGGCTAAATGTCCCAATGTATCATTCACAATTTTTAGTCCGTTGATATCGATTAAGACAATCGCCATATTTTGAATATGCAAAAGATTGATTTTTGATAAACACGCTTCAAACCGCCTTCGGTTATATAGTTTCGTCAAGCTGTCCTTGTCTGCCAGGTCACGCAGCTTATTTTCCAATGCAACTTGCTCCGTCGTGTCACGAATCATAATCAGCACTTCATCAACTTCTGAAATATGAATACGCGCTTCAAAATAACAATGTGTTTCTCCCAATTTTATTTCGAAGTTATGAACCACAAGATTCCTATTTTCGGCAACCTGAAAAACGATTTCTCTTATACGATTTATGACTGTTTTATCTCTCATAATTCTGAGTGCCATTGAATCATTTTCTTTTTTTGATACATTGAAGGGCGTGATATACCCTCTTTTATCACTAACCAGAAGAATATCTGGAATCGTTGTGATGAGGGCTTTGTTCCTGCTATTGATCCTCTCCAGGGCAAGAAGTTGATCTTGAAGTTCCGGATAATAATTCTTACGGAAAGAATCTTCACCAAGTCCGATGATGGATTCACGGGTAATTCTTTTTTTATTTTTTGGTTCGAAGGATTCTTTCATATACGCACCTCACCTCTTGATCTGTCAGAATTCTCGGATTCGTAATCATACAGGGATCATTCTGAGCGTTTTCTACAAGTTTAGCGAGTGTATCATCTTCAATGGAATCCACCTCGACAATTGATTCTATACCGAGGGTTACCCTCATTTTTCTTATTCTTTGCAATAGTTCTTCCTTCACTTCTGAATCTGATAATCCGTTAATGCCGATGCCCATATTATAAGCGATTTTTCTGAAACGCGCGGGCACTTTTTCAAAATTCAATGCGATAATATGTTCTAGCAAAATGCTGTTACATTCACCATGGGCCAAATTAAGAAGCCCTCCCATACTGTGGGCCATGGCATGAACCGCACCCAGACTTGCATTGGAAAAGGCAAGGCCCGCTTGAAGAGAGCCCAACATCATTTGATACATAACACCAATCGTTCTTTCCGGCAATATTGCTTTTTCAATATTTTCATCAATTATTTTTATAGCCTCCAATGCATGAACATCCGTCAATGCTGAATGAGCATTTGAAACATAGGCCTCTATTGCGTGAGTCAGCGCATCCATGCCTGTGCAGGCGGTTAAATATGGAGACATGGTCATCAACGGCAAGGGATCAATCAAAGCCAGATCGGGAACTACTTTTTTACTGATAATCGCCTTCTTGACAATCTCGATAGTGTCCGTCACAATTGCAAACTGGGATACATCCGCGGAAGCGCCTGACGTGCTGGGTATGCAAATCAGGGGCGGTCCCGGGAATTTTATCTCGTCAACACCCACATAATCCAACACGTGTCCACCATTTGTCGACACGATACTGATACATTTCGCACAATCAGTCGGACTGCCTCCTCCAATTGAAATAATCAAATCACAGTCATTCGAAAGAAACAATTCCGCACCAACCATGACCTCATAATCTTTGGGATTTGTAGTAATATCATCAAAAATCACAACATCTTCCGTGTGTTCAGTAATTAGGTCAAGTATCTCCTGGAACCAGGTCAATTCTTGTACATTCTTATCCGTGACGACCATGGGTTTTCTGGCGTTGAAATGAGAAATATAGCGTCCGATTAAAAGTCTTGCATCGAGGCCAAGGATAATTTCCGGCACGACATATTTTTTTAATTCAAGTTTATCTTCATTGATCATGGCATAATCCTCCCTGAAATCGACTGAACGTCACGTATGCATATATCATACCCTTTTCAAGAAAAACATCACACATAATGACAGGTTTTAAAGATATAGCCTGTATATCTGACAAAAAGCTATAAGGGTAGTTCAATGGAGATTTTTGTTCCATTTCCAATGGACGAAATCAATTTCAGATCCCCTCGCAACAGGGTAATCCTTTCTTTCATACCTTCCAAACCAAAGCCACTCCCGGCTTTCCGGTTTTGCATTTTTTGAACGACCGTTTCAAGATCAAAACCTTTTCCGTTATCCACTATTTCAACAAGAAGCGACAATGATGATACTTGCAGCTTAACAGAAACATGTGATGCTTCAGCGTATTTTGAAGCATTGGTCAAAGCTTCTTGAATCATTTGAAAAACTGCAGCCGTAACATATTGCGGCAACATTTGATCATCGCCTATCGTCTCTACTTTTGTTTGAACGCCAGTCGATTCTTCAAAAACGGACACCCTGGATCGTACCGCCTTATATAAGCCATCATCCAACCACGATGGCTTCAAGTTATAAATGATGTTTCTGATATCCTTTGAAGCATCTTGTACCTGGACCTGCAATAAATCCAATTGCTTCATGGCTGCGCCCACATCCCCTTTTTCAAGGTATTTTTTTGTAATTTCAGTTTTTAAGTTTAAATTCACAACGGTCTGAGCAGGACCATCGTGAATATCACGCGCCATTCGTTTCCTTTCATCTTCATGTGCAGTCAGTATTTTCTTACTCAAGTCAATCAGTTGTTTGTTCAGCACTGTGAGGGTATCATTGAGAACCCGTTGGTCGTTGAGCATTCTCAGCTGTTCTTGATATAATTGGTTATTTTCGATTGCCACAGCTGCC
Source organism: Acetivibrionales bacterium (assembly GCA_038249175.1). Taxonomy (GTDB): domain Bacteria; phylum Bacillota; class Clostridia; order DSM-8532; family DSM-8532; genus JAEWSN01. The sequence continues at coordinate 2,732 of JBBRWP010000008.1, forward strand.
TGACTCGCAAATGCTGACATCAGGCGTTCATCTTCATTGGTATATGAAATAATGGCATTCTTTGCTTGCTCATCGTCAAATCCCTTTGTTTGAGCATCATCAGACCTCTGAAAAAACAACTTTTCTTCAATATTCATTTTTTTGTTAATCAGCTGAATGGCGCCAATGATGGCATTCTGATGATTCTTCATCGGTATAGTCAATACAGAATGGCTTTCATATCCGGTTTTGACGTCAAACGACCGATTGTGATGATATGGCAGATCATCAACCCTACGATACGCATCATCAATTCGAACGGCTTGTCCCATAGAAATTGCATAGCCATTATAGCTTTCTTTTAAAATCGGCGTATAAAAAGCCTCAAAATCGATTTCAACACTGTAATTTTTTGCATAAACAAATAGCAATTCGTGGTTTAAAACATTGCCCTTTTGTATATGGGATAGTTGATGCGTTTCGGAGTCAACAACAAGATACAAAGAGCCTGCGTCTGAACCTGTTAATTGAACAGCTGTATCCATGATGTGTTTCAGGAGTTGCTGCAAATTTTTTTCCGTTGACAGCGCCTGGCTGATTTCGCTAAGCTGCGCCAACATATTTTGCAATTGAATAACACGACTGCTCTCAGCAATGCACTCTTTTGATGGTGTTTCTGATTGTGTCATACAACCTCCTGAATGATTTATTCCCGCCACATGTGTTCATAACACTCAAAAAGCGTATTGGTAATTCATGATAAAAAAACGGTATACTGTTATTCCAGTATACCGCAATCAAAGTATCTTAGTAAGGAGGACTAAGATAGATGGATGATTAGGAGGAGTAAAGATAAATAGTTCGAACGATTATTGCCAACAATATCTGGAAAAGTGATTCACCTGAAAAGATTCCTGATGGTACCGCACATGTACATTCTTGTTAATCTTTTCGTCATATAACACACCCGAATACACGTTGACGGTCACTTCAACCGGCTTCAAGAATCCAGTTGTATCCGGGGTAAATTCAATGACACCATGTCCATCCGATGCAAAAACTTTTGCTGTAAAGGTTCTCGGTAATTCTGATACCGGTAAGAAATTTTTCGGGAAAGAAAGTGTTACAAATCCAACCTGAATCGTTCCCCCTTTGGAAGGGACAGTAAACGTTTTTTCATAGATCAATCCTTTATTTTTATCAGGTGATAATGAATGACTACGGCTTTCAGCCCTCATCTGTTCATTTTCAAATAAATCCTTAGATTGCCGAAAGAATACTGAACTGTTTTTTTCGTTTTCTTTCGCAGCAGAATTTTGAGAAATGGTTGTTGACCTGTTGGTTGATTTCTCCGGTACCCCGGTTGATGCAAAAGCACTGACAGAAGATACAGTAATCATGATTGACAACATTACGACTGATAATAATTTTTTCATAAAAAATTCCACCTTTCACATGACGTCGGAAATTCCAAACACCACATCCCCGTGGTGTAACCTATCAAAGAATCAACTCCAGATAGGCGATCATTGTTTCGGTAGTCTGGCAGTCTTAGGGTTTATGCCCCATGCGTCCTTTTCGAGTTCGCATAAAACTTGCTGAAAATGCTACGCATTCTCATACCTTATCCCAGTAGACCCATAACTTTGCGCCACTGCTTTTCAACAGATTTGCCATTTCGTCAAGGTTTGGTTTTTCTTTCCGTTCCTGTGCCGGAAAACCGGTAGTGGAATCGGGTCGGATTATTGTGTTACACTCTACTTATACCACAGTTTTACACGTTGAATCACTTGTTGTGAAAGAAATTAAAAAACCCCATGATTTCTGAATATCTGGATGTTATGTCTTTTGTGAGATCGTCAACCATGGTTCCAAAGTCATACCCCGAAACCAGAATCAACCATGGGACTTAGTTTCATTATATTGGGTTCATTGAACTGTCGCAATAGGTCATAAGTCCTTTGTTTATTAGGACCACAGACATGGTTGTCAGTTTACTTGTAAATCTCCTATGATTACAGTTGATTCACGTGTTAAAATAAGATGTTGAAAAGCGTATGCCATACATTGAGATGATAACCTTTGAGGATCTAAATGACTTGTTTTAATTGCGGATATCGACTACCCGATGATCATTCCAAAGAATGCAGTTTGTGTGGTATGAAAATGCCACTGGTTTGTCATTCCTGCAAATCAGCAAATCCGCGGCATGGGAAATTTTGCCTTTCTTGTGGTTCATCGCTTAATCAGAAGGATCAAGAGAATCCATCACCATTTGAACAATCTCTCCCGAATAAGAACCTTGATGAAGGAAGACGAACAGTCGCTGTAATATTTGCCGATGTTTCCGGTTTTACCGCCTTGGCTGAAAAGTTGGATCCCGAGGATGTTCGTAATATCATCAATGATTGTTTCCAAACCATAACAAAACCCGTTTATGAACTCGAGGGTTCTATTGATAAATATATTGGCGATTGTGTCATGGTTCTTTTTGGTGCACAAAAAACCCATGCGGACGATGCTTATCGTGCAGTATCCTGCGCTTTGAAAATGCAGGCTTTCATGGAGACTTTCAGCACAGAACGTCTTTCAGGAAGAGGACTTCAACTCCGTTTGTCTATTGGTGTTCACTATGGTCTGGTCGTCACCGGCAGTGTTGGGAATTATTACGATAAAGATTACACGGTGATGGGTGATACGGTCAATTTGGCACAGAGACTCCAAACGACTGCAGCTGCCGGTACAATTCTGGTCAGTCAAAGTGTTTATGAAGAAACGCATGATTTATTCTATTATAAAGACCAGGGAACCATTTTTGTTAAGAACAGAAAGGAATCTGTTCGTAGTTATCAACCTGAATATGAAATCCTATTGACCCGCAATAGAAATCATTTGTTTTTTGAGAGGGATGAAATACAAGATTGCATCCCGAACATCCTGCAGACTTATAAAAACAGCACGACGATCTGTTTAATCAACGGGGAAACCGGCGTTGGTAAAACGACTGTTTCTCAGGTTCTTGTTCAAAAAATGCAAGAAAAGCTGCAGTCTTCTATGAAAACGATACAATTAGAATGTAGCAGTACTGATTACGGGCGGCCGCACAGTCTGCTTTCCTCACTTTTGCATATCATGATGAATATTGAGGCAGATACGAGTATCACCGCGAAACGGTACCGTACTGTGTCTTATTGTTTTTATCTTTTCCCTCATATTCAGGAAGCCGTTGTAGAACGCATGTCAGATTTTCTGGGCATTTTTATGGGTTTGGAAAGAAAACCTGACTTTCAAGATATTCTTGACCATATGAACCCACAGGATCTGGAACGTGAAATGATTGAACAACTTGTGGGCTTTTTTGAGAATGTTCTTATTTTACGGCCTACGCTTCTCGTACTTGATGGACTGCAATGGTCAGACGACCGTTCTCTGGTATTACTGAAACAAGTCCTGAAAAAACTTTCCGGCAACAGTTCAATATGGTTACTGTCATCACGACCAGATACCCGGCTTGAATTTTCGGAGTTTTCATGGATAAACGATTCAAATGCCAAAAACCACACACAACCTGCTTTGTGGATTTATCACTGGATGTTACAGCCTTTATCTAAAAAATCAACCATTCAAATGGCGACACAGCTATTAAGCTGCACACGAATATCAAATGATTACCACCAAAGACTGATGGATATTACGCAAGGCAACCCCTTGTATATTCATGAGTTTCTTCAAGCCGCAAAACGAAAAAACGGTGTTCTCATCGTTGATGGAGAAGCACGATTTACTGCTTTTGAGAAACAGGATTTCTTAAGAGGCATTCAGGGAATCATACTTGCTAATTTTCAAAGCATGCCACCAAGAACGTTGGCCATTCTTCAAGCCGCATCTGTCATCGGGTCATCCTTTCACGCAAAGTGGCTGCAGGATATTTTGGGTATATCTGATGCAAAAGAAATCCTGGAACCTGCTATAAAAGCAGGAATGCTGGATATCCAGGGGACACTGAACTCAGGCGCTTTCCTGCAAAGAGAGATTCATTTTTCACATGATTTGGCACGAGAAGTCCTCTATGACAGTCTGTTGCATGCCCGACGAACTGAGCTTCATGGAAAACTTGCCGCTTATTTTGAAAGGCTGAACCAGAAGGATGATCCTGTTGTATTTGGCTTGATCAGCGAACAATACGAAAAAGCAGGAAACATTGGAAAATCTGCAAGATTTCTTATTGAAGCAGCTGGTAAAAGCATGCTCTCATACGACTTCAATACAGCTTACAACCAATGGATATATTTTTTGAAGATGCTGGGTTTTCATTTGCCTGATAATCTTCAAAATGCGGACCCTGAATTGTCTATCAATGAAAATCAACAAGGTTGGGCTGATCAGAAGAAAATACAAGTTCTGATGGGTATCGATGGTCCCTCACTCGTTTTAATGGCACTGCTTGCACTTGCAAAAATTGACCGGTTGGAAGGCAGGGGCAAAAAATCGGTTCTATTCCTGAAACAAGCATTGTATTGGGCAGATTCCATGAAGGAACGTCTGGAAATAAGACTGACTGCCGCAGATGTCATGCGGGAAAGCGGGTACTATGAACCTGCTATGGACGAACTGAATAGTCTTGAAAACCATGTAGAAGACGATGATGCGTTGTACGGTCACCTATTGCTCACCCGCTGTACCATACAACGTCTAAAAACCGTTTCGACAGCACTTGATACAGCAAAGAAAGCAGAAATCAGGCTGAAAAAAGCCAAGGATTATCTCAACTTAACAGAAACGATGAATCAAATGGCGGGTATTTTCTTTTCTCAAGGACAACCTTCGCGTGCCAAGCTCGCGCTATCACGTGCACAAAAATATGCAGAACGTTCCCATGACATTGGTTCCCTGGCCCGCATTTCCGGCAATCTCGGTGTGCTTTATCTGGCTGAGGGTGATACGGCATCCGCTCGTGCATCCTTTACAACAGCGGTTGAAATGGCCGGCAAAATTTCAAACCTTCACAGTCTTTTATCCAGTCAAATCAATCTATGTATCCTATATATGGAACAAGGTCGCTATACAGCGGCTGAAAATCTTTTATCTGACGTTGTAGAACGCTCAGTAAAATCCATGTTTCAGTATCAGACATGTTTGGCTTATCTGAATCTTGCCGACTTGTCTGTTGAACGAGGTCAATCAGAAACTGCCCTGGCACGATATGCAGAAGCGGAAAAGTTAGCAGATTCTTTATCCCTGTCTTGTGAAAAAGCATTGTGTATGGTTGGCCGTGCGCATTTGATGATAAATGTTGCAGAAATAACCACACCACATTTTTTAAAAGCAGCAGACCAACTATTGATTGAGGCACTTCCCTTACTGGAAGAAGCTGATGAAAGCACAGGGACGAGTATCTGTTTCCGTTTACAGTCGGAGATCATGATCAAATCACATTTGTTGGCGCTGTACGCTTCATCGCCGGAATCAAATCCTTCATTATCCTTATCGATTGTCCCATCGTTTGAATCGAACATGCCACCTGGCAGCTCGGAAACGATGCAGAAAGCGCTTGCCCTTGCAGAACAGGCCTACCAAACAGCAGCAGAAGCTGCGAACGGCATCGGGCAGGTCAAAGCGCTTCGATTATTGGGCATTATTTACACAATAACAGGAAACATGACGCTGGCATTACAACAAACCTCAGCTTCTGTAAAAGAAGCAGAACGTATTGATTCCGATATAGAAACTGCAAAAAGTGCCTATCAACTTTCTGAATTGTATACAAAAACAGGTGAGATAAAGAAGGCAAAAGAATGGGAAAAATGGACAAAAGAACACATGGAGATGGTTGATTCATGTTCTTGGAAAGAAGGTATTGCATGACCAGGATAGCACAGGTCACTGATTTGCATTTGGATGATGAAAAGTCAAGCGCTCACGGAATCAATACGCGCGAAAACATTCAAAAAGTTTTGGCAGATATTCATTCCAGGAAAATAGGACATGTAGTCATCACAGGGGATTTAGGAGAAGAAGATGCTATCCCGTGGCTGGATTCATTGGTTCAATCTTATCCATTCAAAACAGACTATATTTTTGGAAACCATGATAATCCATCACATTATTTTGAAAACCCTGCTTTTTCTGACGATTTTCATGCTGACGGGCGGTACTACTGTCGACAAGAAGATGGTTTTCTTCAATTGTTTCTGGATTCCGGAAAGAAAGAAATTGGTGACGCACAAATGAAATGGCTAAAAAACAAATGTCTGGCATCGCAGTTACCAATTCTCATATTCATCCATCACCCTATTCTGGATTGTGATCATTGCATGATGGATCAGGAATATCCCTTAATGGGCAGGGCGTTCATCAGGGATTTTTTACTAAGCCTTTCTTTGCCAGTCACCGTCGTGTGTGGTCATTACCATATGGTTCATGAACAAATCGTCGGTAATATTCATCAACTCGTCACATTATCAACCTATATTCAAATGAAACCACACAGCGAGAAATTAGAAACTGGTTCAAAGGACATTGGTTATCGCATTATTGACTTGAAAGATGGCACACTGAAGGCACAGCTGATTGACGTGATGCGATAAATGGTTTAGTTACACACATAGGGTAACGTAAAAGTATCAATGACACGTTTGTGTTTATTGTACTAAAGTCATCAAAAGGTTATGATGATGACATGCTGAGTTCATAACGATGTTTACATAGGGGGTTTTATGATATTTGGAGATGACATACTCAAATACAAAGAAGATATCGTACATCACGTTTGCGAGCTGGTTAAAATTCCCAGTGTAGAAGCACCTGCCGAACCTGGAAAACCATTTGGTTCAGCGGTTAACAGTGCATTGGAATATGTATTGCGGCTGGCAGACTCTATGGGATTTGTGACGAAGAATGTGGATGGCTATGCCGGCCATGTTGAATATGGTTCAGGAGACACTTTGATCGGGGTTCTTGTGCATGTGGATGTTGTGCCTGCAGGAGATGGCTGGCGTTTACCTCCTTTTTCAGCAACTATAGAAGATGGTAAAATTTACGGTCGTGGTGGATGTGACGATAAAGGCCCTGCAATCGTTGCGCTATATGCACTAAAAGCGATGAAGGATGCCGGTATAGTTCCTAAAAATAAAGTGCGAGTGATATTCGGAACCAATGAAGAAAGTGGCATGAAAGACATGGCGTACTATTTTTCCAAGGAAAGTTTTCCAAACCTGGGTTTCTCTCCCGATGCCGGATACCCCATTTATAACCGGGAGAAAGGTATCCTGAAGATAAAGGTATCTGATAAAAATTCGGGTGTAATTTCGGGTGTAGGTTCGGGTGTGATTTCGGGTGTGATTTCGAGCGTAACTTCGGGTGTAATTTCGGGTGTAAGTTCGGGGAAAAATAGCGATGGTACGGTAGATGAAACCACTTTTGAAAAACTCTTCCCTTTCAGTCGCATTTCAGGTGGTACAGCGGCAAATGTTGTCCCCGCAAGTTGTATTGGAACAATGCCAAGAGAAAACCTGACAGAAACGGAACTGGAAAAATTGAACACTGCTGCAGCAAGCTATTCGGGTTGTAAGATAACGATAGAACAACAAGGTTCATCCGTGATCATAACCGCTCATGGCAAACCGGCGCATGCCTCTACACCCGAGGTTGGAAACAATGCCATTTCTCACTACTTCGAATTTCTATCCACTGTCAGTATAAATCAAAAAACAACAGCCTTGATGAAATATCTTCATCAAGGCGTAGGTCTTGCAACCGATGGGGGTCCTATGAAAGTAAACTGCATGGATGAAGAATCCGGACCTTTGACACTCAATTTGGGCACTGTTGAAATATTACAAGACAGCGGCTCTGCTGTCATTGATATTCGCTATCCTGTTACAAAAAATGGTTCTGAGATTATTCATGCTCTTTCTGAATTTGCAGAAAAATATGGTGTTGAGATAAACGTTGCCAATCACCTTGAACCTCTCTACATAAAAGAGGGGCATCCACTGTTGGTCACGTTGGCCTCCGCTTATGAAAAAGCAACAGGAGAAGAAGCAAAACTGCTGTCTATGGGTGGCGGAACATATGCGCGAACACTCAAAAATAACGGTGTTGCTTTTGGTTCCGCAGAAGGTGCAAATATTCATCAGGCCGATGAGTATGTAACGATCGATGGGCTTGTGTCTCATGGAAGAATTTGCACGGAGGCTATTTTTGAGCTGGCAGCAACTGAGTATAAGCTGTAGGATTTATTACCCGCATTCATCGAAATATGTGCCGTTCTGCCAATCGCATTGACAGACCTGTTCAGTGCACCCCATGTTACTGTATAATGGTGCGAACCGTTTTTCATCAATGTTGGGGTTGTTTAACACTTTCGGCATATTTGCGTATTTATATTACAATCATCCCATATAGTTTAGCTTTTTCTTTTCACTTTGGAGGATATGATGGCAATTTCTCACCCACTGATCAACACGATAAAAAGCTTAAAAGGAAATCAACGCACATTGGTCTTTTTGGAACCTATGTGGGGTATCCCCTATAATCTTTATGTTCCTTACGCAACCATCTACATGTACTCCCTTGGTATCAAAGACACTCAAATTGGAATCATCGCTTCCGTAGGGATGATTTTTCAGATTCTTTTTTCGTTACTGGGTGGCGTTATCACGGACAAACTGGGTCGTAGACTGACAACACTTATTTTTGATATGGTTTCATGGACAATCCCCAGTATCATTTTAGCGTTCTCACATAGCTTTGTTCATTTTCTTATTGCTGCGGCACTCAATGCCTTGATTCGAATACCCATGAACTCATGGACCGGATTACTGGCTGAAGATGCTAAAAAAGAACAGATTGTGAGCATTTTTACACTCATCTATATTTTTGCGCTTGGAGCAGCATTTTTCTCCCCCTTATCCGGATTACTGGTGAATAAATTTGGCGTTGTATCAACGATGAGAGGACTCTATCTGTTTATGGCTTTGTCTTTGGCCATTAAAGTTACAATTGGATATTTTGGAACAAAAGAAACCTCAGTGGGTCTAGTCCGGATGGAAGAGATGAAACATCATTCTGTTTTGCATGGGATCGGTCAGTATGGCGAGGTGTTCAAACATATCTTAAAAAGCCCGGCAACACTTTCGACTTTGGGTTTAATGTTCATTATGAATGTTGTCGGCGTTATCAACGGAACCTTTTGGAGCTTGTACTCTTCTGAATCCATTGGAATTCCAAAGGAATATATCGCTGTTTTTCCTTTTATCAAATCGGTGGTCATGTTGATCAGCTTCTTTACGATTTTGCCTCGCGTTCACACAGACAATTTTCGAAAACCTATGTTTTTTGGTTTTTCACTTTTTGCAGCCAGCCAAATCACTTTATTACTGGTTCCACCCAATGGTTTTTCTTTACTTGCTGTCAGCATTGTCATTGAAGCCATTGCCCTTTCATTGATCAGTCCACTACTCGACTCCATGCAAATCATTATGGTAGACCCAAAAGAACGTTCGCGTATTATCTCCTTAATGTACGTCATGGTCATTGCCTTAAGTTCACCTTTTGGCTGGATAGCAGGTTTATTGTCTTCTGTAAATAGAAGGCTGCCATTTATTCTGATCCTTTTCATGCTTGCTTTTGGATTCTTTTTAACATGGATGGCAAAACAGCCGAAGAAAGAGATTGAACCTGTATAGCCGACAAAAAGCTTAGCAGATAGACTGCCTTGGGGCTAAAAAAGAAAGGAACCATTCGTATGAAATTTTTAACGTTTTATGAAGACGACACTTTAAAAGTTGGCATTTCTACAAAAAGCGGGGTGCTTCATCTTCAGAAGGCCGCGGATTTGAATGGCTTGAAAGTTCCAGCCGACATAACCGAAGTGATTGGTTGCGACAGAGATGCCCTGCAAAAGCTTGCGGAATTCGTTGTTCTTACAGTTGAAAAACAGGAAGAATTCTCTTCCTGTTTTATAGCGGAAAACAAACTGAGGTTCGGCCCCTGTCTGCCGAAACCGGGCAAGATAATCTGTGTCGGGCTGAATTATCGCAAGCATGCGGAAGAAACCAACGCAGCCATACCGCAGTCTCCGATTCTCTTCAGTAAATACGCCAATACCATTGCCGCTCACGGACAATCCATTATCTTGCCGAAGGAAAGTGACATGGTAGATTATGAGGCGGAAATGGCACTCGTCATAGGCATGAAAACACAGGATGTCGCCGAAAAAGATGCGCTTGCGTCTGTGTTCGGCTATTGCAACGCCAATGATTTGTCTGCAAGAGACTTGCAGACAAGGACCAGCCAGTGGATGCTCGGAAAGACCTGTGATGGATTTGCACCGATTGGACCGTTTCTTGTAACAGCAAATGAAATTGAAAATCCAAACAACCTGCAAATCAAGAGCTTTGTCAACGGATCCGTACGACAAAAGTCCAATACACGGGATATGATTTTCTCCTGTGAATCACTGATATCCTATATTTCACGACATATGACCCTTGAAGCGGGCGACATCATTCTGACAGGGACACCGGAAGGAGTTGTCTTCGGTATGCCTCTGGATCAGCGCGTGTATCTCAAAGATGGCGATGTAGTCACCGTTGAAGTCGAGAAACTCGGAATGTTATCCAACAAAATGGTGAGTTTGGTGCATTAGGGATGTTGGTTCACTAAGGATGTGTTCAATAGCATTTTCAGAAAATTTAATAGATAACAGGCTCCAAAAAGCCTATGGTTTCATGCTTCCTCAATGAATCATTACATTCTTTCAACGAATTGACGGAAGAGTTCGTCAGGACAGGATCTGATTGAATTTACCCGTCCACCTGACGTTTCACGAATTGTTTATTCTAATCAGAACCGGATGCATGATCACAGCAATGCCGTAATGGTATCGGCCATAGACGACAAAATAAGATCGCAGGAAGTAGCTCCCGCATCCAATGTTCCCCGTGAACGTTCTCCCAGTCTGCTTGATCTGCCTATTCTGGAAATCATGTCAACCGTGGCATCCTTGCCCCGGGCTGAGGCTGTTTTCATGTCCGACAGTGCTTCCGAGAAGTTTTTCCCTTGTGCATCGGCAGCCAAAAACGCATCCACTGCAGGTACCAGCGCATCGAGAAGTGTCTTGTCGCCTACTTTGGCCTCCGATATTTTCTGGATACCTGCTAGACCGGCACTGAGCATGTGACCGAATGTCTTTTGGTTAATATCCGTCTCATGACCGCTGACTTTGGACATTTCAATGAAAAAGCTGCCATAGATCGGCCCCATTGAACCCCCGATTTCCATCAGCAATACCCTTCCCAATGTTTTCAACGCCAGTGTCAAATCGGCATCTTTCCCTTCGAGTCTATCCCGGCAGGCAGAGAATCCCTTGCTCATGTTGATGCCATGATCGCCATCCCCGATTGCACCATCAATCTCGCTTAAAACTACTTTATGGTTCTGAATGATTTTAATCAGGTTGAATACCAGAATGGCGCCTTCTGAGTTTTTAAATTCATCCACAGGCATCACTTCCAAACTGCCTGAGCCCGACGCTGTCTGCTTCGCAATCCATCAATTCTCGCAATTCATCATCCAGTTTCATCAATGTCAATGTCACGCCGGCCATATCGAGCGAAGTGAAATAATTGCCGACATAAGATCGATGGATTTTAATTCCCTCCTCGGCAAGAATATCGGAAACCTCATCGAATAAAATATACAGCTCCATAACGGGCGTGGCACCAAGTCCGGATACCAAAACAACAACGTCATCACCCCTGGTAAAAGGATAGTCCGGCAGGATAATATCCAGCATGAGTTTGGCCATCTCATCAGCCGTTCCCAGGTCACGGACTTCAATGCCCGGCTCCCCATGATGGCCAATCCCGACTTCCATTTTGCCCGCAGCAATGAGAAAGTTGGGTTTTCCTACAGCCGGTATGGTACAGGAACTAAGACCAATACCCACACTTCGGGAGCAGTCAATGGCTTTTTGAGCAACCGTTATCACTTCATCCAGACTTGCCCCCTGTGCCGCTTTCGCGCCCGCCACTTTCCACATGAAAATTTCTCCGGCGACACCGCGCCGCTTTCCCATCTCACTTTTCGGGGCGGATGCCACGTCATCATTGGCAACAACGGTTCTCACTTTGATACCGTCTTCATCGGCAAGTTCAATGGCCATCTTCACATTCATGTTGTCGCCGGAATAATTGCCATACAAACACGCAACACCGTTTCCTGAATCAACTTCCCGAAAGGCATCATAAAAAGCGATGGCCGTCGGTGATGAAAATACTTCCCCAACCGCGACGGCATCGACCATGTTTCTGCCGACATAACCGATAAAAGCCGGTTTATGTCCGGAGCCGCCACCTGTAACAATGCCTACTTTCCCTTTTACCGGCGCATTCTTGTATTTGAAAACCCTTGGATTGTCCGTTTCGGACACCAAATCTGAATGGGTTTTCACAAACCCTTTCAGCATATCTTCGACGACCCTTTCCGGATTGTTGATAATTCGTTGCATTTCCACATACCTCCCTGTAGTCCACGTTAAATATCTCTTCGTCGGCCACGTTAACTACTATGATTTACGACCAAGGGTTATCTCACTGCGCGTTCATTTCATCAATCATCATTTTTTCATAAATTCATTTTCATAATGCGTAATCCTGTCCACTTTTTCGGCGGAACCGCCTCCGGAAAACTCGGAATTCAGCCATGTCTCAACCAAAGTTTTCGCTAGTTCCTCACCGACCACCCGTGCGCCGAGTGTCATGATCTGTGCATCATTGCTCGTTCTCGCTTTTCCGGCAGAGTAAGGATCATGACAGACCGCTGCCCGTATTCCGGGCACCTTGTTCGCTGTGATGGCCATCCCGATGCCGGTACCACAAATGAGGATGCCCCTGTCATGCTTGCCGCCTGCTATAGACTGCGCCACGCTGACAGCAATATCCGGGTAGAGAACCGGATCTGTACTGTACACACCAAAATCCTCCACCTGAATTCCTTTGGTTTCAACAAATTCTCTTATTTTTTCCTTCAGAAAAAAACCAGCCTCGTCACACCCTATTGCCAAAGACATCAGAACACTCCTTCTATCAGAACCCATCAAAACTGCCCTTTCATAAAATTGGTAGGGGCACCGAATGCAGGCGGTGCTGTTTACGGGTTGATCAAAACTGCATTATCATAAAATTGGTATTCCACCAGAGAAAACGGAACTTTGATTCTAGTGCAAAAGTCGATTTTCGACTTTTTCATGCAAGTTGCATTTTGCAACTTGCATGCAGCCAGCGAGGTTACCGCTGGCTGGCAGTGAAACCTTGATTGGGGGCGTTACAGCCACCCAAGGTGGCTGTAACATGCAAGATGATAAAATCATCTTGCATAATAACGCACGAATGTGCGTTATTGCACCAGAATCAACTATGATTCTAGTGCAGCAACTCGAAAACAATCCCATTTCAACCATAAAAGATGGCGTTCTGCATCCTGTCCGTCACGGAACCAATATCACTTTGAGTGACTGATCGCCTTTTTCAGCAATCTTGAACGCTTCCTCCCATTTTTCAAGCGGGAATTGGTGCGTGACCACGCCATCAGTTGGAAGAATACCGTTTCTGATCCATTCAATCACCGGTTCATAGCAGTAAGGACTCAAATGGGCGCCATAAAGGTTCAATTCCTTCCGATCACTGATAATGCTCCAATCCACCGTCGTCAAATCCTTGAAAACACTGAATTCCACAAAGGTTCCCATTTTCCTGATTGCTTCAAGCCCCTGCTTGACGCTTGCAGGATGTCCGGTCGCTTCTATATAGACATCGCAGCCGTAGCCTTCGGTCATTTCCATAATTCTTTCCACGGCATTTTCCCTGGCCACATTGATGACGATATCAGCGCCAAACTTTTTTGCCAGCTCCAGCCGGTCGTCCTTCATGTCAAGGACAACCAGTTTTTGCGGATTTTTCTGCTTGATGACCCCCACCATACCAAGCCCGAGTGTTCCGGCTCCAGAGAGGACAACGAAATCCTCATTGGTAATCTGTGCCCGGTCTACACAATGCTTGGAACAGGCAAACGGTTCAATTAGCACGGCCTTGTTTGTTGGGATATCCTTCGGCACCTTATAATTGATGGCTTCCTTTGGAAACCTCATATATTCGGCCATTCCCCCGTTGACGTTGTTTTGAAAACCGTAGACATCGTGTTTTTGACACATCCAGTAGCGGCCCGTTTTGCAAAATTTGCATGCAAGACAAGGGACAATCTGCTCGGAGACCACCCTGTCTCCTATCTCAAAATGACCCGCTACATGGCTGCCCATTTCGACAATAGTCCCGATGAATTCATGACCGGGAATCACCGGCGCCTTTATGTAGGGTGGATTGCCCTCGCCGCCCCAAAAGCTTGGTGCTCCGTGATAGGACTTCAAATCGCCTGCACAAATTCCGCATGCTTCCACCTTGATAATAATTTCTCCATCCCCTGCTCTTGGTGTATCCACCTCTTCAAGCCGAAATTCGCCGGGTGAATGAGCCACAACCGCTTTCATCTTCACGGGTAAGTTCTGCATGTTCATCCCACCTTCCAAAATAATTGATTCAAAGGTATGCACACCTGCATTCCTGTTTTTTCCCATTATATCATGAAAAAAGACTGTAAGAGGAGCAGATGCAATGAGTTGCGCTCAGTGATGTTGTGATACTGGATGTTTTCACACCCATTCGTAAAGATTTTCTTGACTAATTTAGCGGTCAACTTCTAAAGAATTATTATGGTTTTTGGTTTATAACCAGAGTAAGCATGTTTGATACCAGACCAGTCAATGCGGAGGAATATTTATGAACCGTACGACACAGGGACGCGAAATGAAGGGCCCCACCGCGGCCATCCTGTCGATTACCTCCTGGAATCATTCAGGTATGATCGGTGGAGTCTATCAGTACTGGATCAGTTCGATCAATGGACCGACTTCAAGCTTTATCTCGTTTTCAATATTGTTGATTTCATCAAGATCCTTTGTGCAGTTGTTCAGATGTGATTCATAAACCGTTATGATTGAGTTCTGTCTGGACTCCAGTCTTCGTCGTTCCGTAATGTCCGTTCTCGGAGTTACACGGTTGGCCATTTCAGCTTCATTATGAAGCCGTTGAATCATCTTTGCTGCAAGGGTTCCTTTTATTTTTCCTGCATACTGCAGCGATTCTACAATCCGAATCGCCTGCAGCAGCCGCAGTTCCTTCATCCGCTCTTCGCTTTGTGTGCTTTGCGCCCGATGTCTGGCCTGTTCCGTGCCATTCACGTCATTCAGGTTTTTCAGTCTTCGCTGCAACTCTCTTTCACGGACCAAAAGTGTTTCCGTTTCAGTGATTTCTTGCGACAACTGCTTTTTTTTCATTTCAAGACCCCTGGACCCGGCGATGCCATATTCATTGTCGATTACTGTGTCCAGATATCTCTGCAAAATGCTTTTTGTATATTTTGACACTTTCATCTTCAAAAGCCTGCCTTTCATACCTGATTGCCCTGCTTTACAAATTCATGAAGCCTTCTGTTAAATTACCACGTTTTTGATATCCATTAACACAGTCCGTTTCACCGACAAAAAAAGAGGACTATGATTTTTACAGCAATTCGTTTTTCTGCAGCAATAGTCTGATTTCTATCCAAAATAATTTCTGCTATACTCAGAGTATCAAGTAAAATGCAAACTATGATTTCTGTTGTGTTTTGAAATCGATGAGTAAAAGGAGAGACTTTGTGAAGGGTATGGTTTTCGACATTCAGAAATTCTCGATCCACGATGGTCCGGGAATCCGCACAACCGTATTCCTGAAGGGCTGCCCATTAAAGTGTCTGTGGTGTCACAATCCGGAATCGCAGCATCAAGAACCGGAGATCTCCTTTATTCCGGAAAAATGTATCGGTTGCGGCTGGTGTTTTCAGAATTGTCCCCAGAAGGGCCACATCATGGAAAACGGGGTGCATGTGTTACATCGCGAAGCGTGCATCCAATGTGGCAGGTGTGTGGAAAAATGTTATGCCGGTGCCAATACGTTGATTGGCAAGGAAATGTCAGTGGGTGAGGTCATGGCGGATGTGATGAAAGACTTGCCGTTTTACGAGAATTCTGGCGGCGGTATGACATTGTCCGGTGGTGAGCCGATGTTTCAGCTGGAGTTTACAAATGCCCTGCTGACTGCGGCCAAGAGCATGGGCTTGCATACGTGTATGGAAACATGTGGATTTGCACAATATCAGCATTTTGCGAAAGTATTGCCGGTGGTTGATCTTTTCCTTTATGATCTGAAAGAAACAGAACCCGCCAGACATCTGCTTTATACCGGTGCACCGCTACAGCCGATTTTAGACAATGTCATCTCGCTGGATGGCGCGGGTGCTTCCATCATCCTGCGATGCCCGATTATCCCCGGCATGAATGACCGGACAGAGCACTTTCATGCCATCGCTGCAATCGCCTCCAGAATGCGTCATGTGCTTGCAATCAACGTCATGCCGTATCATCCGTTGGGCGAGTCGAAACTCAGCCATCTAGGCAGGCCCGGATTGATGGACAACAAGACATTTACCGACGAAGAAACGGTTACCGGGTGGATTAAAACCATTCAAGAGGGTATAGGTGTTCCTGTAACCAGAGGATAATGCAACACCTACCTTTTTTCTCACATGCAAGCCATTGGCAACGTTGTCTGGTTTCTCATAAGAATATCAATTCTTGATTTTACTTTCTGCAAGCGGATATTCGTTGCCCAAAAGGTAAAGCGGTTCGCAATCCTCTTCGATGTCAGGAAAACGCCCGACTGTGTCGTGAAAGCGGTTATCCACACGATCATCGTTCACTTTAGATACTTCTCCCAGCAAAATTTTTCCGCTGCCTTTTTCGGCCCAAAACTTGTGGTATTGACCCATCGGAAGCGTAATACTTTCACCTGGGCTTACCTTTATAATGGCTCCTGCTGCAACAGTAAAGTTTCTGCCATCCATTAAAACTTGAACCGGTGTGGTATCAAATTCTTCCTCCGGCGTGGCATTATACACTTGAACCAGGAGGTTACCACCACCGCGATTGATAATATCCTCCATTTTGTTCCAATGGAAATGAAAGGGTGTTACTTGTTCTTCTTCTACAATCAGTAGTTTTTCAGCATAAGGCTTTGCATATTTAGAATCTTTTAGGTTTCCATTACGGAGGGTGAACATCAAAAGTCCCACTTTCTCAAAATCGCCGCTGCCAAAGTCGGTAATATCCCACCCCAGCATGTTGTCACGAATTTCGTCGTATTCATGGCCTTTTTCCTGCCAATCCTTCTGTCCCCAGAAGGCAAAAGGTGGCAGCTTGAATTTCATTTCATCCATGAAGGCAACCGCCTCCTGCATGTTTTTGTTAAGCTCTGATCTTTTCATAAAGTCCTCTCTTTCATTTTTAAGATGACGCTAAACTTGTTATATGGTTTATTTCAAAGAATGACAGCTTGCATGTACGTAGACTATTGCTTCTGCATATTCACTTCTTTCATGCTGGAATCGCTATCCAGTTGAACTTGTTTTATGATCCGTTTCAAAAAATGATTGTTTGAAAGAATATGGACTAATACTCCAGCATGTTTACCTCTTTCACGCTGAAATCAGGTTCCAGCTGAACTTGTTTTATCGTCAGTTTCAAAAAATGATTGTTTGAAAGAATATGGTCTAATACTCCAGCATGTTCACCTCTTTCATGCTTAAATCGGGTTCCAGCTGAACTGTTTTAATCTCATAATTTTTGAAATTTAGCGCAACAGATGCTTGTTCCTTATTGAACTCAAGCTTCATCGTATCAGGTTCGCCTGCATATTCATAGCCTCTTACAATAAGCCCTGTCCCATCTTCGGCCTCTTTCAAAACTGTCAGTATAGTGCTTTGAGCCTCAGTCTTCAAGAAGGAAAGCTCGCCGGGCAACGTACCCGGGTGATTGGCTTCCGCTACAACAAGTACAGGGTTATTGAACAGCATAGCCAATTGTGGTATTTTGGCTTTTTCCCAACGGCCATCATGTGCTTTGATGCGCCATTTGCCTTCCGTAATACCTTGACCCATAAAATCGTATTCACCGTCGGGATTGATGCCTTCAGGCATACGCAAATCGCCATGAATGCCGCTTCGCAAGAGGGTGTAGGAAACCCTTGAATCCTTCATATCATAGGCAAACAAGCTGTCGGTCATGATGGAAAGGCCACCCTGTTCTCCCGACACATCCAGCCATTCACTGACAGGGAACTCCGTACCATCGTTGTTTCTGCTCACCTGTCCATAGGGAACAGATGTTGTAAGTTTTGGGTTTTCTGCTGCAATATCAAAAGCAAGCTTGAGCACCTTGAAGGTATCACGCCAATAAACTTTGTATCGACCGTCGATATAATCAAGATCTCGATACAGGATGAAGTCTTGCTCCAAATAAGAATGACCATATGTACTCTTCGTTCGGAAGACAGCCCGCACCGGACCGTTTTCGAGAATTTTGGCCGATTCCAGCTTGAAACTGCCAAGCTCTTCCCCGTAGCTTTTGATATTAAAAGCCCAGGTATCCCCATCATCTTCTCGAACGAATGGCCTTGCAGCAGCAGCGAGTATTTTTTTTCCCTGCTTTTTGTCAAAAACTGAAGCAATACTGCCGGTTTCTTTGCAAACCTCAATGATGAACCAGTCATTTTCCAAATGCCATTCATCTGCCGCCAGTGTCTGTTTTTGCTCAGGTTGTTGTGGTTGTTGCTCTGGTGGTTGTAACTGTTGCTCTGGTGGTTGTAGCTGTTGTTCTTGTTCTTGTAGCTGTTGTTCTTGTTCTTGTAGCTGTTGTTCTTGTTCTTGTCGTTCTTGCTGTTGCTCTTTTTGCTCCCGCTGTTCCTGCTGTTCGTGCGGTTCCTTCTGTTCCTGTTCTTCTTGCTGTTCCAGCTGTTGTTTTTGTTGCTCCAGCTGTTCCTGTTCTTCTTGATGCACCAGGAAAACTTTATAGCCCAATGAGGGTATCGTCGCTTTGAATATCACCCGCGATCTGAAACCCGGGATAACCGAATACTCCTGAATGATCTGGCAAGGATAAACATTCCCTTCAATATCGGTCAGGGTGATGGGCCCCTTATAAAAGTCAAACTCCCAGGCCCACTGCACTTCTGCCTCAATCTGTGTTTCAACATCAAAGGCATTCAAGTTCCAGGCAACAAGGTTCCAAACAACCTGTGGATACCGGGTGTTGGACAAGTCAATGTCCTTTGTGATGGACTGAATGGCATAGTGGATTCGTTCATTTGCCGTTTGAAGAACGCGCCCGTGCAGGTTTCTTGCATCCCAGTAGGCATTCTTGATGCAGGCACCGCCGAGGATGTCATGAAACTGGTTGAACAGAAGGTCTTTCCAGGCTTGGGTCAGTTTTTCAGAAGGATAAGGCTTGTGATTAAGCAGTTTGTTTAGCACAGCAGCTTTCTCAGCGTTTAGCAGCGCATATTCAGCCAAACGGTTGTTTTTCTTTATTTCGGTAAAATTACTGAATACACCGAAATTGTCGACCATGAGTTCTCCCGATATAATGGGTAGCAGGCCGGCATCCTGTGATTCAAAGAAGTCATCGGTTGTACTGAATTGAATATCATAAGGCTTGCTTTCATCTTGTTGCAGGGTATGAATGAGAGCAATGGCTTCTTTTGTGGGTGCTCCGCCATGGTTGGTAACCCCATAGAGCACCATGAGATCATGCTCGTAGTGATCCAGGCTTTCCGCCGATTTGGCAATGGCCTGGTCGGTGTCTTTGCACCAGCCGTTTCCCGCCTCGCTGCCGCAGCGCATGGCCAGGAGGCTGCTTCCGTCCGCACTCTGCCATTGAAACAAAGGATCAGTAAGCATTCGTTCACTGCTATCGGGTCTACAAAAGACGTAGTAATCCATCCCTGATTTTTTGACAATCTGCGGAAGCATGGCACTATGGCCGAAGCTGTCGCTGTTGAATACTGTTTTTGACATCAACCCAAAATGCTGCTGCAAATAACGCTGCCCATACAAGCCCTGGCGAACATAGCTTTCCCCTGAAGCGGCACTGCAATCAGGCTCGAGCCACCAGCCGGCGACCAGTTGCCAGCGGCCCTTTTGAACACTTTTACGAATACGTTCAAAAAGATCTTCATCCACCTGCCGAATCCATTCAAAAACAGGCGGGCAGCTGAAGGAATAGATAAAATCCGGATCTTCATCCATTCTGTCCAAAGCAGCCCTAAAGGTGGAACGAATGGAAGCCATGCCGTCATCCCATGTCCAAAGCCAGACGGGATCGAAATGCGTGGTGCCCACCATGTGCAATTTCTTTTTGTTGGATCTTTTCATAAATTCCTCTTTGCCGGTGCGTCGTTGTATCGTTGTCACCATTATTTTAAAGATGAATGAATCTGGTGTAAGAACCCCAGTTTTGGCTCCGGAGGAAACAAAACTGATTGAAAACAAATGATTTTAGTGAAAACCTGTGGCATGATTGCCTCATTTTGCTGTTGCAGATCGCATTGACTTCAAAATGAACGTTTTTACGTGAACATCATGAATAAATACTTTTTATGGCCGGATATATCTTTTTATAACACTCAAATTTCTCCTGATAAATACTGTGGATAGCGGGTTCAGGGTAGTACTCTTTCTTCACACGGACAAGTGTTGAAACAGCCTGTTCCAGCGATGAGTAGATCCCCGAGGCCGTGCCCGCCAGGATAGCCGCTCCCAACGTTCCTGCTTCAGAAACATGGAGAGAAACAAACTTTTTACCCATCATATCCGCTTTTAACTGTAAAAGTTTTTCTGATTTTGCAAGTCCACCGACAGCACGAAGTTCGGAAACCTCAAGGCCCGATTGGTTCAGCCGTTCCATATTGATCATCATCTCATAGGTCATACCTTCAAGCAACGCCCGTGCAAATTGTGCCCGCGTTGTGTTCATCTGAAGCCCAACAATGGCTCCAATAGCATGGGTATCCATATACGGTGTGGCTGCACCGGCAAAGTGAGGCAGCACAAAGATGTCTGTGGGGTTCGAAGACGAATTGTCTATAATGACGTCATATACATTTTTACCATCTTTTTCAGCTTGCCTCTGCTCTTCACCACCAAACTGATCTTTGTACCATTTAAGAAGACCACCGCTTGTAAAGCAAAAGGCATAAGTAACATACATGTCCCTCTTGACATGGGGCACGCACACCAGGTTGTTTGCGGCCATTTCACTGGATATAAAAGGCTTATTAAATGCGGGGGTGATGCATTCCGTCGTACCCATGCCGTCCACCGCAATGTTGCCATGAATAACACCTGCACCAAGCGCCGCGCAAGGCTGATCGTGGCCACCTGCAACCAGTACGGCTCCCTTTGGCAAACCGGTTTCCGAGGCTGCCTTTTCAGATACCTCACCCACAATGGTACCCGCCTGAACCGGTTCTGCGAATTTATCTTCATCTACCCCTGCACACGCCAGTATTTCACTGGACCATTTTTTATTGACAACATCAAAAGCCATGGTTCTTGCCGCCAGCGAGTAATCCGTGTGCGCTTTGGCTCCCAATTTAAACAAGATAAAATCGGCAAACAAAAGGAATTTCCATGTTTTTTCAAACACGTCAGATCTGTTCCTCTTCAACCACATAATCTTACCGATGCTGTACATGGAATGAACAGGTGCGCCTGTGATGGCCGTCATTCTGTCAAAACCGATTTTGTCGCCTAGAAACCTGGCTTCTTCAATACCGCGTGGATCTATGTAAATGATGCTGTTGTTAAGCACGTTACCATCCCTGTCTATGGGTGTAACAGCTTCACCGAATGAGGATGCGCTGACGGCCGATACCGGAGAAGCCTTACTATTTAAAAGACATTGACGTATCACTGCAACCACTGCGTTCCACACCTGACCCGGGTCGACTTCCTGCCATCCCTGTCCTGGCGATATAAGGGGGTAATCCCTGTAGGCCTCCCCTTGAACCGTTCCGTCAGGTTCAATCACGGTAGCCTTGCACCCTGTGGTGCCAATGTCCAAACCCAGCAAGCTCATAAAATCCTCCTGTTAAAACGTTTCAATTTTCATGTAAATATAGCAATGATGGTTTCTTCCTTTTCTCTTCGTGCCACTGAATACCTGTCTGTTTTAGATGCTTCTCGTGCCCCTGAAAACCTGTCTATTTTAGATGCTTTTTGTTGACTGTCTGATTTATACCCTATGAATCCTCATCGTATTCGCACAAAACTTGCTGAAAATGTTGCCCCTTTTCAGATTATACCCCATGAATCCTCATCGTATTCGCACAAAACCTGCTGAAAATGTTGCACATTTTCAGATTATACCCCATGAATCCTCATCGTATTCGCACAAAACCTGCTGAAAATGTTGCCCCTTTTCAGATTATACCCTATGCGTCCTCGTTGCGTTCGCAAAATTCGGTCAGAGTGCTCACTCCTTCCATGATGCCACCAGATACACAACAAAGCAAGAAAATCCTTTTCCCGCTGCACGGTTACGTATTCTATCCTGTAAGCCCATCTTTTCATGATGAGAACACGTCAGAAATAATTGTTTCAACACAATCTCAATTGTGGTATATACAACTTAGCCGGTTACAAACTAGTGGACGATTCCATTCGAAGGCAGCGCCTCTGCCTGATTCTGATAAATAACCTACATACCCGTTTCACAACTCGCGAACCCGTTTCACACCCTGCGTATCCGTATCACAACTCGCGGACCCGTTTCACACCCTGTGTATCCGTTTCACAACTCGCGGACCCGTTTCACACCCTGTGTATCCGTTTCACAACTCGCGGACCCGTTTCACACCCTGCGTATCCGTATCAAAACTCGCGGACTCGTTTCATCATTTTGCGATCCTGCTGTACAAATCGCAAGACCGCCTTGCAATGCGCAGGCGTGTTCTGTCATTTGCATGACGTTTTCGTGAAACGTGCACCCCGTTTGAACCCCATCAAGGAGTAATTACAATGCAGCAAGGCGTTTCCATATCAATCCTGACCGATTCCAAAGGACTCTATTATTCTGATTTTCACTATGACAGCGTTCCGATTTCCACGCATGTCGACGGTGAGATCGACTTGATTATCGAAAATGAAGACCGCTCCATCCGGAGAGAGTATACCGGATGGAAAGCCGGGAAATATAAGCAGGTGGACGGCACCCACCTGCTGAGCGGTGAGATCGACTGCGGGATTCTCTGCACGAAAATTTTTCTGGAATTGAAGTATGACTTCGTGAACGACCATGTCGTCCGGCGAACGGTTCGAATTTTCCAGTCCAATATCCCCCTGCTTTTTTATCAAATCAGCGAAACACTTTCTCCCGTACCTGATCCAGTCCGCTGCTGGAGTTTTGATAATCCGGACCACAAAGGCGGGTGGATTCACGGCACCTATCCAGCCGCCGGTTTTCTGACCCGGGAAGGCACTGCCGTGGGCCTTCTGACCGATGCGGGCCATCGAAATCTCTGGACACAAAATGTTCGAAGAAGGCCGAATCCCGGCATGAAAGGGTTCACCGCACTACGTGAAATGAGTGATGCCCGACTTTTCAGCATGGAGGACGGAAAAATCAGTCTGACGTTCGGTTGCCTGTCCGACTTCTCAAGAGGAGAAAGCGCCATCCTTGCGCCTTTTCCATCATCAAATTGGCTGATGCATAACGACAGCAGGTTGGCCGAAGGGATTGATGGCCCATTCACCATCCATGGCGGACCCGACTGCGGGGTTTTCATTCCCTACATGCTATCCGATGGATATTTCACCCTTTCCTTCTCTTATCAATCAGACGGACCCGTCAGCCTTCGTGTACTCAAGGAGACGCCTAATCTCTTTCAGCCGCAAGCAGCCGGTGACAGCAGCCTTCACGTGTTCAAGGAAGTGCCTGAAAGCGAAGTCCGTGCCTTCCACTATCAGGACGAACTTCCACAAAGTCGGGAGGTCTGGCAACCCTTTGAAGACAGTTTCTTTCTATCTGATACCGAAAAGCGCATTTCCCTGATCAAAATATGGCAGACAACCGATGTGGAAAACGGTGAACTGAACATTCGCGATCTCAAGATGACCCATCACAAAGGGCAAGAACGTCCTTATCATCGTCTCCTCATGGGTCAAGCCGAAATCAAGAACACTTTCCTGTTTGCCCAACCTGCCGAATCAATCCGTGAACTCCGACTGGCCAGCCAGCTGCTTCTGGCGGAGGGTCTGGGGTTTTCAGGAAGCAACGCCGAAAAGGTTTTGTTCGCGGACATGCAGATGCTGACCTGGATTACCAGCCATCAAGACTTCACCCCGCTGAACGTACCCAGTATCAACTATGCCCCTGACATGTACAACCGGGATTCATTCTGGAGTATTTGTGGTGTAAACGACAGGGATCTGTCCGAAAAAGTTTTCAACCGTTGGGGGGGCACACAGAAAGCCGAGGGCTGCATCGGAACCATCGTGACGCCGTTCATGGGAAGCAACGAAGCAAAAGGAAACGAAGCCACCTGCGAATGGCTTTGGTGGGCTCTGATCAATCAGAAAAAATACAATATCGCGCCTCCCATGGAAAAAATCTCTTTGGCCTTTGACTTTTGTGTGCACGAATTTGACAGCGAGCATTCCGGAATCTGCAAATCCCATTATGTGCTGGGACAGAACGATGTCACGAATTATCAGGGGGACAGAAAGACATCCGATCTTTCCGTCAATCAGGGCGTTTGGGCCGTCACGCTTCAGGTAGCCCGGGACTTGGGGCTCCCTGTAGCAAATGATCAAATTGAGCGAGCCATCGCAGGCTATCGCGCATTCTACCAGGAACCCCTTGGATATCTGGTGAACGACCGGTTGCATCCCTACGCCATTTCCACCGGAGATCTGATGCCGGAATTCGTCTCCATCTGGCTGTGGGACAGGCCCATGCTAAGTGACACCGCTGTCATCGGCACCCTGGACCACATTCCTCTGACAGGAGACTGTGCGCACTTTATGGGACATGTAAGCAACCGGTACTTCACACGGGAGGACATTCCCTGCGATCCCGGCTTCTTCTGGCCGAACGGCATTTATTACAATGGTGGCAGCTGGATGCGTGAAGAAATCATGGCCTATGTGTGCGGTCTGAAACACGGATGGCTTGTGGCAAAAGACAGGATATTAAAAAGACTGGATGCTGAAATCAATTTGAATGAAGACGAACCGTTCAGTCATGAATTTCTCCCGACCGACCTGACGGTTCCTGGTTGCTGGTGGCCATCCGCCCGGGTGTTCAGTTGGAATGCGTTTGTCCTGACCGCGTTGGAAGTGGCCGGGTTGAGATAAAAAAAGGTGATTGAAAGGAGAGTCCTATGTCCGAAAAAAGCTTCTCCCGAAAAAAAAGTGGTTTTCTTGTAGAAATTAAAAAAAATTTCTGGCTCTACATGCTGGCCGTCCCCGCAATTCTGCTGACCCTTCTTTTCAAGTACATCCCGATGGTTGGCATCTTGATTGCCTTTCAGGACTTTAACCCCATCAAGGGCATTTTTGGAAGCACATTCGTCGCCTTTGAAAATTTCTTCTATTTTTTCAGGGGCTCGCAGTGGCTGCAGATTACCGTGAACACGCTGTGGTTGAATGTCCTTTTCATTGTAACTGGAACCATTGCTGCAATTGCACTCGCCATCATGCTGGTCGAACTGGGAAAGAACCTGTTCGTCCGGTTCAACCAATCCGTGATGATCTTTCCAAATTTCATTTCCTGGGCTGTCATTGCCATGTTCGCACAAGCCTTTGTCGGAAGTGATGGGGGCTACATTAACCGCTGGATCGCCATGCTTGGCGGCAGTCCTATCAGTTTTTACTCCGAACCGGGCGTGTGGCCACTCATATTTGTGATCATCAGAATCTGGAAAGGTGCCGGCTTCGGGGCCATCATCTATATGGCAGCCATTGTCGGGATCGACACCGGTATCTACGAAGCGGCGCGTATTGACGGCGCCTCCCGTATGCAGATGATTTTCCGGATCACGATTCCCTTGCTGAAGACCACCGTCATCCTCCTGACCATTCTGAGCGTCGGCAGTATCTTCTACGGTGACTTCGGCATGATTTACACCTTGATCGGCGACAATGCCATTCTGTTTCCCACGACCGATGTCATCGACACTTATGTTTTCCGTTCCATCCGAACGTCCGGATCCATGGGCATGAGTGCCGCAGTCGGTCTGTATCAGTCGCTGATCGGCTTTGTTCTGGTCATCGTGACAAACAAGCTGGCCAAAAAATACAGTCCGGAATCAGCGATTTTTTAAGGGGGTACTCAACAGATGTCATCAGTGAATGCAACGTTCAAACCAAAATCCAAACTGATCTCGAAGGGTGACAGAATGGTTCCGATTGTCTTCGGACTTCTCATCGCCTTCTTCGCCATCCTCTGCCTCACGCCATTTCTTCTGGTCATCACTGCGTCCCTCACAGATGAGGCGACCCTGATCCGGACGGGCTATCGTCTGTTTCCGGAAAAATGGTCCCTGGATGCATACAAAGCGATATTTCGTTCCGATACGATCCCTCGCGCCTATGGTGTCAGCATCTTCGTGACATTGGTTGGTACAGCCTTGAGCATGCTGACCACGGCCATGTGCGGATATGCCATCAGCTGCAAACAATTGAAATACCGCAACAGCCTCGCCTTCTTCTTCTACTTTACGATGCTTTTCAGCGGAGGACTTGTACCCACCTACATTCTGATCACACGGTATCTACATCTCGCCAATTCGATTTGGGTCTATATCATCCCTTCTCTCATCAATCCGTGGAACATGTTCCTGTTACGCAATTTCTTCAACGACATACCCGATGCGCTCAAGGAATCCGCAAGACTGGAAGGCGCCAATGAGTGGCTTATCATGCTGATTATTGTGTTGCCGATTTCGTTACCCGCGATTGCCACCGTGAGCCTTTTCTATGCGCCCGGTTACTGGAATGCTTGGGTAGAAGCCATGCTGTACATCGACAATGAGAAACTGTTCACACTGCAGTACATCATCATGCGGATTATCCGCAACATCAATACCGCCACACAAATTGCCGGGGAAGGGGCTTCTGCCGGTACGGTCCTGCCCCCATCCTACACCATCCGGCTGGCCACGGCCATCGTGACCATCGGTCCCATCATATTCCTGTATCCCTTCCTGCAGAAGTATTTTGTAGGCGGCCTCAAGGTTGGCGGCGTGAAGGGATAATCACATTTATGCCTCATGCGTTCTCGTTGGGTTCGCACAAAACTTACTGAAAATGCTGCGCATTTTCAGATTTATACCCCATGTCTATTCAATACAAATAGGAGGAACTATCCATGAAAAAACGACATATTCTCAAAAAAGCAGGCCTGCTCATCCTTGCGTTCATGATGATGGCCAGTATCACCGCGGGCTGCGGATCTTCCGACACAACAGGAAGCACACCCGGTGAAACAGCTAACAACGGAGCCCTTGAGCCGATGGATGTCAATCTCTTCCTTTGGGGAAACAAACCCAATCAATTGGATGAAGTGATGACGAAATTCAAGGAAGTCACCAAAACATCACTCAACCTGAACATCAATTTCAAATGGATGCCACAGGGCGACTACCCGAACAACATCAAACTGAAGCTGTCCGCAGGGCAGGAAGTGGACATGTGTTTCGACGCTCCCTGGATGAATATGAATACGTTCATTCTGCAGGGAAACTACAGAGACCTGACATCCTATTTTTCCAACAGCAAATATCCTGGTCTGGAAGCCTCTTTTGACAAGGTATACCTCTCCAACAACCTGATGGGCGCTGAGGGCGACAAGGTATATGGCATTCCGTTGACGCAATCCTTTGGCGGATCCGGTATGATTTTCCTGCGGGGTGACTTGCGGGAGAAGTACGGTGTGGACCCTGTGGTCGATCTGACCACGTTTGAAGCCTATCTGCAGGCGATTGCGGACAATGAGAAATCCATGTTTCCTTTTGTCATGAAAAAGGACGGGTCCTACGGAGCGTCCAGCATCATCGACATACAGAATCCTGAAAAGGCCATCGGCGAAGTGGAAGCCGGTATCTGGTCCACGGAGCTGGCTCCCGGGATTACTGCAAAACTTCTCATCAAGGACTATGCCATCGTGGACAGCGTCATCTCTGGAGAAACGAATACGGCCTATGCCAAGTTCCCGTCACCGTACAACAAAGCAGACTATTCCTCACAGCTCAAGGTACGGGAATGGTATGAAAAGGGCTACATTGAAAAGGATGTCATTACACGTGATGACGTCGAGGGAACCTTCTCGGCCGGCAAGGCTGCTTCCTTCTTTTGGGATGCAGCACAGTACAACACGGTTATTTCCGGGTTGACCCAGTCGGTGCCAGGTGCCAAGCTTGAAATCTGGGATCCAGATCCGCTGAGCGCCAAAAATTTCGCGGGCATGAAAAAAGGATCCTACACAGCGTGGAATTTCATCTGCCTCCCCGTGACGACATCCGATGCGAAAGCAGAACGCATCATGATGTTCTTCGACTGGATGTTTGCATCCACTGAAAACCACGATCTGATTGAATGGGGGATTGAGGGAAAAAATTTCATCGCTGTCGGGACGGATCAATACACATATCCGGAGGGAATAGACATGGCCACCAATTATAACTTTCCCGGATACGAATTGACCTGGAATCCGAATTTCATCCGATATCCAAAAGATTATCCCGAGAACGTTCTCAGTGTGATGAAGTCCGC
>JBBRWP010000009.1:0-30263 GCA_038249175.1 Acetivibrionales bacterium
GATTTCTTCCTGTATAATAACTCTTGCTGTGACATGGCATACTATGAAACCACAGATGGCAGATTTTATCTGGGAACTGTGGCGGAGAATGTCCGATTCTATGAAACCGGGCGACAAGTCACTCTACATCGATCGTGCGTTGGCATGTGTCTTTGCGTTGCAGCCCTGGGGAAACCTCGGGCTTTTGTTATGGGAAGGCATGATACGCACGGGTGAGTAGTTGAAAATCACTTGTTGCGCCAGCAAAATTCAGTATTTTAAGGAGGCCCACAATGGCGAACAAACAGAAAATCAGGATTCGGTTGAAGGCATATGATCATCAGGTTCTCGACCAGTCTGCCGAAAAAATTGTTGAGACAGCCAAACGCACCGGTGCAAAAGTATCCGGACCCGTGCCGCTGCCAACAGAGAAAGAAATTATGACCATACTTCGTGCCCCGCACAAATACAAGGATGCGCGTGAACAGTTTGAAATGCGTACCCACAAAAGGCTCATCGACATTCTGATGCCCACCCCGAAAACCGTGGACGCGTTGATGCGTTTGGATTTACCGGCCGGTATCGATATCGAGATCAAGCTCTAAAACTGGTTGATAGAATCCGGGATACCCCGGTTCTTACAATAATAATGTTACGTTCGGACAATGCATCCGAACCAATGACAGGAGGGTAAACAAATAATGAAAAAATGCATGTTGGGAAAGAAAGTCGGTATGACCCAAATTTTTACTGAAAGCGGTGAAATGATTCCGGTTTCTGTCATAGTGGCAGGGCCGATTTCTGTCGTTCAGAAAAAAACAATGGCCATCGACGGTTATGAAGCGGTGAAATTCGGCTACGCGGACGTCAAAGAACGCAGGGTGAACAAACCGGACAAAGGACAATTCAAAAAAGCAGGTGTTTCCGCTAACAAATTCCTGCGCGAGTTTAAACTCGAGGATATGTCCTCTCTGAATGTCGGACAAACCATCAAGGTTGAAGAAATGTTTTCAGCCGGAGATAAAATTGATGTTTCCGGTATTTCGAAAGGTAAAGGCTTTGCCGGAACCGTAAAACGTCACAATACAGCACGCGGACCAATGTCCCACGGTTCAGGCTACCATCGTGGTCTTGGATCCATGGGTGCACACTCCGACCCGTCCCGTATCTTCAAAGGTAAGGGTATGCCGGGGCATATGGGTGCCGAACGCGTCACTGTTCAGAACCTTTCCGTTGTCAGGGTGGATGCCGAGCGTGGTCTGTTGCTTGTCAAAGGCGCAGTTCCAGGCGCAAAAGAAGGTCTCCTTGTCATCAGGGATTCAGTCAAGGCTTAAGCCTATCGAATTGGAAGGAGGATTATTTGAATGCCGAAAGTAGATGTATTTAACATGAAAGGCCAAGTCGTTGGCAATATGGACCTCAGCGATGCAATATTCGGCGCAGAAGTCAATGAAGTGGCCATGCACACTGCTGTGGTCAACATTTTGGCAAATGCCCGTCAAGGTACTCAATCCACAAAAACGAAACACGAAGTACGCGGCGGCGGTCGTAAACCGTGGCGTCAAAAAGGAACGGGGCGTGCCCGACAAGGTTCCACGCGTTCTGCACAATGGGTTGGTGGCGGTGTTGTTCTTGGTCCAAAGCCGAGAAGTTACCGGTACACCATCCCAAAGAAAGTGAAACGGCTCGCGTTTAAGAGCGCCCTTACCAGTAAATTGCTTGCAAACAACATCATCGTTCTTGACACCCTTTCCCTGTCTGCGATTAAGACAAAGGAACTTGTCGGGATGCTGAAAAGCTTAAATGTCAATTCATCGGCACTCATTGTGATGCCGGCTGTGGATGACATTATTGCGAAGAGTGCGAGGAACATTGAGAATGTGAAGACAGCCTATGTCAACACCATCAATACCTATGACATTCTCAAATACAACAAATTCATCATATCCAAAGATGCCATAGCCAAGGTCGAGGAGGTGTTCGCATAATGAAACGCGCGGAAGACATTTTGTTTCGTCCGTACATTACGGAGAAGAGCAACATCGATATCGCAGAGGGGAAATACACCTTCATTGTCGATACGAAAGCCACCAAGACGGAAATACGTCAAGCTGTTGAAAAACTTTTTCAGGTGAAAGTATTGGCCGTCAATACCATGCAATATGATGGCAAGGAAAAACGCCAGGGTGTTCACAGTGGGTTCCAACCCTCTTATAAAAAAGCACTGGTAAAAATCGATCCGGCAGCAAAACCGGTTGCCTACCTGACAAAGGGTAAAAAACAAACGACCAATGCAAAAAAATTCAAGACTTCGATTGAAGAGTTCGGTGTGTCACAATAGGCACCCAACCGTTGCGAAGCATGTGGCATCCCTGATATATAGGCCATACAGTCAGCCTGCGAACGGGATGAACGCCACAGTAAAGGAGTGTATAAGATGCCAATCAAAAAGTATAAACCAACATCTCCTGCGAGAAGATTCATGACTGTTTCTACCTTCGAGGAAATTACCACAACAGAGCCGGAAAAAAGCCTGCTCGCGCCAATCTCGAAGAATGCAGGTCGTAACTCTTACGGAAGAATCACCGTTCGCCACAAGGGCGGTGGCAACAGACAGAAGTATCGTATTATCGATTTCAAACGCGATAAAGATGGCGTGCCTGCAAAGGTTGCCACCATCGAATACGATCCAAACCGCTCTGCCAACATTGCTCTTTTGGTCTATGCAGATGGTGAAAAACGCTATATTCTGGCACCCAACAACCTTAAGGTTGGTAATGCCATTGTGTCCGGCCAAGGTGCAGATATCGTTCCCGGCAACGCCATCCCGCTGGAATTCATTCCGGTCGGTACCATTATCCACAATCTGGAGTTAAAGCCCGGCAAAGGCGGACAACTGGTTCGTTCTGCCGGCAATATGGCACAGCTCATGGGTAAGGACAACGGCTATGCGCTGGTTCGACTGCCGTCTGGAGAAATGCGCCGCATCATGTTGCGCTGCAAAGCAACCATTGGCCAGGTGGGTAATCTGGACCATGAAAATATTTCCATCGGTAAAGCCGGCAGGAAACGCTGGATGGGTGTTCGCCCAACGGTTCGTGGTGTTGTTATGAATCCGAATGACCACCCGCATGGTGGTGGTGAGGGTCGCTCGCCAATTGGTATGCCCGGACCGGTTACCCCTTGGGGCAAACCGACACTCGGATACAAAACCCGCAAAAAGAACAAGCAAAGCAGTAAGTTTATAACCAAGAGACGTAACGAGAAATAATCCGCGCGAGAGGAGGTTTCCACCGTGAGTAGATCGTTAAAAAAAGGACCTTTCGTCAGTGAAAGGTTGTTAAAAAGAATTGAAGATATGAACGACAAAAACGAGAAGAAGGTACTGAAGACCTGGTCCCGTGCCTCCACCATCTTCCCGCAGTTTATCGGTCATACCGTTGCCGTCCACGACGGACGTAAACATGTTCCGGTATATGTCACTGAAGACATGGTTGGACACAAGCTTGGTGAATTTGCGCCGACCCGCACCTATCGCGGACACGGCAAAAATGAAAAAAGCTCCAAAAAACGCTAATGCGCGTCGCATTTGGAAGGAGGAATACTCTTGGGCAGGAAAGTAATGTCAAAAAGTGAGTTGCTCGCGAATAAAGACGAGTTACTCGAAAAATATGGTAAAATTCAAAGAAAGTCCAAAAAGCTTCCGATTCTCACCAAGAAAGAAAAGAAAGTTCTTGGGATCGGCAAAGATGAAGGACGTGCGATGGTTATGCATGCACGGGTTTCCAGTCGTAAGGCAAAGCTGGTGCTGGACATTATTCGCAACAAAGGGATTGATGAAGCTACTGCAATCTTAACCTATTCTTCCCGCAATGCTTCTGAAATCCTGATCAAACTCCTGAAGTCTGCAGAAGCCAATGCGGTCAACAACAACGGCCTCAATCGGGATCGTTTGTTTATCGCCGAATGCTATGCAGAGCAAGGCCCGACAATGAAGCGCGTGATGCCACGTGCACAAGGAAGGGCTTTCCACATTCGTAAAAGAACCAGCCACTTAACGCTGGTACTGAAGGAAAGGGCTTAAGGAGGTAGGTATGGGTCAGAAAATTAACCCCCATGGGTTACGAATTGGGATAATCAAAGACTGGGATACCAAATGGTATGCAAACGCCAAAGACTTCAGTACATACCTTGTCGAAGATGTGATGCTTCGCAAGTATGTCAAAACAAAACTGTTTGCAGCCGGTATTGCCCGTATTGAAATTGAACGCGCTGCGAACAAGATCAAAATGAATATCCATACAGCAAAACCAGGCATCGTTATCGGTCGACAAGGCGCTGGTATCGAAGCCCTTCGTAAGGAATTGGAAGAAAAAACAGGAAAAAGTGTCATGCTGAATATCACGGAAATTCGTCAGCAAGACCAGAACTCTCAGTTGGTTGCCGAGAGTATTGCAGCACAATTGGAAAAGCGTACCTCTTTCCGCAGGGCTATGAAACAGGCCATGACACGCGCCATGAAAACGGGTGCGAAAGGCATTAAAACCAAATGCTCCGGACGCCTTGGCGGTGCAGAAATTGCACGCGTAGAGCACTACCATGAAGGAACCATTCCGCTTCAGACACTCCGTGCCGATATCGACTACGGGTTTGCCGAAGCGAGCACCACTTATGGAAAAATCGGAGTCAAAGTTTGGATTTATAAGGGTGAGGTTCTTCCCGCGAAGAAAAGAGAAACGAGGGAAGGGGGAGACAAATAATGTTAATTCCAAAGAGAGTCAAGTACCGCAGGGTACACCGCGGTCGTATGACCGGTGTAGCAACCCGCGGAAACACGGTATCGCACGGTGAGTTCGGGCTTATGGCCACAGAACCCGCATGGATTACCAGTAACCAGATTGAATCTGCCCGTATTGCCATGACCCGTTTCATCAAACGTGGCGGCCAGGTTTGGATTAAAATATTCCCCGATAAGCCTGTGACCAAGAAGCCGGCAGAAACCCGCATGGGTTCCGGTAAAGGGTCTCCTGACCATTGGGTCGCTGTTGTGAAACCGGGCCGGGTGCTGTTTGAAATTGCAGGTGTTTCGGAAGAATTGGCAAAGGAAGCATTACGTCTGGCCATGCACAAACTGCCGGTCAAATGCAAGTTTGTGGCACGTAACGAAGAGGTAGGTGGAGAGAATGAAGTCAACTGAATTAAGCGCTTTGAGAGAGAAAAACCGCGACGAACTCGTCGAGGAACTGTCTGCTCTCAAATCTGAATTATTCAAACTACGTTTCCAGCATGCGACGAGCCAGCTGGACAATCCAATGAAACTGAAGGATGTTAAGAAAAACATTGCCGTTGTCAAAACGGTCATTCGTGAAGTGGAATTGGGGATTAAGAGATGATTGCGGCATTGCCGTCATGAGCGGAAGGAGGTTCGTTTCGCGTGGAAGTAAGGGGATTAAGAAAAACAAGACAAGGACGTGTCGTCAGT
The DNA here is from genome assembly GCA_038249175.1 of Acetivibrionales bacterium. Taxonomy (GTDB): domain Bacteria; phylum Bacillota; class Clostridia; order DSM-8532; family DSM-8532; genus JAEWSN01. The sequence goes on from JBBRWP010000009.1 coordinate 5,462, forward strand.
GACAAAATGGATAAAACGATTGTTGTTGCCATTGAGGACAGCGTACGTCATCCATTGTATAAAAAGATTATCAAACGCACATATAAGCTGAAGGCGCATGATGAAAACAATGAATGCGGCATCGGTGACCGAGTAGAGGTTATGGAAACACGTCCACTCAGCAAAGACAAGCGCTGGAGATTGGTTTCTATTGTAGAAAAGGCGAAGTAGGGGAGGCGCAGAGTATGGTACAGACACAAACATATCTGAAATCTGCCGACAATACAGGCGCCAAAGAACTGTTTTGCATCAAAGTGCTCGGCGGTAGCAAGCGCAAGTATGCGAACATTGGCGATATCATTGTTTGTTCGGTTAAAAATGCAACACCCGGTGGTGTTGTTAAAAAAGGCGAAGTTGTGAAAGCGGTCATCGTTCGCTCCGTCAAAGGGCTGAAGCGCTCGGATGGTTCAACCATTCGTTTTGATGAAAATGCTGCTGTTCTAATCAAAGATGATGGTAACCCCAGGGGAACCCGTATCTTTGGCCCAGTCGCCAGAGAACTGCGAGAAAAGGATTATATGAAGATCATTTCTCTCGCACCGGAAGTATTGTGAGAGGAGGTCTCCTGAAAATGGGTAAAGTTCACGTAAAAAAAGGCGATACTGTCTATATCCTCAATGGGAAAGACGGTGGTAAAAAAGGAAAAGTGCTTTCCGTTGTGCCATCCAAAGACCCCGAGAGCAATAAAGTTTTGGTCGAGGGAATCAATATTGTCACAAAGCATGTAAAACCACGTCAGGGAATGCGTCAGGGCGGACTGATTCACCAGGAATCGGCGATCAATGCATCCAAAGTCATGTTAATTTGCAGCAAATGCGATGTGCCGACAAAGGTCAGCCACAAAGTGCTGGACAGCGGTGCTAAAGCCCGTATTTGTAAAAAATGCGGCGAAACAATCGATGTGGTTGGCGAGAAAGACTAACCGAAGGAGGTTGACGGTCAATGCCGAGATTATTGGATAAATACAGAACGGATGTCGCACCGGCGCTACAGGACAAGTTTCAGTTCAAAAGCGCCATGCAGACACCAAGGCTTGTGAAGGTTGTTTTAAATATGGGTTGCGGGGATGTCAAAGACAATCCCAAAGCCATCGAAATTGCTGCATCCGAGCTTGGAACCATTACAGGACAAAAAGTGATCATTACCAAGGCGAAGAAATCGGTTGCCAATTTTAAGTTGCGTGAAGGTATGAATATCGGATGCAAAGTAACCCTTCGTGGAAACCGCATGTATGAATTTGTCGACAGACTGCTTAACATTGCGTTACCGCGAGTGCGTGACTTCCGTGGCATCACACCCAACTCATTTGACGGTCGTGGAAACTTTTCCATGGGTGTTAAAGAGCAGTTAATTTTCCCGGAAATCGACTATGATAAGGTTGATAAGGTTCGGGGTATGGATATCACTTTTGTAACGACAGCCGCCAACGACGAGGAAGCCAAGGAATTGCTCACATTGCTTGGAATGCCGTTTGTAAAGAGCTAAGGAGGGGCAATTATGGCAAAATTATCGATGAAATTGAAACAACAGGCCAAACCAAAGTATCCTACACGTGGCTATAACCGCTGCAAACTCTGTGGCCGTCCGCATGCCTACATGAGAAAATTTGGCATATGCCGTATTTGCTTCCGGGAACTGGCTTATAAAGGACAAATCCCCGGCGTGAAAAAGGCAAGCTGGTAAATCAAGAGAGGAGGTCTGAAAACATGCAAGCTACCGACGTTATTGCAGATATGCTGACAAGAATTCGTAATGCTGCAACTTCAAGGCATGAAACGGTCGATGTACCTGCTTCTGTGTTGAAAAAGCAAATTGCTTCCATATTGCTGGAAGAAGGATTTATTCGGGACTTTACTGAAGTCGCCGACGAAAAGCAGGGCATGATCCGCATTACCTTAAAATATGTTGAAAACAAGAAAAATATTATTACCGGTATTAAACGTATTTCCAAACCCGGACTACGTGTTTATGCCGGCAAAGATGAGATGCCCCGCGTACTTGGCGGTTTGGGCATTGCCATCGTCTCGACTTCCAAAGGTATCATGACCGACAAAAAAGCCCGTAAACTGGGTGTTGGTGGCGAAGTGCTGGCCTTTGTCTGGTAAGAGATTTTTTAACCCGTTGTTCTGTGTAATCACAGGGGTAAAAGACATTCTATGAAAAAATATTCAGTGTCTACATATTGAATTCTAGATGCACGTGTTCAGAAGAAGTTCTGAAAAAGATGCATGACACATGCATCCGCAATCTAAGGACTGGAGGGTAATATGTCTCGTATTGGAAGAATGCCGGTTGTCGTACCGGCAGGCGTTGATGTTAAAATCGATGGCCAGGAAGTCACGGTCAAGGGTCCGAAGGGCACTTTGAAACAAGTATTTCACAAAAACATTATTTTGGAAGCGGATGGAAAAACCGTTTTGGTGAAACGTCCGAATGATGAAAAAGAAAACAGAGCCTTGCATGGTTTATCCCGTGCACTGCTCAACAACATGGTCATCGGCACCTCTGCCGGCTTTGAAAAGAGTCTGGATATTGTTGGTGTTGGTTTTAGAGCTCAGAAACAGGGCAAGAAGCTGGTTTTAACACTCGGCTACTCCCATCCTGTCGAAATGGATGAGCCCGAAGGAATTACCTTTGATGTGCCGTCTCAGAATCTTGTGATTGTGAAGGGCGCAGACAAGCAAGTTGTCGGCGAAATCGCCGCACAAATTCGTGGCAAACGTCCGCCGGAGCCCTATAAAGGCAAAGGCATCCGTTACACCGGGGAAGTCGTTCTGCGTAAGGAAGGCAAGACCGGCGGTAAAGGCAAGAAATAAAGGAAGGGGAGTATAAGCGATGATTAAACTTGTTAACAGAAACAAGATCCGGCTTCGTAAACATGTCCGTGTTCGTAAGAAAATATCGGGCACCACTGCGAAACCGCGGCTTGCGGTTTTCAGAAGCGCGAAACACATATATGCACAAATTATCGACGATACAACAGGCAATACCCTGGTTGCTGCATCTACCTTGGATGAAGCATTGAAGGGTCAATGCAAATATTCCGGCAACAAAGATGCGGCCAAACTGGTCGGAAAATTGCTTGCTGAAAAAGCAATGCAGAAAAAGATTGAACATGTTGTATTCGATAGAGGCGGTTACATCTATCACGGTAGAGTAAAAGAACTTGCGGACGGCGCAAGAGAAGCCGGCCTCCAGTTTTAAAATGGAGCAAAGGAGGGAATGACCTTGCAAAAAATTGATGCCAGCATACTGGACCTGAAAGAAAAGGTTGTCAATATCAGTCGCGTAACGAAGGTTGTCAAAGGCGGACGTAATTTCCGTTTTAGTGCCCTTGTTGTTATTGGCGATGAAAACGGGCATGTCGGAGTTGGTTCCGGCAAAGCTGCTGAAATTCCCAATGCCATTCGTAAAGGCATTGAAGACGCAAAGAAAAATTTAATTGTTGTTCCGAAAAACGGGACAACCATCCCGCATGAAAGCCTTGGGTTATTTGGTGCGGGTCAAGTGCTCCTTCGTCCTTCTGTCGAAGGTACCGGTGTTATTGCCGGCGGACCGGTTCGTGCGGTTCTGGAATTGGCCGGTATCCATGATATCACCACAAAATCGATTGGTTCCAACAACCCTACCAATATGGTACGCGCAACCATCGAAGGCCTTTCAAAACTACGCACAGCGGAGCAGATCGCGAAGTTGCGCGGAAAAACAGTGGAAGAAATTCTGGAGTAAGGAGGCAACCATGGGCACATTGAAGATCAAATTGGTCAAAAGCACCATTAAGAGATTAGAGAAACAAAAGGCAACAGTTGCCGCACTCGGGTTGCGTAAAATTGGACAAGTTGTTGAACAAGAAGACAATGTCCAAATTCGTGGTATGATTAACCGCGTTTCGCATCTCGTGACCGTTGAAGAAGATTAAGGGAGGTGTACCCAGTGAACTTGTTTGAATTGCAACCGGGCGCGCCCCGGAAAGCGCCAAAACGAAAAGGCCGCGGACATGGATCAGGAAACGGGAAAACAGCCGGAAAAGGTCATAAAGGTCAGAATGCTCGTGCCGGCGGTGGTGTCCGTCCCGGTTTTGAAGGTGGCCAGATGCCGTTGTACCGCCGTATACCCAAGCGTGGATTCAATAACTATGAATTTGCGAAGGTGTATGCGGAAGTTAAAGTATCCGATTTGGATTGCTTTGAAAATGGCGTTGAAATCACTGCCGAACTGTTAAAGGAAAACGGCATAATCAAGAAAATTCTTGATGGTGTGGTTGTTCTCGGTAACGGAAATCTCACCAAAAAACTAAACGTGAAAGCAGCGCGTTTTACAGCAACTGCTGCAGAGAAGATCGAAGCTGCAGGAGGAAAGGCAGAGGTGGTTTGACATGGAGAATATATTCGCTCCATTGAAAAATGCCTGGAAGATACAGGATTTGCGTAAAAAAGTCTTTATGACTGTTTTGCTGCTTGTCTTGTATCGTGTAGGTGTCTACATCCCGGTTCCGGGTTTATCTGGAAGTGCATTGTCGAACATGGTCAGCGGACAGGGGAGTCTCCTTGGTTTCATGGATATTCTTGCCGGTGGCGCTTTTCAAAATGCCAGTATCTTTGCCATGTCTATTACCCCTTACATCAATGCGTCCATTATTATGCAGCTTCTGACCATAGCCATTCCTAAATTGGAACATCTATCAAAAGAAGGCGAAGAAGGACGGAAAATTATCGCGCAATGGATACGTTACGGGACAGTCATTCTGGGCTTTATTCAAGCTTCCGCCATGTATATTGGTTTCCGCAGTGCTGTTACAACACCTGGCGTATGGGCATTTTTGACCATTACACTGTCACTGACAGCGGGTACGGCATTTATCATGTGGCTTGGTGAGCAGATTAACCAGTATGGTATCGGCAACGGTATGTCCATGATTATTTTTGTCAATATCATTTCACGTGGACCCTCCGGCTTCAAAGCCCTTGTGGACATTGTGCGCGGGTACAATGATGAAGGACGTGTGCTCATTGGTATCATCATCGTCGTTTCAATACTGGTTGTATTTACAGGGGTTGTCGGATTTGTCGTCTGGGTTACCCAGGCAGAACGTCGCATACCTGTACAATATGCCAAACGCGTAGTCGGCCGGAAAATGTATGGCGGCCAAAGCACCCATATTCCCATGAAGGTCAATGTATCCGGTGTTATCCCTATTATCTTTGCCATGTCTATCCTGGCATTCCCGGCGACAATTATCAATTTGGTTGCTCCAAATTCCACGGGTATATGGTCTACTTTGAGAAATTTTAATGGTGGTTTTCTTTATACCATTCTGTTGGCAGTCTTTGTTATGTTGTTTACTTTTTTCTATACAGTTTTGGTATTCAACCCGATTGAACTGTCCAACAATATCCGGAAGAATGGTGGGTTTATCCCCGGTATTCGTCCCGGGAAGCCGACATCTGATTATATCTCTAAAGTATTGAACCGCATTACCTGGTTTGGTGCCCTTTTCCTTGCACTCATTACGATTTTCCCAAGTATTTTACAAGGTGTGACAAAGGTGCAGGGTTTATGGTTCGGTGGCACCTCATTGCTGATTATGGTAGGAGTTGCACTGGATACCATGAAGCAGATTGAGTCTCAATTGCTTATGCGACATTACAAAGGTTTTTTGGAATAAGTTTTCAGCGGTAAGCGGCATCCGGAAAGCCCGCAGGGTTTTCCGGATGTTGTTTTCGCATCATTTAAAATGGATATGAAAGGCTGAATGAATCATGCAGATGATTATGCTCGGACCACCCGGTGCCGGAAAAGGAAGTCAAGCGTCAAACCTATCCGAAACGCTTGGCATTCCCCATATTTCAACCGGCGATATATTCAGAGCCAACATCAAAAACGAAACCTCCCTGGGTTTACAAGTCAAAGCAAATATTGATGCTGGTAATCTGGTGCCTGATGAACTCACTGTACAAATTGTGGAAGACCGGCTTAAAAACGCAGATTGTCAGAATGGTTTTATCCTTGATGGTTTTCCAAGAACCCTCTACCAGGCAGAAATGCTTGAGAAAATACTGGACAGGCATCAAAAAAAAATGGACGTTGTTGTGAATCTGGTTTGCCCGGATGAGGTGATTATACAACGATTGTCCGGTAGAAGGATGTGCTCTTGCGGCAGATCCTATCATCTGACAAGCAATCCACCCAGAGTGCCCGGGAAATGTGATGCGGATGGTCTTGATCTTTACATCCGTGAAGATGACAAAGCATCAACTGTACGCAGTCGCATTGAAACATACCATAACCAAACAGAACCCTTGGTCCATTTTTATTCCAAAGAAGGCGTGTTACGGGATATCGACGGGACATTATCTATTCCAGAGACCACAGAACGTATCCTTAAAATGATTGGAATCGAAACATGATTACAATTAAGTCACAGAGGGAAATTGACAAAATGAAACGTGCCGGCGAAATTGTTGCCCGGGTGCACCAGCGAATGGGCGAAATCATTGCCCCGGGTGTTTCAACAGCAACGTTAAACCAGGAAGCTGCAGAGCTAATCCGTGCTTCCGGCGCAGTCCCTTCCTTTTTGAATTTTCCCAACAGTTATGGCGGCATACCTTTTCCCGGCGTTATTTGTGTATCTGTGAATGATGAAGTTATCCATGGATTGCCAGGGGGACGTATTTTGCAGGACGGTGACATTATCAGTGTGGATGTTGGTGCCATTTTGGATGGGTATCACGGGGATGCAGCCCGTACTTTTCCGGTAGGATCTGTTTCAGAGGCAGCAAGCAAAATTATATCGGTGGCCAAACAAAGTTTTGAGGCAGGTATGATGGCGGCAATTCCCGGTAATCGCATCAAGGATATTTCGCAGGCAGTGCAACAACTGGTTGAATCAGCGGGTTTTTCTGTGGTCAGAGATTTTGTCGGGCACGGTATTGGCACGGAAATGCATGAAGAACCGCAAATCCCAAACTATGTCGGACGGGAACGTGGACCGCGTCTGGCAGAAGGGATGATCTTGGCCATTGAGCCGATGATCAATGCCGGCACTTGGAAGGTGAAAGTTTTACCGGATAAGTGGACGGTTGTGACAACGGACGGGAAATTATCTGCGCATTATGAAAACACCATTGCCGTGACGCAACAGGGACCCATCATTTTAACACAAATATGGTCATAACGGGCAGTATTGAAAAGTCGCATAACAAGTAAATCCATGATACAGCATGTGTGTACCCCAGGGTACCATAAAAGACAGATATGCAAACCAACAATGTGAAACTTGTTCAAAAAAAATGGAAACAAAGTGCTTTCTCTTGGCAAATGGACGAAAATGCACTGAATATAAAATAAACCTTGATATTCTCGCTCGTTTCCATTAAAATATAATAGTTAGTCGCAAAAAATGGCTTTTTTGTGCCTGTATTTTTTTCATCATCGGTAGTTGTCATTTAACATCAAGGGGAGAAACTGTGGAATCCAACATCGGAAAATACGCCTGTTCAACGGCCGGACGAGATAAAGGCAAGTACTTTGTTATTACAGGAGTCGCAGATGACCAACATGTTTTCCTTGTGGATGGGCATATTCGACGGTTGGAGAAGCCCAAAAAGAAAAAGTTGAAGCATGTGTACATTACAGAACATGTGGCCGAAACCCTTATGGAAAAGATGCACAGTCGTCGAAAAATGCTCGACAGCGATATCCGTGAATCCATAAAACAGTACGTCCATGAACGGGCAATATCAGAAACAGCAGCACAGGGTTCAACGATAGAAAATCAAATGAAATAGACAGTGGAAAAGTTTTTGCGCCATCGCAGGGGCTTCTGGTAACAACCATAAACAGCGACGACAAACAAAGGGTTCGCTAGACCATCACACAAACGGACAAAAGGAGGCTATCCCTTGGCAAAAGACACAAGCGGCAAAGAAGACATTATTGAACTTGAGGGCGTTGTTCAGGAAGCACTCCCGAATGCCATGTTTAAAGTGAAGTTGCCCAATGACATAGAAATATTGGCCCACATCTCCGGCAAACTCCGGATGAATTATATTCGCATCTTGCCGGGAGATCGTGTAACCATTGAAATGTCCACATACGACCTGACGCGCGGACGCATTACCTGGCGCGCAAAGTAGTCATTTTTCTTAGGCTGTCTCGTTGTTCGTATTTTCACGATGTCTGCAAAAAAAACTTTGATAGGCTGTGAAGGAACAGTTGTGCTGTGGTTTTTAAATGAAGAATGTTCACCGCTATTCTTCATTTGTAAAATGAGTCAGTTAGGGTCACGATAGATAAACACTGTGAGTTGATCGTTAAGAATGGAGGATACAGAAATGAAAGTCAAACCGTCTGTAAAAACGATTTGCGAAAAATGTAAAATTATTCGCAGAAAAGGCCGTGTGATGGTCATTTGCTCAACGCCAAAACACAAGCAAAGACAAGGATAATGAATTAGAATATCATTTTATGGGAGTTTCCGTCCCGCAACCAACTCTTTGCAAAACCGGAAGAAAAGATCGTGATGGTGCGGCTGATCAGAAAGCTGAATATGCATAGCATCTTCAGCAAGTTTTATGCAAACTCACCGAGGAGGCATGAACTAAAAATCTGATAATATCGGATCGATCTTCATATAAAAGCGTAAATGCACTTTTCACTTTGGTGTCTCAATTACTCCAATAGCTGTATTGTGTCTTTGTTGCTACAACATCAAAAATAATCAGAACAAGTATGAACGCAAAGATCGAAATCGGAGGTGCAAAAAATTGGCTCGTATAGCAGGTGTTGACTTGCCAAGGGAAAAAAGAGTAGAGATAGGTTTAACCTATATCTTTGGAATCGGTAGAACCAGTTCCTCTGACATCCTTGGTGTTACAGGCATCAATCCCGACACACGCGTTCGGGATTTGACAGACGAAGAGATTAGCAAGTTGCGTGAAACGATTGAAAAGTCGTATGCCGTCGAAGGTGATCTGCGTCGTGAAACCGCACTCAATATCAAAAGGCTTATTGAAATTCGTTGTTATCGTGGATTGCGCCATAGAATGGGGCTTCCGGTACGTGGGCAGCGCTCAAAAACCAATGCGCGTACGCGCAAAGGCCCAAGAAAGACCATAGCCAACAAGAAGAAGTAAGCAGGAGGTCGATCGGAAAATGGCTGCAGGAAAAGTAGTAAGAAGATCCAGAAAGAAAAAAGAGAAGAAGAATATTGAGCGGGGAGCTGCACATATTCACTCTTCCTTCAACAATACCATTGTAACGTTGACCGATACAATGGGCAACGCGCTCTCATGGGCCAGTGCCGGGGGACTCGGCTTTCGCGGTTCCAAAAAGAGCACGCCGTTTGCTGCACAACAAGCTGCGGAAACCGCTGCAAAGGCGGCCATGGAACATGGTCTCCGTCTTGTATCGGTGTACGTCAAAGGTCCGGGTTCCGGACGTGAGGCAGCAATACGTGCTTTACAGGCAGCCGGACTTGAAGTGAATCTTATCAAAGATGTCACGCCAATCCCACACAATGGCTGCAGACCGCCTAAAAGAAGAAGAGTTTGACGGAGGTGTAAGAATCCATGGCAAGATATACAGGTGCATCATGTAAGCTTTGCCGTCGCGAAGGACAAAAGCTGTTCCTTAAGGGAGAGCGTTGTTACGGCGGAAAGTGCGCGCTCAGCAGAAGAGCATACGCGCCGGGCCAACATGGCCAGGCAAGAAAAAAACTATCTGAATACGGCATTCAGTTACGCGAAAAGCAAAAAGCAAAAAGATTCTATGGTATTTTGGAGAGTCAATTCAGAAAGTATTTTGAAATGGCTGCTGTAAAAAAAGGAATTACCGGTGAAATATTGCTGCAATTGCTGGAATCCAGACTGGACAACGTTGTTTACAGAATGGGCTTTGGCTCCACAAGAGCGGAAGCACGTCAATTGGTTACACATGGACATTTCCTCGTGAATGGCCGTCGTGTCAACATCCCTTCCTACCTCATGAAGGTTGGGGAGACTGTTGATGTTTGTGACCTGAGCAAAAAATCAATCCGTTTCAAGGAAATCCTTGATATCACAGGTTCTAAGGTTGTACCGAAGTGGATTGAAGTGGATCAGGAAAACCTCAAAGGCAAAGTCGTTGCACTTCCTGCAAGGGATGATGTCGATTTGCAATTGCAGGAACACTTGATTGTCGAACTTTATTCGAAGTAATCATCTGGAACAACCAGTGTCAAACCTTAGTGGTTTGGCATGTATACAGAGAATGAACCTAGGGAGGGTTGACTGATGATCGAAATTGAAAAGCCGAGGATCGAATGCGTTGAAACCTCTGGGGACAATTCCTATGGGAAGTTCGTCGTGGAACCGCTCGAGCGTGGATATGGAATAACACTTGGAAATTCTCTTCGAAGAATTCTGTTGTCCTCCTTGCCGGGTGCAGCTGTCACGTCTATAAAAATTGACGGTGTTCTGCATGAATTCTCCACAGTACCGGGTGTTGTCGAAGATGTGACCGAGATTATCCTCAACATGAAAGGCCTGCGCTTGAAAATTTATGGCGATGAAGCAAAAACGCTGTACATCGATTATGAAGGCGAAGGCGAAATAACAGCCGGTGACATTAAAACGGATGCCGATGTAGAAATTCTAAACCCGGAGATGCACATTGCAACCATTTCAGGAAACAACCGTTTCTTCATGGAGATTGCTGTGAGCCATGGCCGTGGTTATGTTGCGGCGGATAAAAACAAGACACAGAATCAACCGATTGGTATTATTCCAATCGATTCCATTTATACACCTTGCACCAAAGTTAACTATGTGGTAGACAACACACGTGTTGGTCAGATTACGGACTATGATCGTCTTACGATTGAGGTTTGGACTGATTGCAGTCTATCACCTGAGGAAGCCATCAGTTTGGGGGCGAAGATCCTCAGCGATCACCTGAATCTGTTTATCAACTTGAACGAGAAATCCCGACACGCCGAAATTTTGGTGGAGAAGGGTGAGCCGGCCAGAGATAAGATTTTGGAGATGACCATCGAAGAACTTGATCTGTCTGTTCGTTCTTACAACTGTTTAAAACGTGCTGGGATTAATACTGTGGAAGATTTAACAAATAAAACCGAAGATGATATGATGAAAGTCAGAAATCTTGGACGCAAATCGCTCGAAGAAGTGGTACAGAAGTTGGAAGCCATGGGTTTGGCGCTGACGTTTACACTAACAGAGTAGTAGAGGCTTTGAATTGACCAAACCTTACAGTATTAATTGGTTTTCACTGGTTAATGGGTGCGGTGGATAAGAAAATAACAACAACTTCATCCAAGATTGCGACTTGAACAGTTTTCAAAGCGCCTTGTTGGATAAATCAATGAATCGAGGGAGGAAACACAATGCCGACACAGAGGAAGCTGGGACGGCCGACCGATCAGCGAAAAGCCATGCTGAAAGGGCTGGTCACCTCATTTATCCATTATGGACGTATTGAAACCACGGAAACACGTGCAAAAGAAGTGAAGAATATTGCTGAAAAACTTATTACGCTTGCCGTAAAAGAATGCGACAACTTCACATCGAAGCCGGTTTTGGTCAGTGCACCCGTAATGGACAGCAAGGGTTATAAGTCATACAAAACAGTGACATCAAAGAATGGTAAAAAATATCAAGTCGTTGAACGTACGAAGAAAGAAGATTTGCGTCAAATCGACAATCCGACACGTTTGTCTGCACGCCGTAATATGATGAATTGGCTCTATCGTGTTCATGATGAAGAGGGCAATGCCATCAGCATGACGAACAAACTGATGAACGAAATCGGTCCCAAGTTTAAAGAAGTCAAGGGTGGATACACCCGTATCTATAAGCTTGGTGCACGCCGTGGAGATGGTGCACCGGTTGTTGTTTTGGAACTGACAAAATAAATCAGTTCAGGCTGAACTTGTCATGCCACAGCGCATGTGTGACCCATTCAAAGACAGATGAACAGGAGAGCGGACGTATGTCTGGTCTCCTTTTTCTTAAGGAGTTTTCATGAACGTGATCAGAATGGAACACGTAGGATATCAGTACCCGTCACATATTCCGGAGGGTGTTCCTGTTCAGGCAGTTTCAGAGATGTGTCTGACGGTAGAAGAGGGCTCATATTGGGTAATCCTTGGCCGCAATGGTTCTGGAAAATCCACTTTGACGCGCCTGATGAATGCCTTGCTTTTACCTTCTGAAGGCATCGTGCTGATTGACGGCATGGAAACCCGCGATGAAGCACACCTTTGGCAAATTCGAAAAACGGTTGGGGTTGTTTTTCAAAATCCAGACAATCAGATTGTAGCGACAACAGTGGAAGAGGATGTGGCATTCGGTCCTGAAAATCTGGGTATAGCACAGGCTGAGATTAGAATCCGTGTGGATGAAGCCCTGCAGACGGTAGGGATGACGCCATACGTAGAACATTCTCCGCACATGCTTTCGGGCGGGCAGAAACAGCGGGTTGCTATCGCCGGTATCCTGGCGATGAAACCTAAGTGCATTGTTCTGGATGAGGCGACGTCCATGTTGGATCCGGAAGGCCGTCAGGAAGTGCTAAAAGCCATGAAAATGCTGCATCAGGAACACCACATGACCATTGTCCTGATCACGCACCACATGGAGGAAGCCGTTGAAGCCGATTGCGTGATGGTGATGCAGGGCGGGAAGAAAATTCTTTCCGGCACACCAAGCGATGTGTTTCAGAAAACAAGTCTTTTGCGGGAAGCCGGTTTGGATGTACCTCAGGTAACGTCATTCTGGGAGCACATGGCGTCCGAGCGCTTCCCGATCGAACCACTCCCGGTATACATAGACGAAGCTGAGGCGATTTTTCAGCGCTTATTGCTTAACAGCCCGGCTTATGCACGTTTGATGGACGGGGATGATACGGCATTTCTTTTGGCTCCGGTCAAAACGCTTGAAAAAGAAAACATTATCCGACATCCCTATATTCGTATTCGCGACTTAAGACACGTTTACATGCCGGATACCCAGTACGAGCGCATTGCGCTGGACGGGGTTTCACTGGATATATTCCAGGGTGAAATCATGGGTGTTATCGGACATACCGGTTCTGGGAAGTCCACCTTTGTGCAGCATTTGAATGGTTTGTTGAAAGCGACATCCGGTACCTTGGAAGTGGGGGGTGTCCGTGTTGACGCGAAGAACCTGAAGGCTTTGCGAAAAAAGGTGGGGCTCATATTTCAGTATCCGGAGCACCAGCTTTTTGAAGAAACAGTTTACAAAGACATTGCGTTTGGCCTGATTCAAAACGGGTTATCCCTCAGTGAAGTTGATGTGCGGGTACAAAAGGTCTCAGCTCTTCTCTCGATTACACCGGAGATGCTTGTAAAATCACCTTTTGAGCTGTCTGGCGGGCAAAAACGCCGCGTTGCCATTGCCGGTGTTCTGGCCATGGAACCCGCCGTTTTAATTCTGGATGAACCGACTGCCGGATTGGATCCCAAAGGCAGTAAAAAAGTACTGCAATTGCTCAAGGAACTCAATGAAAAAGAGGGAACGACCATTATCCTGATTTCACACAACATGGAGGATATTGCTGCCTATGCGCAACGTGTTGCAGTTTTCAGAGAAGGACGTTTGGCCTTATTGGATGAACCAAAAGTTATTTTTGGACAGTTGCCCCTATTACAAAAGATGCATTTGACATCGCCAGCCATCACCCGATTGTTTTTGTCTGCAGGTGAAAAAATCGGGGTGAAACTACCGACGATTTTAACGGTTGAGGAAGCTGTTGTGTGGATGAACAGCTTGTATGGAGAGACGCATGATCGGTAATATTACATTGGGACAGTTTATCCCCGGAAACTCAGTCATGCACAAGATGGACCCACGAACAAAAATTATTTTGACCGGGGTTTTTATGGTCATGATATTTTTAATGGAATCTGTACCGGAGTACATTTTTTTGTTGCTTTGGACAGCTTTTTTACTAAAAATGAGCCAGGTACCTGTGAAACAATCCCTCAAAGGCTTAAAGCCGCTGATGTTTTTATTGGCTTTTACCACAGTTTTGAATGTATTCTTAATTCCCGGGCGGGTCATTTATGCGATTGGCCCGGTGTCAATGACCTATGAAGGCGTAGCGATGGGTGTTAAAATATTCTTCCGACTGTGCACGCTTGTCATCACAGCGTCTTTGATGACACTGACCACAACCCCGATGTCCATGACAGACGGGCTTGAAAGTTTGATGAAACCCTTAAAAAGAATTCACGTTCCAGTACATGAAATTTCCATGATGATGTCCATTGCATTGCGCTTCATCCCGACGCTGCTCGAAGAAACGGAGCGCATCATGAAAGCACAGGCTTCTCGTGGCGCCGACTTTGATACAGGAAACTTGTTCAAGCGTGTAAAAAGCTTTGTACCGGTATTGGTGCCCCTTTTTGTTTCAGCGTTTAAAAGGGCGGATGAACTGGCGGAGGCCATGGAATCCCGCGGATACAGGGGTGGGGAAGGAAGAACCCGACTAAAAACATTGGCGTTCACTGGCATTGATCTAAAATCTGCCGCTGTTTGCACACTTGTATTCGTTCTGTTTATATTGCTACGGATTTTTTATTAAGTGGATGGTAAATCTTCATTTTTTTGCCGACTCTGCAGTCGATGTTCACGTCGTATCCCGGCTTTTCGGTAAGACTCACGTTCTTCATCCGTCTCCGGGACAAGTGCAGGCACCAAGGTTGGACGCCCTTCACTACCTATAGCAACATACGTTAAATAAGCCCTGTTTGTGAAGCGCATACTGCCGGACCGACAGTCTTCTGCGTGCACGTTGACCCGTATTTCCATGGATGTTCTTCCAGCCCAGGTCACCGTGGCTTTTAACCGCACAATGTCCCCAACATGAACTGGTTGCTTAAAATCAACACTGTCAATGGCTGCTGTGGCAACAATGTTATTGCAGTGTCGCTGTGCGGCCATGGCACCGGCAATATCTATCCAATGCAAGAGACGTCCCCCCAGTAAATTACCGAGCAGATTGGTATCATTGGGCAAAATGAGTTCAGTCATTTCAACAGCAGAATCAGAAGGCTTTTTTGATGTCATGGCTTAACCCTTTCCCTGTGCGCTTCCACACATAAAACGGCGTGCAATGGACCATATGCAACGCCTCCCCTGTGTATTATTCTGTGCATAAAATGGTTTCCAACGGCAAACATTCATCGTTCCATTTGCGCTTCCACACACAAACGGCATGCAATGGACCATATGCAACGTCTCCCCTGTGTATTATTCTGTGCATAAAATGGTTTCCAGCGGCAAACATTCATCCCTTAGCAATGAGAACAATTCCAAGTCATGATATTTTCCGCGAAGATATGTTGCCCCCCGCATGGTGCCTTCATAGATAAATCCGCATTTTTCAGCCACTTTACGACTGCCAATATTCCCTTTCATCAAATTGACCTGGACGCGGTGAAAGGGACGGGCGGCGAAAAGGAAGCTGCAAAAAAGCTGCAAGGCTTCCGTCATGTACCCTTTGCCGAAATTGGCTGTATCAAAAATCTCATAGCCAATTTCCAAACCGTCCTGGTAATCTAAACCCTTGAAGTAAATCAGCTCGCCAATCATCGCTTCAGGTGACGGGAAAGGAACACCCTTCTTCACAATCAGAACGCGACCTTCATCCGGTCCCCAGCAGCCGTTTGTTTCATATTCTTTTTGAAAAGACTGGTGTGAAGGGAAGTCCAAATGCCAAAAAAGACCCTTGCTGTTCACATTTGTGATCAGTCTGTAGACAAGTTCAAGTTCTCCGGCTTCAATGGGGCGAAGGAGAACAGTTTTTCCACTGAGCATGGTTATCTCCTTTACAGTCATCAAATGACATCACCACCGTTTCATTGACCGCTGCACTATTATAGCATATAATGCAACCGGGAAAAAAGGCTTGCGAACACTGTAAAAATGCGCATCCATAGGGCGGCAAACTATAGAAGAAATCCGGTTCAGCGAAGAGGGATTCGTGAAAAATATTTTACTGGTTCTGGCGTACGACGGGTCTGCCTTCCATGGTTGGCAGGCCCAAAAAAATGCCGGCAGTGTACAACAGACACTGTCGGAAGCACTGTTTGCATTGACCGGTGAACGGGTGATGCCAGCCGGTGCCGGTCGAACCGATGCCGGTGTTCATGCATGGGCGCAAATTGCTTCTTTTCAGACAGATTCAGCCATTCCCCCGGAACGGTTTGCCTATGCGCTGAACAGCCTTTTACCGAAGTCCATGGCAGTCATTTCCTCATATGAGGTGCCATCTGCTTTTCATCCACGAATGGCGGCGGCAGGGAAATGGTATCGGTATTGCATTTATAATGCAGCGCAAAGATCCCCTTTGCATGAAGGCCGCGCATGGCATGTGGCGGCTTCGCTGAACCTTCAGGCTATGCAGAAAGCCGCCGAACAGGTAGTGGGAGATCATGATTTTCGTGCATTCTGTGCATCGGGGCACAGCGTAAAGACATATACCCGCCGGATTGATTCGGCCCAGTGGTCTCAGGAAGGTGCCCGCATCAATTTTGATATTTGCGGGAGCGGATTTTTGTATAATATGGTACGGATTCTGGTCGGCACGATGGTGGAAATCGGAAGGAACCAGCGAGAAATCGAAACAATGGCAATTGCACTGCGAACAGGTGAAAGAACTGATGCCGGCAAAACAGCACCTGCAGGAGGTCTGTATATGATGCAGGTCTTTTATGAAGGACTGGAGAATCCGCCGGTGTTTTAGTGTGAAGCACTGGATAATCCGCCGGTGTTGTAATATGAAGCACTGGAGAATCCGCTGGTGTTTTAGTATGAAGCACTGGAGAATCCGCCGGTGTTGTAATATGAAGCACTGGATAATCCGCCAGGGTTGTAATATGAAGCGCTGGAGAACCCGCTGGTGTTGTAGAATGAAAAGGAAGGTTTGGATTTAAGGGTCCTAAAGCAGAAAAAAACGAAAAGCAGAAAAAACGAAAGAACACACCATATTTTACAGGAGTGAATGACCATACTGGTTCATTGGAAGGAAAACATATGAAAATGAGCGGGAAGTTATACAAGGGGCCGACAATATTGAATAGTGTTAGCTGTTCAGTACCGGAAGCATCTGGCGGTTATCAGGATAAACTTGAAGCACTTCTAATTTTGGTCAGCCATGAACTGTCAGTTCCTGTACCCATGTGGCTGAGTAAAAATACCAAGGAATATGTGCGCTTTCGAAAAACTACTTTTGGCAGCGATCAGTTTTTTGAAAAGGTTGTTTTCGATACAATGGAAATACGTGTGGAGGAATAAGTAGGTGACGCTGCACTAAACCATGTCACGAAAAGACACTAAACCACGTCACGAAAAGACACTAAACCACGTCACGAAAAGACACTAAACCACATCACGAAAAGACATTAAACCACATCACGAAAAGTTTCCTTGACGCTGGAATATGAGTATGTTACAATTACATACTGCATTATATTACTTAGCCCGTGGTATGCACTTTTTCAGATTTGGAGGACTTGACGAAATGAAGCCTTGTTTCTTTCGTTATCGTAGCACAAATGATGAAAATGAGCAATACCTTCGGAAAATGCACAGGTGTCAACGCGGAAAATGCGTGAGCTGTTTTATTTCCTAGGATATGAAGCTGCACATTGCCTGACCGGACACCAAAAGGAAGGTTCTGAAATATGAGGCTTGGGTCGCTATTAGAACTACCTGGGACAAAATGGTATGGATAGGGAGAAAGCGCACTTGGTAATCCAACTGGAGGAAAAATTCCTATAGGAAAATCAAGAGCACGGGTTCTCTCCGTCTGTATTTTTTTGTCTTCGCTGAACACCCGCCGAGTCTAACGCTGTGTCTTAACGAGGTGATACGAATGGTTCATCCAGTGCAATTGGGTCGGACAACCCGCATGAGTTTTTCAAAAATCCGGGAAGCCCTTGAAATGCCCAATCTCATCGAAATCCAGAAGAGTTCCTACAAACAATTTCTCAATGAAGGCCTTCGTGACGTCCTAAAAGATGTTTCCCCGATAACCGACTATACGGGCAATCTTGTCATGGAGTTTATCGACTATTCCCTCGACCTTGAAAACATCAAGTACGATGTGGAAGAATGCAAAGAACGTGATAACACCTATTCTGCGGCCTTAAAAGTAAAGGTTCGTCTGATTAACAAAGAGACCGGTGAAGTAAAAGAACAGGAGATCTTCATGGGCGATTTTCCGCTCATGACCGATCATGGTACCTTTGTGATTAACGGCGCTGAGCGTGTCATTGTTTCACAGTTGGTTCGTTCCCCGGGCATTTACTATGTGCGATCGAAAGACAAGTCGGGCAACAATATGTATTCCAATACAGTGATTCCCTATCGCGGTGCGTGGCTGGAGTACGAAACAGATGCCAGTGCGGTCATCAATGTTCGTATTGACAGAACCAGAAAATTGCCCATTACGCAGTTCCTGCGTGCCTTGGGCTGGGGCACCGATGCTGAAATTCTCGATGTGTTTGGCGAAGAAGAAAAACTGCTTAACACTATACAAAAAGACAATTCAAAGAGCCGTGAAGAAGGCTTGTTCGAAGTATATAAACGCTTGCGTCCGGGTGAACCGCCTACAGAAGAAAGCGCCGGTACCCTCATCAATAACCTCTTTTTCGACCCGAAACGCTATGATTTATCTCATGTGGGGCGCTACAAATTCAATAAAAAACTGGCCCTGGGCACCCGCATCCGCGGACAATTCTCTGCCGATGAACTCAAGGATCCGAAAAGCGGAAAAGTTCTTGTCAAAGCCGGTGAAGAAATTACTGAAACCCTTGGCATGAAGGTGCAAAACGCAGGCATCAATGAAGTCTATTTGGATGTTGAAGGCAAGCGTGTGAAGGTTATCGGCAACAAGACCGTCGATCTGACCACCCTTGTTAAATTCAATCCCAAGGAAATAGGCATCAATGAATTTGTTCGTTTTGACGTGCTGTCTGATATTTTTGCACAAACGACAAAAGAAGCAGATATCAAAGTACTGTTACAACAAAACAAAGATTTGCTCATCCCCAAGCACATCACCAAAGAAGACATTATTGCTTCTATCAGCTATATCCTCAATCTTGACCACAACATCGGTCATACCGATGATATCGATCATCTGGGCAACCGTCGTCTTCGCTCGGTGGGAGAACTGTTGCAAAACCAGTTCCGCATCGGTCTTGCCCGCATGGAACGTGTGGTGCGTGAACGTATGACCATTCAGGACATCGATATCGCCACCCCCCAGGCCCTTATCAATATCCGCCCTGTATCTGCCGCCATCAAAGAGTTTTTTGGTTCATCGCAGTTGTCACAGTTTATGGATCAAACCAATCCGCTGGCAGAGCTGACGCACAAACGACGTTTGTCAGCCCTGGGTCCGGGTGGCTTGTCCCGAGACCGTGCGTCTTTCGAAGTTCGTGACGTCCATCACTCCCATTATGGCCGCATGTGTCCCATCGAAACGCCTGAAGGCCCGAACATCGGCCTGATCGGTTCGCTGTCCACCTATGCCCTTATTAACCAATACGGCTTTATTGAATCGCCCTACCGTAAGGTAGACAAAGCGACGGGAAAGGTGACAGAAGTCGTCGAATACATGACGGCGGATGTCGAAGACAATTACACCATCGCAGAAGCCAACGAACCACTATCTGAAGATGGCACTTTCGTCCATCGCCGTGTTGGTTCCCGCTATCAGGAACAGATTTTGGAAGTGGACCACGACCAGGTTGATTACATGGACGTTTCTCCGAAACAGCTTGTTTCTGTGGCAACCGCCATGATTCCTTTCCTGGAAAACGATGACGCCAACCGTGCCCTTATGGGTTCGAACATGCAGCGTCAGGCTGTACCGCTTATCAAGACTCAGGCACCAC
This sequence comes from Acetivibrionales bacterium, assembly GCA_038249175.1. Taxonomy (GTDB): domain Bacteria; phylum Bacillota; class Clostridia; order DSM-8532; family DSM-8532; genus JAEWSN01. The sequence goes on from JBBRWP010000009.1 coordinate 25,428, forward strand.
TGATTGCAACCGGTATGGAATACCGCGCCGCAAAAGACTCCGGGGTTTGCCCGGTTGCAAAGCGTTCCGGCGTGGTGGAAAAAGTGGTTTCCAACGAAATTGTTGTGAAAACAGAATCCGGTCAAAAAGATGTGTATAAACTGCTCAAATATAAACGCTCCAACCAGGGAACCTGCATTAACCAGCGTCCCTTGGTGCATAAAGGTGAAAAAGTGGAAGCCGGAGATATTCTGGCAGATGGACCCTCTACCGACAATGGCGAAATTTCTCTCGGGAAAAATATCCTCATCGGCTTCATGACCTGGGAAGGGTACAACTACGAAGACGCAATTCTTATTTCAGAAGAAATGGTGCGGGATGATGTCTATACATCCATCCACATTGAAGAGTATGAATCCGAATCCCGTGATACAAAACTTGGACCGGAAGAAATTACCCGCGACATCCCGAATGTCGGCGAAGATTCTTTAAAGGATTTGGACGACCGCGGTATTATCCGTATCGGTGCCGAAGTCCGCGCGGGGGATATTCTGGTCGGTAAAGTCACACCAAAGGGTGAGACGGAGCTGACGGCTGAAGAGCGCCTGTTGCGTGCCATCTTTGGTGAAAAAGCCCGTGAAGTCCGTGATACTTCCCTGCGCATTCCGCATGGTGAATCCGGTATTATTGTGGATGTGAAAGTGTTCCAGCGCGAAAACGGTGACGACATGTCGCCGGGCGTGAACCAGTTGGTGCGCGTGTACATTGCACAAAAACGTAAAATCTCCGTCGGTGATAAAATGGCTGGTCGTCATGGCAACAAAGGTGTTATTTCCCGCATTTTGCCGGTAGAAGACATGCCTTTCCTGCCGGATGGCACACCGCTGCAAATCGTACTGAACCCACTTGGTGTTCCTTCGCGTATGAATATCGGTCAGGTACTGGAAGTTCATCTTGGGTATGCCGCAAAGGCTCTGGGCTGGAAAATTGCCACACCGGTTTTCGACGGTGCCAATGAAGATGATATCATTGAAACACTCGTCAAGGCAAAACTGCCGCCAGACGGAAAAAGCATTTTGTATGACGGTCGTACAGGGGAACCTTTCGACAGCCGTGTCACGGTCGGTTATATGTATTACTTAAAACTGGCCCATTTGGTCGATGATAAAATCCACGCCCGTTCCACCGGTCCCTATTCTCTAGTCACGCAGCAACCCCTTGGCGGTAAAGCGCAGTTTGGTGGTCAGCGTTTTGGAGAAATGGAAGTTTGGGCTTTGGCAGCGTATGGGGCAGCCTACTCTTTACAGGAAGTCTTAACAGTCAAGTCGGATGATGTGGTCGGACGTGTCAAGACCTATGAGTCGATTGTGAAGGGTGTGAATATCCCGGAACCAGGCATTCCGGAGTCCTTTAAAGTGCTTATCAAAGAATTGCAGTCCCTTGCCCTGGACGTGCGTGTTTACGGCGAAGAAAATAAAGAAATCGAGATTAAAGAATCGGTCGAGGATGATCTGGAACAATTGGATGTGAATATTGAAGGCAGCGAAGATGTTGTGCCGGCCCGGGAAATCTCCGGAGGTGGAAGCGAAACTGAAGGCGATGACTTCGATGCAGATCCGTCTGAAGACAGTGATGATGGCGATGACCTCGATGGCATGACCATTTCTGACTTGTCTGACGACGAAGACTAAAAAGGGAGGTGACCGCCTGTGTTTGAATTAAACAATTTTGATGCTATCCAAATCGGCCTTGCATCGCCCGAGAAAATCCGCGAATGGTCGCGGGGCGAAGTCAAGAAGCCGGAAACCATTAACTATAGAACGCTGAAGCCCGAAAGAGACGGTTTGTTCTGCGAGCGTATTTTTGGTCCAACGCGCGACTGGGAATGTCATTGTGGCAAGTACAAACGCGTTCGGTATAAAGGGATTGTCTGTGACCGTTGCGGGGTTGAAGTCACCCGCGCCAAAGTACGCCGGGAACGCATGGGCCATATTGAATTGGCTGCACCGGTATCCCATATCTGGTATTTTAAAGGTATTCCCAGCCGTATGGGCCTTCTCTTGGATATGAGCCCGCGCGCACTGGAAAAGGTGCTGTATTTTGCTTCTTACGTGGTAACGGATCCGGGAACAACGCCGCTATCCAAAAAACAGATACTCAATGAAAAAGAATACCGTGAAAGTATTGAAAAATTCGGCTTGCATTTCCGTGCCGGTATGGGCGCAGAAGCGGTCAAAGAACTCCTTGCAAGCATTGATTTGGCAGCCCAGTCAAAAGAGCTGAAAGAAGAAGTCCTCAATACCAGCGGACAGAAAAAAATCCGTGCAATCAAACGGCTTGAAGTGGTGGAAGCATTTCTCCATTCTCAAAACAGCCCCGAGTGGATGGTTATGGATGTGGTACCCGTTATCCCGCCCGAATTGCGCCCCATGGTGCAGCTCGATGGCGGCCGTTTTGCCACGTCTGATCTGAACGACCTCTATCGCCGTGTCATCAACCGCAATAACCGCTTAAAACGTTTGTTGGATTTGGGAGCGCCGGAAATTATCGTACGCAATGAAAAACGCATGTTGCAGGAAGCGGTCGATGCCCTTATTGATAACGGCCGTCGTGGCCGCCCGGTCACGGGTCCTGGAAATCGTCCCTTAAAGTCTCTTTCCGACATGCTCAAAGGAAAACAGGGCCGTTTCCGCCAGAATTTGCTGGGGAAACGTGTCGACTACTCTGGCCGTTCGGTTATTGTTGTCGGTCCGGAGTTGAAGCTCTACCAGTGCGGTTTACCGAAAGAAATGGCACTGGAACTTTTCAAGCCCTTCGTCATGAAAAAGCTGGTTGAACTTGGACTGGTTCACAACATTAAGAGTGCCAAACGTATGGTTGAACGCGTGCGTTCCGATGTTTGGGACGTATTGGAAGATGTCATCAAAGAACATCCAGTACTGCTAAACCGTGCTCCAACGCTGCATCGTCTCGGTATTCAAGCCTTCGAACCGGTTTTGGTTGAAGGCCGTGCAATCAAACTTCATCCCTTGGTCTGTACCGCTTACAATGCGGACTTTGACGGTGATCAGATGGCTGTCCACGTACCGCTTTCTTCAGAAGCACAGGCAGAAGCCCGTTTTCTGATGCTGTCGGCCAACAACCTCTTAAAGCCGCAAGATGGAAAGCCGGTAACCGTACCGACACAGGACATGGTTTTGGGTTCCTACTTCTTAACCTTAGAAAAAGAAACGGTCAAAGATGCTGATGGCAATATTCTGAAGGAGGAACTGGGTACCGGCAATGTATTCAGAGATCCGGATGAAGTGCTGATGGCGTATGCAACCGGCGCGTTATCGCTGCATGCGCGTATCCAGGTTCGCGTTACCAAAGAATTTGGTGGCGTGCCCATGACAAAAATTATTTCCGCCACCGCCGGGAAAATCATTTTTAATCAGGCCATTCCTCAAAACCTTGGCTTTGTGAACAGGGAAGACCCGGAAACCATGATGAACTACGAAATAGACTTTATGGTCGGCAAAAAAGAACTTGGTATTATTATTGATAAGTGCATTAAGGTGAACGGCACCAATAAAACAGCCGAAATACTGGACCTCATCAAGGCTCAGGGCTTTAAGTACTCTACCAAAGGCGCTATTACTGTGGGTATTTCCGACATGGTGATACCGGAAGTGAAACAGCGTTATCTGGAAGAAACGGACCGTAAGGTGGATGAGATTGAAAAACACTATCGCAATGGTCTTTACAACAAAGATGAACGTAAACGGGCCATCATCACCGCATGGTCGAAGACAACAGAAGATATCAAAAATGCCCTGATCAACTCCCTGGAAAAAACAAACCCTATTTACATGATGTCCAACTCCGGGGCCCGCGGTAACATCAACCAGATTCGTCAGTTGGCCGGTATGCGCGGTTTGATGGCCGATACCTCCGGGGAAACGATTGAAATCCCCATCCGTTCAAATTTCCGTGAAGGTTTGAACGTTTTGGAATACTTTATTTCTACCCACGGAGCCCGTAAAGGATTGGCCGATACCGCCCTCCGTACAGCTGATTCAGGATACCTGACCCGTCGTTTGGTCGATGTATCGCAAGATGTCATCATCCGTCACGTGGATTGTGGTACCACCGAAGGCATTCGTATCAAACCGGTCATGGCCAGCGGAAAAGTTATTGAAGATGTTGCTGAACGCCTCACCGGTCGTTATGCGTCTGTAGACTTTATACACCCGCTTACAGGAGAAGTGATGGTAGCTGCCGGCGATCTGATGAATGACCATTTGGCCGAGAAGGTCGCCAACTCCGGCTTGGACCCCGTCGTCATTCGTTCTGCCCTCACCTGCCGTGCGAAGATCGGTATTTGTGCCAAGTGCTACGGTGTCGATTTGGCCCTGAACGAGCCTTGTAATGTGGGTGAAGCGGTTGGCTTTATTGCAGCCCAATCTATTGGTGAGCCCGGTACACAGTTAACCATGCGTACCTTCCATACCGGCGGTGTTGCCGGCGATGATATCACACAGGGTCTTCCCCGTGTGGAAGAATTGTTTGAGGCACGTAAACCGAAGGGTTTGGCCATTATCTCCGATATTGCCGGTACCGTGCAGTTTAAAGAAACAAAGAAAAAGCGTGAAATTATTGTCACGGACAATGAAAACGGGGATGCACATGCCTATGTTATTCCTTACGGTTCAACCATTAAAGTATCTGATGGGGATGCATTGGAAGCCGGTGATGAGATTACCGAAGGCTCCATTAACCCACATGATATTCTAAAGATCAAGGGTATTTTGGCTGTGCAGAACTACCTCCTGCAGGAGGTGCAAAAGGTGTACCGTTTGCAGGGCGTTGACATCA
>JBBRWP010000010.1:0-30029 GCA_038249175.1 Acetivibrionales bacterium
CACTTATGCGTTTCTTAATATCCGCTCTCTATCTCTAGAAAGTTGAATTACTCAATTTTTTTTGTGCTAAAATATAGCACGTTTCAACGAGTTCCACACCATATAGAATATGATGCTCATACGATATTCAATTTTCAATGTTCAACCCGGTTTCCCGGTCCGTCCTATTAAACTTGCCACACTGGGCTTGTTCAGCGGTTTGTTCTCCGCGAGGACAGCTTATTTATTGTATCAGTTCTGCGTCTTTGTGTCAAGCATTATTTTTTGCAATTTCTGCTGTTTTTACAACATCGATTGTATTTCGTTTTCCACCAAATGCACTTAACATGCAGGTTTCAAACTTTTTTGTACACAGCCGGTAAAGACTGTTTTGCTTGTTCCCTAAGGCGCTTGACTATAATAGCACGGAAGGCAACAGTGCGTCAAGCAAATTTGATGCATAATCTACATTTATTTTAAAAGAGTTTTAAATGAGGAAATGGCCACAAGATGCAGGGATTAATTGTTGTAGCTTCCCTATATATAGGTATGGACGGTTTACCTCTTTAGGGTTGGCAAACGGAGCAGGGTTCTTTGTCTGCGACTGCTGCTTCACGACTGCTGTATTCGACCAGATTCTTTTTTGCGATGCTAGTTACATGTCGGCAATCCGGCTTGTGGAATTTTTTGCCTGATTTGCTGGCAACGTACAGTGTGTCTTTGCTCAACGTCACAGTACCCTCTTTGAGTTGTATCACCATCCCACCTACCACAGAAACACCAGTCTCTGTTTTGTCATTGCTTTCTCCTGCTGTCGAATTCGTCTCTTTTGTTGGATTGATCTTTGTTGCCGTTTCTTCAGAATCCTGCTGCGCCTGAGTATCTACCTTTGTAACCGATACAGTCTCCTCAGTGGATATTGTTGATGCCAGCTCACCTGTATCAGAGGCTTCATTTTTTGTATTTGGATCGACAATAGGAAGAACAGAGGGCTTGTCGTCCTTCGCGGATAGGACTGTACCCTTTTCCATGATGACTGTTTTCATTTTTTCTATCGGTGCATCAAAAGCCCCGCTGCGATAGAGCAGAAAAGCGCCGGATACCAGAACAATCCATACAATGGTTTTTATATGGGCATTCCTTTTTTTTGTTTGGTCATTCTCTTTGGTGAGCGCCTCTGCTTTTTTGCGTTTTTTAAATGATTGCCGTTCAGACCAGGAAATACCGGTGCCGGGAAGGGTCAACGTTTCACGTACACCATTTTTTCCAATGCTGACACGTGCTCCTTTGACACCCACAGAGGTACTGACGCCCTTTTTTGAGAAATTTAATCGTACCAGCTTGCCAATAGAAAGACTTTTCCGAAAATTCAAACCCATAAACCCACCCCATTTCAATCGATACTTGGTATAGCTGGACCTCAATGAATCCTCTGTTGCCTCTGTCTTTCGGTCATTTCAATCGATACTTGGTATAGCTGGACCTCAATGAATCCTCTGTTGCCTCTGTCTTCGGTCATTTCAATCGATATTTGGTATAGCTGGACCTCAATGAGTCCCCTGTTGCCTCTGTCTTTCGGTCATTTCAATAATATTTGGTACAACTGAACCCTTGCAAAATCACGTTTCATCGCTTTCGCCTCATTCATATATCAATTAAGATTTTGTACAACCGAACCCGGTTCAAACGGTTTCGGTGGTATTTTTTGTATATAACCAAAAGGTAACACAGCCTAGAAGACGACAAAAACAAACAATATACAGTGCTGGATAAATGCCCACCCATCGCAGCAAGGCAAACGACACAAACGGCGATATGGCAAGACTTGCGTTCACCAGCGTGTTGTAGGTACCCACATAGGCAACACGGTAGCGGTCGGGTGTGGCTTCCAGCAAAGCGTTCAAGAGGACAGTCATGGTGCCGGCTGTAAAAAAGCCAATAAGCAGGTTCGTAGCGGTCACCCAGTAAAGATTCGGAAAAATCGCCATTAACACTGGATTCAAAGACATGCCCAAGGTTGTCCAAACCGCTGTCTTTCCATTACCATAGCGCTGTATGAACCCGTTCCAAAAGTGATATCCGATAAACATTCCCAAGGAACTGACCACAACAATAGCCGACAGCCATAGTTCATCCGCACCCAAATGAATCACCTGAAAAATATTGAAAATGGGCCAACCCATTTGCCACGCAAAATAAAACACCAGTGAATGTCCCACATACCGACGATAGTGTTGATTCTGCAATACTTCTGTTAGAACCGACCGCCAGCGGACAGTTTCACCCGGTACGACATGCTTCGGTTCTGGAATTTTATGAAGGAACCAGACTTCCACAATGCCAAATAATGCGGACAAGATGAAGAAAATTTGATAAATATTGAGTCGTTCCTGGTCGTTAGCTGGAGTGTAGCGCAGTATAATACCTGAAAGCAGAGTTACCAGCAAAGTTGCCGGTATGCTGTAACGGTTTCTTTGTGTGATGGCTGAGGAGCGTTCACCTGGATGAAACAAATCTCCTGTTAGTCCTTGAAAGGCAGTCTGCGAAACCGATTCGGGTATACTCTTCAGGGCCAGCAAGACCACACACAGCATGGGTGCCACTTCTGCTGACAGCCAGACAAGGGGGAGAAGTACCAGAACAAATAGTCTGCTGATCAACGTGACATCGACCGTGATTCTTTTAAGGCTTTTCGTTTGATTACCAATGATGTACAAAGCGCCTGGCAAGCTGAACAGAACACCCATAATACCCGGTAGTGCGGTTAATAAAGTAATATGGTAGTCTGTTCCCCCCATCCGTTCCAGAAATTTCACTGTAAACGGACCGAAAAGAGAAGCAACAACCGCTGCGAGTATGCCGCAGCGGACGAACCAACGAAGAGAGGCTGTTTGATAAGTCAACGCAGTTCGTCGCTGTTTCATGATTATTCTCCAAAAATAAAATCAACGTTGGATGTCATATGAAATCTGTACTACAAGTAGTAGGCGAAACTCGTTCTATATGTGACAGATCAAATCTGAAAATGCGTAGCATCTTCAGCAAGTTTTGTGCAAACCCACAGAGGATGCATGGGGTATAAATCTGAAAATGCGCAGTATTTTCAGCAGGTTATGTCTGAACGCGACGAAGACGCATGGGGTATAAACATCACTATTTTTTTGATTCCGGCCACAAAACTTTTTTACCAATCCATTTTTGAAGAACTTCCGGCACCAAAACACTGCCATCGGCCTGTTGAAACTGCTCAACTATGGCTGGCAGTACACGGCTTGTGGCAAGACCTGAGGCATTAAGGGTGTGCAGGAGCTCTGTCTTTTTCGCATCTTTGCGGCGAAAGCGAATGTTGCCACGCCTTGCCTGATAGTCATAGGCGTTTGAACAAGAGCTGACTTCTTTATATATATTCATGCTGGGAATCCAGATTTCAATATCATAGGTTTTTCCCATACCGGCAGAAACATCCTGTGCCGCCAGCTTACTGACCTGATGGTGTAAACCAAGACCTTGCACCAGACGCTCCGCCTTTCCGACCAGTTCTTCCAAAGCAGCTTCTGATTGTTCCGGCGTGGTGTATTGGAACATTTCTACTTTATTAAACTGGTGACCACGTATCATGCCACGTTCTTCTGCCCGGTAGCTCCCGGCTTCTTTGCGATAGCATGGGGTATAGGCAAAATACTTTTTTGGCAAGTCTTCTTCAGCCAATATTTCATCTCGATGGTAGTTGATCAAGGCGGTTTCAGCGGTTGGGAGGATGAATTGCATCCTCCCTTCTTCGTTGCCTTCAATACGGAATACATCCTCTTCAAATTTCGGAAACTGGCCGGCCGTGTAACCGGACTGCCAGTTCAGAATATGCGGGGGTAGCATAAACTGATAGCCGTCTTTCACATGTTCTTCAATGAAATAGCTTAATAGTGCCCATTCCAGCAAAGCCCCGTCTCCAGTGTAAACCCAGAATCCACTGCCCCCGATTTTTACGCCCCTCTCATAGTCTATCAAACCCAAAGACGTGACCAAATCGACATGGTGTTTGGGTTCAAAGGTAAAGACAGGTTTTTCTCCGAAAGAGCGCACCACTTCGTTGAATTCTTTCCCGCCTGCAACGACGTCATCAGCCGGTAAATTCGGTAATCCACCAACGAAGTCTTGAATGTCGGCTTCTAGTGTTTTCAGGCATTCTTCCTGTGTTTTGATGACATCGCCAAGGGCCTTCATCTCTTCAAGCACAACCGAAACATCTTTTCCTTCTTTTTTCATCTTTGGCACTTCTGAAGAGACCTTATTTCGTTTTGCTTTGTTTTCTTCTGTAGCAGCAATTAGTGTTCGTCTTTCAACATCCCAATGCAAGAGTTCAGAAAAATTGACATCCAGCATTCTTTTTTTCAGCGCTGCTTGTACCGCTTCCGGGTTGGTTCTAATTCTATTGATGTCCAGCATGGTCTCATCCTCCTGTTGCTATATTCATTAGGGCTTTCTCCTGGGTACACGGGTGTTTTATCAGGACCCTAAGAATTATTTTTTGTAGCGCGGCCGTAAGCTTCTTTTTCTTCCTTGGAGAGTTCTTTGTTCGAAATACCGGCCGTGATTTCTTTTCCATACACATAGGACGAATCCCTGTTGTAAATGCCCGTTAATACAAAACCGTTTTTTTGGTCATCCACTGCAGCAATGGAAAAGCTCATGAGGTTACCCATGTGCTCAAAAGCATTGTAGTTGACCATACCCACGTTGCGCAATGTTGACGGCAGTTTTTGCTCTAAAAAAGCAATTCGTGGTTCTGTTTTGCTTTGCACATGTTCCTTCAGACCTTGCAAGTCCTCGGCATAACGGTGCATCAGCGTTTCAACATCCACTTTTCCCAAACCGTGCATGAATCGGTTGTATTTTCTTCGCAGCCTCATTTGCAGAATGAAGAGGATAATGCACAAAACAAACAGTAGAGCAAAAGCAGTCACGGCAATCCATAAAAACCCAGTCTCAATATTTACGGTATTCAGATCCATCTTTATTAGCTCCTTTTCAAAAAGTCTGTCTATTTTTACAAAATTCCGTCTATTTGCGATTTTAAGCGATTTTTCATTCCAGGGATACTTATTCCCTGCCATTCATTCGATAAACACTTTATATTGGCATTTTGGCGGTCGATTTTTTACACAATTAGATCGAATCTACACTGAATTTCCATTATTTAGTATTATCTCCGCAATCCGGTTCAATTCTTCCGTTGAATAAAATGCAACGTGTATTTTCCCATTTTGAGGTGATCCTGTTATTTCTACTTGCGTGCCCAACAAGGACCGCAGATGATCTCTTAAATCATCCAACTCTGCGATGCCTTTTGCCTCCGGCAACGGCTTCACGAATTTTTTCTTTTTCGCAGTTTCTTCTTGTTGTAGGAGTTTTTCTGTTTCTCTGACATTCAAGCCTTTGTCAATAATTTGTTTTGCAAGCCATTCCTGATGCGAAGGTTCTGAAACTGTAATGAGTGTTCTGGCATGTCCGGCGGTCAGACTGCCTTCTATTAAATAACCCTGTACTTTCGATGGAAGCGTTAGCATGCGCACTGTATTGGCAATAGCCGATCGGCTTCTGCCAACGATATGCGCAACCTCTTCTTGCTTCAACCCATAGTCATCCATCAGTCTTTTAAAGGCTTCTGCTTCTTCTATAGGATTCAAATCTTCTCGTTGCAGGTTTTCGATTAAAGCAATTTCCATAACATCCCGTGTAGAATAATCTTTGACAATGGCCGGTATGGTTTGTAAGCCAGCTAATCTCGACGCCCGCCAACGTCGTTCACCAGCAACAATAACATAGCGTGTACCCTGTTTACGAACAATAACAGGTTGAACCACGCCATGCGTTTTGATAGATTCTGCCAGACTTTGCAGCTTATCGCTATCAAACATTTTTCGGGGTTGTGATTCACCGGGATCCAGGAGATGGATAGACAACTCCTGGACACTGTTTTCTTCTTCTGTATTGCTTGCAGCGAGAAGGGCTTCCAGTCCTTTACCAAGTCCTTTGTTCTGTATTTTTTTCATTGTTTTCCCTCCGATGCCATAATCACCTCACCGGCCAAATCCATATAACTTTCTGCCCCTTTGGACTTTTCATCATAGAGGATAATCGGTAAGCCAAAACTGGGCGCTTCACTGAGCCGGACGTTCCGAGGAATGATGGTACGGTACACCTGATTACCGAAATATTTTTTTACTTCATCCACCACTTGTATGGATAAGTTTGTTCTGGCATCAAACATGGTCAGAACGACACCTTCCACTTTCAGGTCTGGATTTAGATGCTTCTGAACAATACGAACCGTATTCATCAGCTGACTTAGTCCTTCCAGTGCATAGTATTCGCATTGTATGGGTACTAGAATCGTGTCAGCAGCGGTAAGTGCATTGACCGTCAACAACCCTAAGGATGGTGGACAGTCAATGAGAATAAAATCGAAACGGTCTTTCACTTCTGCAATGGCTGTTTTTAGCCTCATTTCTCTGGATATGACAGATACCAATTCTACTTCTGCGCCAGCCAAGTGAATATTGGAAGGGGATATCATTAGGGTTTCTATTTTCGTTGGGAGAACCGTATCCATAATGGGGTGGTCATTGATCATCACATCATAGATAGATTCATTCACACTTTTCTTATCAATCCCCAGGCCACTGGTGGTGTTTCCCTGTGGGTCAATGTCAATGGTAAGAACACGTTTCCCTCGAACAGCAAGGCAGGCACTCAAATTCACCGTTGTTGTTGTCTTTCCGACACCACCTTTTTGGTTTGCAATCGCGATGACTTTGGCCATAATTCCTCCTTGTTGGTCAATAGATACGTTGTTATTCTTGGCAATGATGGCTTTTTTACGAAGTTTGTCCGTTCACAAACGGCCATGGGTGGAACACACATCAGCCTTCAAACATTATAGCATAGGAAGACCCTTATCTGCTGCAATTTTGTTTCACGTGAAACATCAGTCGTATCTACTTTTCCTGATTCGTATATTACACCTTAATAAAATGTTGACACAATAAATGGTCGCTGGTCGTTTTATGTTTTACGTGAAACATCAGTCGTATCTATTTTTCGTAATTCATATATTGCCCTTAATGAAAGGTTGACGCAATAAATGGTCGAGTGGTCGTTTTATGTTTCACGTGAAACATCAGTCGCATCTATTTCTCATAATTCGTATATTGCCCTTAATGAAATGTTGACGCAATAAATGGTCGAGTGGTCGTTTTATGTTTTACGTGAAACATCAGTCGTATCTATTTTTCGTAATTCATATATTGCCCTTAATGAAATGTTGACGCAATAAATGGTCGAGTGGTCGTTTTATGTTTCACGTGAAACATCAGTCGCATCTATTTCTCATAATTCGTATATTGCCCTTAATATAATGTTGACACAATAAATAGTCGAGTGGTCGTTTTGTGTTTCACGTGAAACAAATACGGAATTCAATTCGCTTTTTATGAATATATTTTTCATGAAATGCGCCTCTTAGTGGAAAGAGACGTCCCTTTTATGTTTCACGTGAAACATAAAGATCACACCTCAAATATAGTGTGACCTTTATCATAGAGCAGAAAAAATGTTTTAAAAGGAGTCCTACTTCACTGTATCATCCAACTCCATCCCCAATGCCAGATATTTTTCACGCCGTTGTACTTTGTCTGCTGTTGATTCCTGGCGGGCATACATAGCCACATCTCTGGCGATTTTTCTTGGAACGATAATAACGCCATCCCCATCAGCGACAACAATGTCACCCGGATAGATAGCCACACCACCAATTGCAATAGGTACATCTTTTTCATGATAACGTATACGGGCTTGATCCATTGGCTGAGATGTAAACACAGACCAGGCAGGTATACCTTGTAGAATCATCTCATCAGTATCACGTAAGCCGCCGCCGTTTGTTAAGAAGCCATTATTTCCTCGCTTTTTACAGTCCAAGGAGTTATTTGAACCAATAAGACCAACATCCAGCCCAGCTACATCCAAACACATAAAATCACCTTGTTGAATATCTTTCGTCCAAGGATCATAGCAGACTTCAGTATAATAGTATTTTACCCATTCTGTATATTCTTCTGGAGAAAGGCGTGGTATGGGTCCTTCATAAGGTAGGTAGCGTGCCGTTCTGGCGATGCCTACAGCACTTGTTCTAAATAGCGGTCGAATGCATTTATCAACAGTGCCATAAAAATGATAGCCCATCCAATCCATTCCGTCACGAACATCCGTTACCCGTAAACCATTATATAAAGCAAGTAGTTCAAGATTTTCTGTTAAATACATAGCGCCTCCTAAAAATACAATTTGGATCATTTCACTATTGCGTCTTTACAGTCACCCAATCAAAGAAAAAAGTTCTACCATGTTGATTACTCGTTTTGTTTTAGCAGTTCAACCGTTCTGCGAATTCCGTCGGGTTGATCCCCTGTTTCTCCTTCAAATTCAACAGAATACCACCCGTCATAACCGTGCTTCTTTGCAGTATTCATACATTTTGCAAAGTCAAAATGATCATGTGATCCGGTTTCACTGAAATCATAAGTTTTTGCATGAACCAAAACTGGGTTTAAAGCAAAAATCTTGTCCAACGCATCGTAGCGAATTTCCGGATCAAAGTTGCCGAAATCTGGACAAATTCTAAAGTTGGGGTGGTTCACCATTTGAAACAATTTAAGAATATTATCAGGATCTGCAGACATACCACCGTGATTCTCCAGCACAAGGGTCACCTTTTTTGTTTCTGCGTAAGCTGCCAATTCCCGGTATGAATCGGCGGTGATCGATAAATCAAAAGTGCCGTCTGGCTGCTTTCCGGTATTAACCCGTGCTGCCTTGCAATCTAGTAGTGCTGCAATATCTATCCACAGTTTTATAACATCAAGATCTGCTTTCCTGGCATCTGCATCCAATTGTGATATATTCCCGAAATCAATAGGCATATTACGAACAGATATGTTGTATTCCTTCAACTTTTCTTTTAGAGTTTCTATATTGCCGGGTAGAGCTTTACTGATAGCGTTCATCGATTCATTGAAAAGTTTCCCTCCCATGGCCTGTTCGGCAGGAACTTTTGATGAAAACATGCCAAAAGCTTTTGCAATATTGCCTTGCTCTGTTGGCATATCCGGTATCATCCAATGCACCATTTCAATACCATCAACATTGTAAGTTTCTCTAGCCATTTTGATAAAGTCTGCCATTGTCATTTGCCCGGTAAAAAAAGCACGATTCATACTCCAGCTAGATATTGCGATTTTCATGAAATCCTTCTTTCTGTGCATATGCGCACAATTATTTCTTGAATTGTCCTGTTCCATCGTATCACTTATACATAAGGACGACAATATGAATCATTCTTCTACACTACATCAGCTTTAACCTGAACAACATGGCTTGTCTTGCAGAAACCGTGCTCCACAACATGGGTCACCTTGCGGGAAACATTTTCACAACATGGGTTTCCTTGCAGGAAACATGTTCCACAACTGAGTGAACAGGAGCAAATCTTTCAATAAGTTATACATCTGATTCTTAAGAAAAACCTCGATTTTAGCTCCGAAAAAGTTATATTCGATTGAAAATGACTCATTCCGGGCTCAAATGTAATATAACCGTATATGCGAAGTAATTCACTGCCCCTAAATGCCGCACTTTTGGCATCAAATCAGCCTGGTTGCAAGCTAGCTTGCTACTCGCCCATGTAACCGGGGCTGGTCGCAAGCCACAACTTGCTGCTCGCCCATGTAACCGGGGTCATTTTCGGGTTGAAACACTGAATCATGTCTCTATCTGACCAGTCATTATTTTCGATCTTCATTGACACGGAATCAACGCTTTGCTAGCATGAAGAGGAAAGAAGGAGAAATTATATGTTGGAAAAAGATTATGTTTATATATTAGAAACTGACGTGTCCGATTTAGATGCCAATGGTTACCTAAAACCTTCTGCCTATCCGTCACTATTTGCAAAACTGGCTGAAAAACACCTGAACCTATTGGATTTGAATGTGGAAAAAACCATGACCTATGGTCTTGCCTGGGCATTGGTCTCCATCTCTCTGGATATCACTGCTCCTGTTAAGGGTTGCATCCGATTGCACGCGACAACATGGCACTCCGAAAGGCGCGGTCCATATTTTAGAAGAGAACTGGTTTTTCAGAGCGATGTTGGAGAAATTCTTTTCCAGGGATCCACTTTCTCTGTTTTATTGGATATTGAGAATCGCAGCGTTTTTCGTAAAAAAGAAACCCCTTTTTATGTGAAGCCTCCTGACCCTATTTTTGCAGTGGAAGCCAGCCCAACGAATAAAGCAGATTATATCTTCACTCCCACAGACTTACGGACAGTTCGCAACAGTTATATTGACTGCCTGGGACATGTGAACAATACACGGTACGGCGAGTTTGCCCACGATGCTTTGTCGACTGAAGCCTGTAAATCTATGCAATATTTATCTCATCTGGACATGTACTTTAGTTCGGAACTACGCATGGGTAATACGTTTCTAATTTCAAAAGCGGGAGACCCATGGGACCCTATTATGGAGGATGGGACTAAAAAAAGAATAGCTGTACGCGGTGTAAATGGACAAACAAATAAAACGGCCTTCGACGTTGTTTTTACATTTCAACACCCTCTATAAATTCAAAAAACAACAGGGTCACATCCCTGTTGTTTTTGAAAAGAGGCCGTAAGCCTCCGCGTTCGCACCAAATTGGCTAACGCCCTCTATAAATTCAAAAAACAACAGGGTCACATCCCTGTTGTTTTTGAAAAGAGGCCGTAAGCCAATTTGGTGCGTTAAATATCCAGGTTGCTGACAGACTTGGCATGGGCTTGGATAAATTCTTTACGGGGTTCCACCTTTTCACCCATCAATATCGTAAACGTTTCATCGGTGACCACCTGATCTTCGCTCTCAATCCTTTTGATGATACGCGTGTCTGGATTCATGGTTGTTTCCCATAACTGTTCGGAGTTCATCTCCCCCAAGCCTTTGTACCGTTGCATGGAAACACTGTTGTCTTCCTTTTTCCAGTCTTTATCTTTGAGCAGCTTAGCCAATTCCCGTTCATTATAAACGTAGTATTCTTCTTTGCTCCGCTTCACTTTGAAAAGCGGTGGCTGAGCGATATATATATGTCCGGAATCTACCAAAGGCCGCATATAGCGGTAGAAAAAGGTGAGCAGTAAGGTGCGAATGTGAGAACCATCGACATCGGCATCGGCCATAATAATGACTTTATGGTAGCGCAGCCTTGTCAAATCAAAATCTTCTCCAATCCCTGTGCCCAGCGCTGTAATGATGGGAGAAAGCTTTTCATTGCCGTACACCTTATCTTCTCTGGATTTTTCCACATTTAACATTTTACCCCAAAGCGGTAAAATGGCCTGAAATTTACGGTCTCGCCCCTGTTTGGCAGAACCGCCGGCAGAGTCTCCTTCAACAATAAAAATCTCGCATAATGCAGGGTCGCGCTCCTGGCAATCTGCCAGCTTCCCCGGCAAAGTACCGGATTCCAAAGCAGATTTCCGTTTTGTCAGTTCTCTGGCCTTACGGGCTGCTTCCCTTGCACGGAAGGAAATAATGGATTTTTCCACAATAATTTTTGCCATTTTGGGATTCTCTTCAAACACATAGGTCAATTTTTCTGTGACAATACCTTCTGTAAAACTACGGATATCAGCATTGCCCAATTTAGTTTTTGTCTGTCCTTCAAATTGCGGATCTTCCAGTTTCAAATTGATAATGGCTGACATCCCTTCACGCACATCTTCTCCGGAAAGGTTTTTATCAGCTTCCTTTAAAACATTAATTTTGCGGGCATAGTCATTAATGACTTTTGTAATGGCTGTTTTAAAGCCGGTCATGTGCGTACCACCTTCGGATGTCGGGATATTGTTAGCATAACTGTATACATTTTCGTTATATGAATCGGTATACTGGAGTGCTATTTCAATCTCAGCATTTTCTTTGCTGCCGCAGATATAAACCACTTCAGGATGAATAATTTGTTTGTTTTTATTAATATACTCCACAAAAGACATGATACCGCCTTCGTAATGGAGTTCCACAACCGTCGGCTCTTCCCCTCGCAAATCGGTAAGGGTAATGGTGACATTCCGGTTTAAGAACGCAATTTCCCGAAAACGTTTCAACAGCGTATCATAATCGTAGACAAGTTCCTCAAAAATGCTGGTATCCGGTTTAAAAACTGTTTTGGTTCCGGTGTTCGAACAAGTACCAATTTCTTGTACCGGGGTTACTGGTACACCACGTTCATAGCGTTGTTTATGGATTTTCCCTTCACGGCAAACTTCGACTTCCATCCAATCTGACAGGGCATTCACAACTGAAGCACCGACGCCATGCAGGCCACCGGACATTTTATATCCCTCACCACCAAACTTACCGCCGGCATGTAAGACAGTATGAACCACTTCCAAAGTAGAAACACCCATTTTCGCATTGTTCCCGGTAGGAATTCCACGACCGTTATCTTCATTGGTGATGCTGTTATCAGCATTGATGGTCACCTTGATATGGTCACAGTGACCTTGCAAAGCTTCATCGATGCTGTTGTCGACAATTTCATAAACCAAATGGTGCAAACCGCGTGCAGAAGTTGACCCTATGTACATGCCGGGCCGCTTGCGCACTGCTTCAAGTCCCTCTAAAACTTGTATTTGTTCTTCTCCATACTGTTGCTGGTTTTGCTGACGTTCCTTTAAGTGTTCGATACTATGCGGGGTTGCTTCACCAGTCACGGCTGTTACAGGTGTATTGACACCCAATATTGGCTTTTCAGTGAAATTGGCATCCGTTTTCTCTGTCATTCTTCACATCTCCTCCGGTTTTTTTGCATTGTCCGGTTGCATCGTTTCAGAAGCGTTGCCGGAGAAATAGGGGATAAGTATACCTGGTAACTATATTCTGTTTGCACAACAACAAAAGATTTTGGCATATCCTCACCAATCGTCATTAAAAAGCCTTCTTCTTCTGCTGTTTTTAAGTAATTGCGTGTGTCCTGATGAACCGTGGTTTTCTCCAAATCACAAATAGCAATCATATCGTTCAATAACACCATGACCTCTTCACCCAGATGAATGAACATGTCACCACCACTTCTGACCGTTATCGCATTCTTTGACCTTTATATTTTTTTGTTCTAGAACGCCTCTCATAACGTTGTCTTTTTAACCCGTTCCACCCATTGTACCGTTTTTTAGAACAGGGGTCAACTTGAAGTATCGTCAGTGTTTGCCCATCTTTTAGGTATATTGCTTTTTTTTGTAATTTAAATATGAACGAAGAGGGCTGCTGCCTCTTACAATTTGAATGTTTTTTCACTCATTGTGTTTCACACGGGTCTATATTTACCCATTACGTTTCACATGGGCATTCTTTACGGTGAAGTGCGTAATGCTTTTTTCTGTTATGGCAATTTTATCAAAATGAATGTGGCTAACATCGGTCGTTGTCATAACCGTTTGGGTGTTGACCAGAAGCTTTAATAAGTACTCCTGCCGGTGTGGATCCAATTCACTCATCACATCATCCAACAGCAAAATAGGTAAGTGTCCTGACCAGGTTTCATACAGTTTCATTGAAGCCATGATCAAGGCAAGGGCAATCGATCGCTGTTGGCCCTGAGAAGCGTATAAACGGGCCGATTGGCCATTTATAGCAATATGCAGCTCATCTTTGTGCACGCCTACGAGTGTTCTGCCAGACTCAATTTCTCGTTGTTGAACGTGTTCCATTTTTTGGAATAAAACTTCCTGAAACATTTTTTGCTGCGGAAGCTCTTCCTTTCCGTAAAAACTGTTCATGTTAAACGAAAGTTCTTCCCTATTTTGTGAAAGGGTTGCCATCTCTTTGTTGGCGTCAATTTCTAAAATATGTATTGCCTGTGCACGCTTATGGGCAATAATGCCACCAAATCTTGCCAAACCTTCATTCCATATTGGAAACATATCCAGGTATTGTGCAGTGCTCTGTTTATTGCGAAGGGCTGATAATTTCATCCTTAAAATCGCCGTATATTGTTGTAGAGACCGCAAATACAAAGGATCTATCTGGCACAGTAAAATGTCTAGAAAGCGCCTGCGTTCAAACGGCCCACCCTTCACAATATCCATACTTTCCGGGGAAAAAAGTATGGCATGAAGCATGCCAAATAATTCAGACCACTGCTTTTTTAGTATGTCATTCACATAAAGAGTTTTGCCATTTTTCTTGCTATACAACAATTGCAGGACAGTTTCATAGTCATCATGTTCAAATGTCGCTGTCATTCTGAACTGTGACTCTCCCTGTTGAATTAATTCAGCAATATTCTTTGTGCGGTGAGATTTTCCGGTTGCCAACAAAAAGATGGCTTCCACCACATTGGTTTTTCCCTGTGCGTTATCCCCACACAACAAATTGATGCCATTAGAAAATGATATTATTTCATCCTGATAATTGCGAAAGTTTTCAAGATGCAGCGTTTTTAATTTCACCGCATTACCTTTCCTGTACCACCAAAAAAGTTCCCTTGGGACAAAGAACAATATCGCCATCTCTGAGCTTTCTGCCACGACGCTCTTCAATAACACTATTGACCAAAATAGGATTGAACCGTATGAACTCCTTGGCTTCACCACCGGATGAAACAACATCTGCCAACTTCAAAAATTGATCCAATTTGATATAATCTGTATGTATTTGAATATGTGTCACAAAAACCTCCAAAAAATGTCACTGTTATTTAGACACGAATACGCACCGGCAGTACCAAAAACAGGTATTGATCCCCTACCAAAGGACGAATAACGGCTGGGCCAACTTGGGAATTAAAAGATATTCGAATTTTTTCATCCGCAATGACACGCAAAGCATCAATGAGAAATCTTGGATTAAAGCCAATCAACAAATCGCCGCCTTCATTCTTCACCACAATATTTTCTTTGGATGAACCCACTTCTGCTGCAGAATTGATATAAACTTGATTGCCCACAATATTCATTTTTATTGGGTATTTTTTATCATCGGTCGCAATTAAAGCCGCACGCTCGAGGCATTCTTCGAATTCTTTGCACGGCAGAACAATACTTGTTTCAAATTGTGCGGGAATATAACCCTGATAATTCATAAACTCGCCATCGATGGTTTTGGAAACAATACGGCAATTTTTTACTTCAAAAACAATCATATTTCCAGTTTTGACAATACGAACTTTATCTTCTACCGATTCAAGTGTTTTGTACAATTCTGTCATGGTTTTTCCGGGAATTACCGTACGTAAGGCAATATCTTCTGTCATTGCATTTTTACTGATGGCCATACGGAAGCCATCGAGTGCAACCAAAGAAAGCGATTGTTCCTTCATTTCCATCAAAACGCCAGTCATGATGCGTCGGTTTTCGTCCTGACTCACGGCAAAAATGGTTTGCCGTATCATCTCTTTTAAGAGCAATTGCGTTAATGAAACCCCCATCTCTTCTTCATAAATTGGTGGTAATGGATATGTTTCCGCATCCATTCCCTTAATATCAAAAACTGTACTCATACATTCAATTTTTACTTTACCATGGCTTACTTCCAGAGATATTAATGAATCCGGCATTTTACGAATAATTTCACCGAACATTTTAGAATGAACAACAATGGTACCACGTTCCTGAATATCCGCGTCTACAGTCATGGATATACCCAAATCAAAGCAATTCCCAACAAGGGTTAACTGATCCCCGGCATCCAAATAGATACCCTCTAGTACAGGCATGGTTGCCTTTGCAGGAATCGCGCGCTGTACAATGGTCACCGCATCCAGAAGTACTTGTTTTTGGATTAAAATTTTCATAATTCTTTAGTGGCACAGCCCAGTGACTGACGTCATGGGAGAAGGCCGCTTTCCTCCATTCTTTTCTTTTTTTCTGTATCCCAATTTTAAAAATTATACTGAACCTCGTTCATAGTATCAAATAAAAGGTGTTTTAATCAATACCATAGGAACTATTCATCTGCCCGCGCCGGTTCTTTTTAGTTTATAGGTTTAAGTCATCATCACCATCAGTGCTGTGGATTCTGTGTATAAGTATATCAAATGGATTCATAGCAAGCTTTTTTCTTGTGGGGCAAACTGTGTATAAAACAGGAACATTTATAGGTGTTTTTCCACAAGAAACGTGAAGCAATGCTTTTCCACGGACTTGTTATCCACATATCCACAACAGCTGTGGATAATCGACGCTATTCGTCAATATGATGACAGTCCAAAAGTCAGATAATGACTTTTTGAGGTGACATTATAACATCTTGTGTTCGTTTACAATTTATGAAAAACAAAAATTTCCTAGCGGTTTTTCTTGCCTATTTGACAATCATGATTTTACTGCAATAACTCGAAAACAACACATTTCAGCCATAAAAAGTGGTACACATTTCATTTTTATGGCTGAAATGTGTTGTTTTCAGCACAATTTCAGCTAATTTTTTTTCAACGAAGAGTCGTTGCAGTAAAATCAATCATAACATGTATCAAAACACTAGCCCTTTCCTGTAATGTTACGCCGCATTTCTGCGGTAGCACGGGTCAGTTCTGTGCTGTGGTCCAGTTCTTCCTGTATTTTTTCACAGGCATGCATGACCGTTGTATGGTCCCGACCACCAAAAAACTGACCGATTCTGGGCAGCGACATTCCGGTTAAGTCACGGCATAAATACATGGCCACCTGTCTTGGAAAAACGATGTCCCGGGTTCTTTTTGATGAGAGAATAACTTCCGGTGCCAGATCATAATAGCGGGATACAATTTTCAAAATGGCTTCAGGGCCAACATTGGCCGTTGGAATTCCAGAAATGATAAGTTTTAAGCAATCTCGAGCCAACTCGAGTGTGATGGCGCGTGCTGTTAACGAAGAATAGGCGATGACACGGTTTAAGGCACCTTCTAGTTCACGGATATTGGAATCGATGTTTTCGGCAATATAAAACAATACATCGTTGGGTATATCATAGCGTTCCATCTGTGATTTTTTTCTAAGAATGGCCACCCGTGTTTCGACATCCGGTGCTTGAATATCCGCAATAAGTCCCCATTCAAAACGGGAACGCAGGCGTTCTTCCAAGGTTTGAATTTCCTTGGGTGGCTTATCTGAGGTAACCACAATTTGTTTATTGCTTTCATAGAGTGCATTAAAGGTATGAAAGAACTCTTGTTGTGTTCTTTCTTTCCCGGCAATAAAAGCAATATCATCGATGAGCAGAACATCAATACTGCGGTACTTGTTACGAAATTCTTCATTTTTATCGTCTTTGATTGCATTGATCAATTCATTGGTAAACTTTTCTGCAGAGGTGTAAAGCACTTTGGACGATGGATTTTGACCAAGAATATAGTGTCCAATGGCATGCATCAAGTGCGTTTTTCCAAGCCCAACGCCGCCATAAATAAACAGGGGATTATATGCCTTGGCAGGTGACTCTGCAACAGCTAATGAGGCCGCGTGGGCCAGTTGGTTACCGCTGCCTTTGACATAAGTTTCAAAGGTATATTTCGGGTTCAAAATAGATGCCCATGACGGCAAATCTTCACTGTTGGCATTGCTGGGCTGTGGTATATCTCCCATTTTTAGCAGCATGTTAACATCCAAATCTCTTTGGCTCACAAGTTTGACGGCATTACGAATGAGATCTTTGTATCTAGACTGAATAATGCCCAGATTGAATTCGGTCGGGGCTTCCAAAACAATGGCTGTGTGGTTGAGGGATACCGGCAAAATGGGTTCTATCCATGTACTGAAGCTGACAGAGGGCATTTCCTCTTTCATAAGCTTTAATGCTGCTTCCCACAATGTGTTGATATCCGTCGTTGACATATGAACGCCTCCAAGAAAAAGTTGCAAGAATAACCCAAACTGCTTGGGTACAACCGACCGTACACAACATCATAACAGACTTGAAGGTGTGTTACAATGAAGCAATTTATTTTGAAAAAATGACATAAAAATACATTTTTATACCTCATTGACCTTGTATTCCGCCAAAACA
Source organism: Acetivibrionales bacterium (assembly GCA_038249175.1). Classification (GTDB taxonomy): domain Bacteria; phylum Bacillota; class Clostridia; order DSM-8532; family DSM-8532; genus JAEWSN01. The sequence goes on from JBBRWP010000010.1 coordinate 18,057, forward strand.
AAGGACTTTTCTATTATTCTTTTCTTTCCCTGAAACGGGGTTTTTTCATCAAATTTAATACTGTTTTTAATTCAATGAAGAGTTGTTGAAGTGAAATTTATAATGCAGATTGTACCTCAATTAGTGGTATCACAACATTTTGCCCTGAATTTTTTTCAAGGGAATGCAATAAATTTGCAATGTGGGACAATGTCATAAAAAAGAAAAGGAATGAAAAACAGCGGGTTTTTGTGGTAATATTAATATAGGCAGTTAACTATTAATGCTTTTGTGTTTACCTGTTATTCTTGTTAATTGGATTGAGTTTGGTTTGATTTCACAAAATAATCAATGATTCTACCGTAATAACCCGAAAATGCTCCAATTTGATGCCAAATCAGTCTTTAACACTGTGCTATGCACAGCGCACACCGCACGATATTGGCCTGAAATTGGTCATTTTCAATCGGTTTTGCCTCCTTCGGAGTCGAAACCGGGGTTCTTGCACCAGAATCATCAATGCAAATTTAACATAGAAAAAGGTGAAAACAGCAGCATTAAGATGAACCTTAAGGAGGTAAAAGCAATGACTATCAACTTACAAAGCACCAAAAAACTGAACAATGGTGTCGAGATTCCGCGGATTGGTCTGGGTGTATTTCGTGCCAAAGATGGCAATGAAACCAGCAATGCTGTGAAATGGGCGTTGGAAGCCGGTTATCGCCACATAGACACAGCAGCTATTTACGGCAACGAAGAGAGTGTTGGAAAAGGGATGAAGGAAAGCGGTGTTCCCAGAAAAGATATTTTCCTGACCACAAAATTGTGGAATGATGACATGCGTGCCGGCAAACAACGGGAAGCCTTTGAAAAAAGTTTAAAACGTTTGGGTACAGACTATGTGGATTTGTATCTGATTCACTGGCCGGTGAAGGAAAAGTACGTAGAATCCTGGCTGGTGATGGAAAAACTTTATAAAGAAGGCCATATCTGCGCCATCGGGGTGAGTAATTTTATGCCGCACCACCTCGATACCCTTATGGAAGAAGCCACGATGGTTCCGGCGGTGAACCAGGTGGAATGTCATCCACGATTAACCCATGTTGCATTGAAGGCCAAATGTGATAAATTGGGTATTGCCTTTGAATCCTGGAGCCCCTTGGGTGGTCAGGGTGGAAACCTCTTAACCGATGCGAAATTATCAGAAATCGGGCAAAAATATGGAAAAACCAATGCACAGGTCATGTTGCGCTGGCACCTGCAGAGCGACTTTATTGTCATTCCAAAATCGGTGCATAAAGACCGCATTGCAGCCAATATAGACTTGTACGACTTTGCCTTAACGGCCGAAGATATGAGCGCCATTGGTGCCATGAATACGGACCACCACTTTGGGGCCCACCCGGATACGTTTAATTTTTAGGCAGCGAAGGTGTGTCTTTGCGAAAAATTCTACAGCGTCGAGATACATAATCGTCGGACATCATGATTTACCTCAAAAAGTTACTTAGTGACATTTAATCATGCTTGTTGGGATTTGATCATGCCTCAATTTAAAACAATGCAGGTATATCCAATAAATATTTGACGGATATACCTGTATTGTGTTAAATTGATATCATTGGTTATGTAATGAAAATGACAAGAATCGATTATTTTCTTGGCATTAAGCGACCAGATAACACGGACAGAAGAGGAATTCACACTTTACAAAAGAAAAACATGAACATTCATGGTGGTGTATGCAGTTAGCGAGCATCAACAAGGTACCATCCGGAGCAGTCATTTCACGGGATATTTACACGTTTGATGGCAGAATGCTCATTTCCAAGGGGTCTCTCTTTAGGGATTCTTTTTTTGAGCGACTTTTAGACGTTGGTATAAAAGAGATTTATATTGCAGATACCGTTCAGGAACTGGCAGAAGACCATAGAACACGGGATTTTCTGGAACTCATCCAAATGCAGGATGCGATTCATATTGATGATGTTATCTATGAAAAAACAAGAAAACAGGCGGAATACCAGGTCATGAGAATGATGGTTCGCCTGAGCACTATGCGTCATGCGCGGGTAGATAAGCTGATACAGGCTGTGGAAAGCATTATGGAGGAACTTCTCTCACAAATAGACGTTGTCCTCTCACTCTCCAAACTACGGTCGATTGATGATTATACTTATGAACACTCGGTGAACGTTTGTGTTGTTTCCTTGGTTATTGGTATGGAGCAAGGGTTACAAAAGGATGCACTGAAGACACTGGGCATTGGTGCTGTTTTGCACGACATTGGCAAAGTGGGCATCAGCGATAGAATAATTAAAAAGCCCGGCAAGCTTTCGGCCAAAGAGTTTGGGGAGATTAAGCTGCACACCGAATTAGGGTATCGCATCCTCAAAAGTGCAGGGATTGCAGAAGAAATTGCCCAAATTGCTCTTTACCACCACGAACGCGTAGACGGTTCCGGATATCCTCACAATATAGAGAGTAGCACAATTCCCCTCTACGCACGCATTGTGGCCATTGCAGATTTTTATGATGCGGTATCAAATGACCGCATTTATCGGAAAAAAATGAGTCCGGACTCGGTATACCGTGAACTGATCAAAACATCGAGCAATCATTTGGATGAAGGTCTTGTGGAGAAATTTCTAAAACACATTTATATGTATCCCTTGGGCGTTGGCGTTATTTTGAATACTTATGAAAAAGGCGTGGTAATCAAGCAAAACAACTTGATGCCGGAAAGCCCTGTTGTTCGGGTGTTTCACCGTAATTCTGAGGATATTGGAAAGCGTTACGAAGATTTGGATCTGTCCATTCACCCCGGTATTTCTATTCGGGAGACTTTTTGATGTTTTTCTATGATAATTCATTTTTGAACTGTCTGTTTTCATTGACAATCCGTGAGTCGGTACGACCAAAGGTTGCGGGATTGTTTCCGGGGGTGTTCAACCAGTGCTTGTGCTTCGGAAAAAACTTGACGAAAAAGGAAACTTGGGTATATAATCAACGCTGATGTCTTGAAAAAAACCATCCGTCTCTTCGTTCAGAGGCATGTGATGTTGTTTTTATGACCGAAGTCGTGTCGATGAACCGGAAATATTGAATGGAGGGTATTGGAATGTTACGTACATATCAGCCGAAGAAGCGGCAGAGAAAAAAAGAACATGGTTTTCGCAAGAGGATGAAAAACGCCAGTGGTAAAAAAGTGCTCGCTAGAAGAAGATTGAAGGGCAGAAAGAAATTAACTGCATAAAGACCGCATATGTGGTCTTTTTTCTTTCAAGGGAAAATTCGAAAATGAGCAAGCTGCCAACACTATCGAAGAACTACGAGTTCCAAAGGGTTTACAAAAGAGGTAAATATGCTTCTTCCAAAACACTGGTGGTCTATGTTTTGCCAAACCGTTCCGGCAAGTGTCATCTTGGCTTAACAACAAGTAAGAAAGTTGGAAATGCCGTTGCTCGAAACCGGTTGCGGCGCTTGTTGCGTGAAAATCTGCGTTCTTTGTATCCGAAATTGCCGGATGACAAGGATATTGTTATCGTTGTACGAAAGCCGGATGACAAAGCGTGCTTGCAAAGCATTGGACGGGAACTGAACGGTTTATTGAAACGGCTGGATCTCATTCGTGAGTAAGCAGTGAAATAAGCATAAGACGACAAAAAGTGAAGCCGGATTTGCAGGGAACTCGACCTGGCTTTTCGGGTTTTGACATGCTTGGTTAGATGTTTTTCAATCGTATCCAAAAAAAATGCATTGCAAGTATGATATGTATGGAACAGGAAGCCTGTTTGTAAACGTAGTATAATAACAAAAGGAACAGTATTGGCAAAGAAATTGGTTCTATGGTTCATCCGGCTTTACCGGAAGTATATATCTCCCTTAAAAGGGACACCGTCCTGCCGGTTTTACCCGACATGCTCACAGTATGCACTTGAGGCTGTAGCAAAATATGGTGCCTTGAAGGGCTTGTACCTTGCCATAAGAAGAATTCTGAAGTGCCATCCTTTTCACCCCGGCGGCCATGACCCGGTTCCGTAAAGGAAGCGCATTCTGTCCAGGGGACCCGTTGCTGAACACTGTTTTTAGCTCTGAGTGTGCAGAAATCGGAATGTTTTCAGTTTTATGCCTAATCCATTCCTTCGTGTTGACACAAAACTTGCTGAAAATGCTGCGTATTTTTTAGAGTTATACCCCATGCGTCCTCGTCGTGTTGACACAAAACTTGCTGAAAATGCTGCGCGTTTTCAGAATTATACCCCATGCGCCCTCGTTGGTTCGCACAAAGCTTTCTGAAAATGCTGTGCATTTTCAGAGTTCCATCGCAACCGTAAATACAGACCGGCAACCCGTCCGGAAGGAGCACCCGCTACATGGATATGATACTTGGACCTATAGCCGTTGTGTTCGGCAAATTACTTTTTTTAATTTATAATTCCATCGGCTTTCATAGTTATGCATTGGCTTTATTGCTGTTTACCATTGTGGTGAAACTGGCCTTACTGCCGCTTTCCATTAAGCAAATCCGCTCCAGCCAAAAAATGCAGGAAATACAACCGGAGCTGACTAAAATACAGGAGCGATATAAAAACGATAAAGAGAAGCTGAACGAAGAAATGCAGAAACTGTATGCGGAAAAGAAGTACAATCCCGCATCCGGCTGCCTGCCACTCATCGTTCAAATGCCTATATTGTTTGCACTGTTCTATGTCATTCGTATGCCCATGACTTATATGCTGGATGTACCCAAGCTGGCCACCGGTGAAATGATTATTATGGCCGTGGAAGCAGAAGATCCGGCGGTTATGAAAAGCTTTGCCAACATCGAAAAAATGAAAAAGGTGAAGTACGAAGACATCAAGGACAACGCCCTGACCGTGTACAATACCTATCGACAGGTCGATCCATATATTGAAATTAAAATTATTGAGTATGTGAACACCCACGAGGGTGCATTACAGAAAGTTTTGACGGACGCACCACAACACATTACGGAATATTATGACCTCATTGAAACCGATACCGCAAAACGTGCGGAAATGGACAAGGGCTATGCGGAAGATCTGGCAATATATGTGAAACGCACCTCCCGCATGGATGGTTTCAAAATTACCATGTGGAATTTCTTTAACTTTGGTGTTCAGCCGACCATTGATTGGAATACCATTAAATCTGAACCGGGCAAACAGATTCCTGCCCTGCTATTGTTGATTATTGCTGTGGTCACAACTTTTGTCAGCTCAAAGCTGATGATGCCGCCACCAAAAGTAGACGACAAAAAAGGCAGTGGTTGTGCCGGACAGTCTATGATGTGGATGAGCCCGCTTATGACCCTCTGGTTTGGTCTGACCACACCGGGCGGCCTGGCGTTTTACTGGACCATCAATAACGTCATTTCCTATGCACAGCAAAAATTCCTGACCCACCATACCAAAAAAGAGGTGGTGTTAACAACGGCTGAATACCGTAAAATGGGTGATGCACCGTTGAATAAAGACCAGGCGATTGAAGTAAAAGCGATTGAAGTAAAAGCGATTGAAGGTAAGGCCAACAATAAGAACCTGGCGAGCGGTAAACCAAAACAAATCGGAGGGGGTACCAAGAGTGCAAAAAACAATCAAAAAGGAAGCAAAAACCGTTGAAGATGCAGTTCAACTGGCACTGACAGAACTGGGTGTCACGTCGGATCGTGTCAAAGTTACTGTTTTAGACGAAGGAAAAAACGGTATTTTGGGCTTTGGTGCCAAAAATGCCGTTGTCGAAGTGGTTTATGAAGAAGGCGTGTCAGAAAAAATCAAATCATTTTTAGAACCCATTCTGGCTGGCATGGGCATAGCCCCTGAGATTATCATTACACAAACCGACGAGCAGATTCATGTAAAAATGGACTGTGAAAACAGCGGCATTGCCATTGGCCGTCGTGGCGAAACGCTTGACGCGATGCAATACCTGACAAGCCTGGTGGTGAACCAGGATTCTGACGATTATATCCGTATTATGATGGACGTGTCCGATTATCGATTAAAACGGGAAGAAACCCTGATTGGACTGGCACAACGTGTTGCGGAAAAAGTGGCCCGTTCACACCGCAATGTCACATTGGAGCCGATGAATCCCTATGAACGTCGCATTATCCATTCTGCTTTGCAAGGATATGCGGACATTGAAACCCATTCAGTGGGCGAAGAACCCAACCGTAAAGTGGTTGTCAGGAGCACCAAAGGTGGCTACAGCAGTGGCGGCGGCGACAATGGTGGTGGCGGAAATAACAGTGGAAACAGCGACAACAACAGGGGTGGCGACAGAAACCGCAGTGGTGGTTATAACAATCGGAGCGGCGGCTATGAGAACAAGGGTCGCAGCGGTTATGAGAACAAGGATCGCAACGGTTATGAGAACAAGGGTCGCAGCGGCTATGAGAATAAGGAACGCAGCGGCTATGAGAATAAGGATCGTAGTGGCCTGGAGAATAAAGACAAACCCGGCTACGGTTCTCCCAGCCCGCACGATAACCCCAACAGTTACCGCAATCGCTCTTCTGAGCGTATCGGTTATCAGGGTAACCCAACCGCGTCCGGTTCTGTCGTGAACCCGGATGCGCCAGTGTATAAACCCTTTGATATTGAAGATGAGATTGGTAAACAGGGAGAGGAATAATCAGCGACTAAGCTTACGACAGTGGAATGAAATTTTGAAAATGAGTGAGAAAAAATCATGAAGCTTGCGCAGGCAGGATATGAAAAAAGGAGACAACGCAAGTTGTTTCCTTTTTTAGAAGTGTTTTGCAGCGCTAAAAAGGATAGGCTGTTTTGAAAACAATAGTAAAGAATCAAGAGGAAAATAATTATCTTTCAACAACCGACACCATTGCAGCCATTTCAACGGCTGTGGGGGATGCCGGTATTGCCATTGTCCGCATTTCAGGCAGCCAGGCATTTTCGGTGGCGGATGCGATTTTTCGCATCCAAAAAAACAGCATCCAAGCGGTCGGCAAAGGTGTATTAAAACCAGAAAAAAAGATATTGAGCCGCATGCAGAGCGGTCATACGGTTGCGACAGCGGCAGTGAGCCGTATACAGAGCGGTCATACGGTTGCGACAGCGGCAGTGAGCGGCATGCAGAGCGGTCATACGGTTGCGACAGCGGCAGTGAGCGGCATGCAGAGCCACTGTATTTTTCACGGTTATATCCATGACAGCCAAAGTGGACAGCTCGTGGATGAAGTGATGCTGGTGAAAATGGATGCACCCAAAACCTATACGAAAGAAGATACAGTAGAGATTCAATGCCACGGCGGCAGTACCGTGGTACGCGAAGTACTGCGCTGTGTCTTTGCAGCCGGTGCCCGACCGGCTGAAGCAGGGGAATTTACCAAACGTGCCTTTTTGAATGGCCGTATCGACCTGATTGAAGCGGAAGCTGTGATGGATATGATACAATCACATACTGCGCATGGTTCCCGCGCCGCCGCCGCTCAGCTGGAAGGTCAGTTGTCCGAACGCATCCGAGCCATGCGGGAAGCACTTTTGATGCTTATTGGCCAGATGGCAGTGAACCTGGATTATCCTGAATTTGATGCGGAAGAAGTGACACTAAAAGCAGCTGAAATGGTCATATCAGATGTACTGCAGCAAATGGAAAAATTAATATCCCAATACCACTATGGCCGAATATTGCGTGAGGGGTTCAACCTGGTCATTGCCGGAAAACCCAATGCCGGCAAGTCCTCTCTGATGAACCGATTAACAGGACAAGACCGCTCCATCGTTACAGATATTCCGGGAACCACGCGTGACATTGTTGAATCTTTCGTGAATATCAAAGGTTTGCCGGTTCGGATATTGGATACAGCCGGGCTTCGGGAAACAGTGGATGTCATTGAGAAAATTGGCGTTGACCGCACGGTGGATGCCATGGCACAGGCAGAAATGGTTTTAGCCGTATTTGACGGTTCAGTGATGCCGGCTAAAGAAGATGTGCTGTTGATAAAACAATTGGAAACCTTGCATTGCCCGGTGCTATATGTTGTGAATAAGGTGGACTGCCGTCATCCGAAAGCAGAAGCGGCATTGATAGCGCAACTACCCAAAACGCCGCTCTTTGTTTCTGCCTTAGAGGGCACCGGTTTGGCTGATGTGACCGATACGATTGTGCAGCTGGCAGCCGGGGTACGGTATGAAGCCGGCCAGGAAGTGTTGCTGACGAATGAACGACACAAAGTCTTGTTGGATAAAGCAAAGGACAACCTGACTGAAGCGTTGCTTGCCTGCCAAACACAACTTACCCATGATGTGCTGGCCTTCCTGCTAAGAGAAGCCTGGGAGCAGTTGGGTGAAATAACCGGGGAGACGGCAACCGATGCGCTAATAAATAATATTTTTGCACGGTTTTGTTTGGGCAAATAAGAAGCATTTGCGATTGGATTTCTCCGATGGCAGCCTCCTGATAGCTTGCATGGCAAGCGTACCGACCGAAGGGAGAGTCATCAGGAGGAATGGCATCGGGAAGAAATCCTGAAGCAAATGCGTTTGTTAAGGCGATTGGATTTCTCCTTTTTATTGATTGAACAATAAACAACCATCCCTTGAGAGGATACAAATGAGTCAAAAGAACGAAGAAACACAAGCCTATATTGCAGGTGCATATGATGTTATTGTCATTGGCGCAGGCCATGCCGGTTGCGAAGCCGCCTTGGCGGCGGCACGTCTTGGGCAGAAAACGCTGATGCTGACCATGAATCTGGACAGCATTGCCAATATGCCCTGTAACCCCAATATCGGCGGCACAGCCAAAGGGCAACTGGTACGGGAAGTGGACGCGATGGGCGGTCAAATGGGGATTACCGCTGATGAAACCATGATACAAATGCGTATTCTGAACAAGGCCAAGGGGCCGGCCGTGTATTCTCAACGGGCACAGATTGATCGACGTGCCTATCAGAACGCCATGAAACTGGTGCTGGAAAAGCAGGAAAATCTGGATCTGCGTCAGGCGGAAGTGACAGAGCTGATATTGTCAAAGGATGCTGAAAATAACCCGTGCAGTTCAAATCCTGGACTGCCGATAGAGCAGAGCATCTCGTTGACGGCTATCCCGCAAGTAGAGCAGACCTTTCCGTTAATTACGAATCCACAAGCAGAGCAGACCTTTCCGTTAATTACGAATCCAAAAGCAGAGCAGACCCTTATGGGAGTAACAAACCCGCAAACAGACCAGACTCTTCCATTAATTACGAATCCAAAAGCAGAGCAGACCCTTACGGGAGCAACGAACCCGCAAACAGACCAGCTTTTGCACATGGTCCGTATCCGCACGGGCACCCTCTTTCAGGGAAAAGCCATTATCCTAACCACAGGTACCTTCCTCCGAGGCAAAATTATTATCGGCGACATGAGCCACAGCGGCGGCCCGGATGGTATGCATGCGGCAGACCTCCTTTCCGAAAGCCTGAAAAATGCCGGCATCCGTTTGATGCGCTTTAAAACAGGAACCCCGGCCCGCATCAATGCCCGCAGCATCGATTTTTCAAAAATGGAGATACAGCCCGGCGATGATGAGATTGTGCCTTTCTCATTTTTGCATGAACCTTTTCCCTTGGAACAGCTTCCTTGCTGGCTGACGCATACCGGCACTGCCACCCACGACACCATTCGCGCCAATCTGCACCGCTCCCCTCTTTTTTCCGGCGCCATCGAAGGTGTCGGACCTCGCTACTGCCCATCGATAGAGGACAAAGTGGTGCGATTTGCCGACAGGGACAGCCACCAGATTTTTGTGGAACCCATAGGCCGGGATACGCTGGAAATGTACCTGCAAGGCTTAAGCTCCTCTTTGCCAGAGGATGTTCAGGAAGAAGTTATCCGCTCCCTGCCGGGCTTGGAACACGCTTCTGTGATGCGTTCGGCCTATGCCATTGAATATGACTGTGTCGATCCCTTGCAATTGCGCCATACGTTGGAATTTCGTGATATTCCAGGCCTATACTCTGCCGGACAGAGCAATGGCAGCTCCGGTTATGAAGAAGCGGCCGCCCAGGGTTTGGTTGCCGGAGTGAATGCGTCGCTGAAGAATCTGGGCAGGGCACCTATGGAAATTGACCGTTCGGAAGCCTATATCGGTGTTTTGGTGGACGATTTGGTGACAAAAGGAACAAATGAACCCTACCGCATGATGACTTCCCGCGCGGAGTACCGTCTTTACCTACGACAGGACAATGCCGATTTGCGCTTAACGGAAAAAGGCCGCACTGTCGGTCTGGTGTCGGAAGAACGATATGCCCGGTTTCAGCTGAAAAAGGAACGGATTGAAAAAGAAACGACGCGCCTAAGAACTACGGTTATACCGCCAAGCCAAAAGTTACAGGATTTTTTGGTGGGTGAAGGTTCATCTCCCGTGCAATCGGGCATACGCCTTTCTGACCTGCTGAAACGGCCGGAGATTGGTTATGAAGCGATGGCAGCCATCGATGAAAATCGGCCGGATCTGCCCAAAGAAGTGTGGGAACAGGTCAGTATTTATTTTCAGTATGAAGGCTACCTGAGCCGTCAAATGCAGCAGATTGAGCAGTTTCGAAAAACCGAAGGGCGCAAGCTGTCCGAAGATATAGACTATAGAACCATTGGCGGTTTGAGTTTGGAGGCACGGCAAAAACTTTTTGCACATAAGCCGGAATCTCTGGGGCAGGCTTCCCGTATTTCGGGGGTATCGCCTTCTGATATTGCGGTTTTGCAGATTTGGCTGGAAGCACAGAGCCGGAAAAAGAAAAGCGAACAATAATATCATAGGAATAATGTTCATATGATGCAGACAACAAAAAGGAGAAATATGGAACAAATATGGTTGGATTGTGTCGTGCAGAACTCTGCTATTTATGGGGCACGGATAGATGACAAAGGAAAAGAACGCTTAAAAACCTATGCCGAAATGCTGGTGGCCTGGAATGAAAAAATAAACCTGACCACCATCCTGGATGATGAAGGCATTGCGGTGAAACACTTTATCGATTCTTTCACGATTTTACCGCAGCTCAAAAAAGGTGCAAGGTTGATTGACGTAGGAACCGGTGCAGGGTTTCCAGGTATACCCCTGGCCATTGTTCGACCGGATATTCAGGTGACACTGGTGGACTCTTTGCGGAAAAAAGTAGACTTTTTAGAAGAAGTTATCAAAGAACTTGCGCTAACCAACATCCGTGCCTTTCACAGCCGTGCCGAGGACTTTGCACGGCTGCCCAAACACCGTGAAAAATATGATGTCGCCGTGGCCAGAGCCGTGGCTTTGCTGCCAGCCTTGTTGGAGTATTGTCTGCCTTTTGTGAAAGTTGGGGGTCAGTTTATTGCCATGAAGGGGCCGGATGGTGCCAATGAATTGTCTTCTGCCGGGAAAGCGCTGTCTATCCTGGGCGGCACATGTGAAGGCACAAAAACGTTTACCCTACCCGGTACCGATATGCAACGGTGCCTGATTAGCGTACAGAAAGTGCAGGAAACTCCGAGAAACTATCCGCGAAAAAGTGGAAAACCGGGGAAAGAGCCGCTTATTTAATGCTTCAGGGATATCGTTTGGCAGAGGCATGGTGCTTCGTAATTCTGCTGTGGAAATTCATCGCACCTAACGCTATTACCGCAAGAAAGAGATGACGGGGCGCTTCGTAATTCTGCCGTGGAAATTCATCGCACCTAACGCTATTACCGCAAGAAAGAGATGACGGGGTGCTTCGTAATTCTGCCGTGGAAATTCATCGCACCTAACGCTATTACCGCAAGAAAAAGATGACGGGGTGCTTCGTAATTCTGCCATAGAAATTCATCTTAATGCGCTGGTCAAAAAATAGTTGTCGTGACCTGGTACAATGACATCGGCTTCTTTTGAGATAAAATCGATGGTTTTCACAGACATTTCAGCGTCAACACAATTAAAATAGCCTTTTTTTGCCTTGAAAAAATCCCTTGTCATCACTGAATCTGAGGCTATAAAAATTGTTCCCTCAGC
>JBBRWP010000011.1:0-28341 GCA_038249175.1 Acetivibrionales bacterium
CAAGCATTGCACAGGAAATCCACAAGCATTGCACAAGAAATCCACAAGCATTAGACAGGAAATCCACAAGCATTACACAGGAAATCCACAAGTATTGCACAGGAAATCCACAAGCATTGCACAGGAACGATGCGACATTCTGGTAAATAAGTAAATTATAGACGTTTTCATATAAATTGCAAAATGCAGCTTGTATGAAAACGTCGGGGTTGCCGCCGGCTGGCAGCGAAACCTTGATTGAGAGCGTTACAGCCACCTTAGATGGCTGTAACATGCAAGATGGTAAAATCATCTTGTATAATAACGCACGAACATGCGCTATTGCTCCGGAATCATGGATAATTGCGGGCGGCTATGCTAAAATGTTTTTGAGGTTCCGAAAGGGAATCAGACAAAGCACGCATCTTGGAGGTAAGTCTTTAGCATGATGAATCTTAATGGTTTAAATCCGGAGCAAAAAGCCGCCGTCCTGCACACGGAGGGTGCCCTGTTGGTTTTGGCAGGTGCAGGGTCAGGGAAAACAAGGGTTTTAACCCACCGCATTGCGCACCTGGTGGAAGATATGGACGTCAGGCCATGGCAAATACTGTCCATTACGTTCACGAACAAAGCTGCCAGAGAAATGAAGGGACGTCTGGAAGCCCTCATTGGCGCTGCGGCATTGGATTTGTGGTGTGGTACATTTCATTCCATTTGCCTGAGAATACTCCGCAGAGATATTGAAAAGCTGGGTTACGAGAAAGGCTTTGTTATTTATGATACAGACGATCAGGCCACCGTTGTCAAAGCCTGCATCGCACAATTGGGTATCAATGACAAGCAGTTTCCACCCAAAACCATCCTTTCCGAAATTTCGAAAGCGAAGGATGAGCTGGTTTCTCCGGAACAATACATGCAAGTGATGGCGTCCGATTTTCGGATGCGCAAAATTGCCGAAGTCTATGCGTTGTACCAGAAAAAATTGAAGGCGAGCAACGCGGTAGACTTTGACGACATTATTCTCCTGACCATTCACCTGCTCAATGATTTTCCGGCTGTTTTGGCCTATTATCAAGATAAATTCAAGTACGTTTTGGTCGATGAATACCAGGATACCAACACGGCTCAGTATATGCTGGTCAGTCTCTTTGCTCACAAATCCAGAAACCTTTGTGTGGTTGGTGACGATGATCAGATGATTTACGGTTGGCGTGGGGCGAACCTGCGCAATATCCTGGATTTTGAAAGCGATTTTCCCGGTTGCTGTACTGTTAAGTTGGAACAGAACTACCGTTCTACGAAAAATATTCTGGATGCTGCCAATGGCGTTATTCAAAACAATGCCGGCCGCAAAGCAAAAAAACTTTGGACGGAGAGCAAAAGCGGCTCCCCCATTCACTTTTATGAGGCTGGCAGCGAGCACGACGAAGCCTATTTTGTGGCCAATCAGATGCGTGATCAGGTTAAAAACGGTAGAAAATTCGGGGACCTTTGCGTTTTGTACCGCCTAAATGCGCAATCGCGCGTTTTTGAGGATGTCCTGATGAAAATGGGCATTCCTTATAAAATTGTCGGAGGGCTTCGGTTTTATGACAGAAAAGAAATTAAGGATGTCATAGCCTGGCTGCGGGTGATACAAAACCCGAATGATGCTGTATCCCTGCAGCGCATTATCAATGTCCCCCGGCGGGGCATTGGCAAAACGACACTGGACAGGCTGACACAGCTTTCGTATATTCATGATACTTCCGTGTATGACATCATGATGAAGGCACAGGCAATTCCGGAGTTGAGCCGGGCGGCTGCAGGTCTTTCGCAATTTGCAGCACTGACAAGCGGTTTGCAGACTGAAATGGCCGCCATGGACTTGCCGGATGCCATCGAGACTGTTCTGGACAAGACCGGCATGCTGAAAGAATTACAACTGGAAAAAAGCGATGAAGCCTTGACCAGGGTTGAAAACGTTAAAGAATTTGTCTCAGTTGCAAGAGAGTTTGCCATGACCACGGAAGACGAGCCGAACCTTGAAAACTTTTTGTCCCATATTTCTCTGGTGGCGGATGTGGATTCCCTTTCAGGACAAGAGACCGACCGCGTCATTTTGATGACTCTGCACAGTGCCAAAGGCTTGGAATTCCCTGTGGTTTTTCTGGCCGGTCTGGAAGAAGGTGTTTTTCCGAGTTATCGGTCCATCACCGAAGGAGAAGATAAACTCGAGGAGGAAAGGCGACTGGCTTATGTAGGGATTACTCGTGCCAGGGAAGAACTTTTTCTCACCAGTGCGCAAAGCCGCATGCTTTTCGGCAATACCCAGTACAACCGGCCGTCCCGATTTTTGGCGGAAATTCCACCAGATCTGCTCCACAACCCGATGGCGCAAAAGAAGTCGCCGTTGTCTGCGACGGGCACCATGGCACCCAATGGATTACGAAAACCAACACCTGGTCAACAGCCTTCGCCTTTTTCGGACACGAATGACCTTGATGACCTGAAAGACCGCATCCGCCTCTTTTCCGGGCCGGATAGCGGTGGTGTGAATATCGTGGCGGTGGGGGATAAAGTTTTGCACAAAAAATTCGGTGAAGGTGTCGTAAAAACCCGTGTTCCTGATGGCGGCGATTTTCGCCTGGATATTTTGTTTACCGGTTTTGGGCTGAAACGCCTGATGGAAAGTTTTGCAAAACTGAAAAAGATTTAGGTAAACTTGCTGTGTCAGAAAGTGAATGGATAAAATTTTCTGACAAGAAAAGCTTTTGACGACTCTTCTGGAATAGGGTTTGCGAAAATGTTGAAAACGATGATGTTTGTAATTTATAACAAAAATTCATTGAATGAAAATATACAGGGATTTGATGAAAGGGTTTTATGATCAAGGCAGTCATATTTGACAACGATGGGGTCATTATCAACAGTGAACCAATGCATATTGCCGCCGATCTATTGACGCTTGCGGCGTGTGGTGTGCATTGGACGCCGGAACAGCTGCACCGTTTTATCGGCGTCAAAGATACTGATATGTGGATAATCTTGCAAGAAGAACTTGGCTTAACGGATTCTCTGGATGCTCTGAATGAAAAAAAGATGCGGTACCGTGAAGTGGCTTTTTCCCAGGAAAATATTGTACCAATCCCGGGTATTCCAGCGTTGTTTGCTTTCCTTCACACAAGGGGATTGAAGATAGCGGTGGCCAGTTCATCGGCAAGAACACTCATCTCTCCCTGGCTGCAAAGCATGGGTTTGCTGCGTTTTCTGGATGCTTTTGTTACCAGTGAAGATGTGACCAGGAGTAAGCCGGATCCGGAACCTTATCTCAAAGTAGCGGCACTTCTCTGTTTGAAGCCGGAAGAATGCCTGGCGGTTGAAGACTCTTCTCATGGCTTGCTTTCGGCCAGGCGGGCGGGCTGCTACTGTGTCGGTTTTCGTACCCCGGGGGAGATTGTGCAAGATTTGTCCCTGGCGGATGTGGTGGTGGATAGCATCCTGGACATTCAGACGATGTTACTGCAGCAATGGAACGATGAAGAAAAAAGGGAGACATGATGTCAGATCAAAACAACAAACCCCCGGAAAAGCCAACCAGCCCTGAAGGGTTTCAGGACCTGAACCGTTTGTTGGATCAAATGGATCGCCATCTTGGCAAGCGTTCAGTTTCTAATGTTTATGGAGATTTGTATGGAAAAAGCCACATCGGGAACAGTACAGAACAGAGCAAAAACCTGTATACTGGCACATCTGTCAAAAAATCAGGGGGCAGCACCGGTGCCAATGCTTCTGAAAATGTACAGTTTGATTCCGGGCAGGAACCGCCGCCGGTAACAGATGAAGGCGATGTGCCACAGAAGTCCCTCGCAGTGTTGATGGCTGAGTTGAATGCGCTTGTGGGCTTGCAAAAAGTAAAAAAGGATGTACAGTCGCTGACCAACATGGTGCGTGTGATGCGGCTGAGAAAAGAACGCGGTCTGCCGGAGGTGGACATGAGCCTGCACCTTGTTTTTACCGGCAACCCGGGAACGGGAAAGACCACGGTTGCCCGGCTTTTGGCTGGGATTTACCGTGAAATCGGTGTGTTGAAAAAGGGGCATTTGGTGGAAACTGACCGTTCGGGGATGGTGGCAAAATATGTGGGTCAGACAGCACCGCTGGTCATGGACATGGTGAACCGTTCCCTGGGGGGGGTTCTGTTTATTGATGAAGCTTATGCGTTGGTGTCCCGTCGCGGTGAGAATGACTTCGGTTTTGAAGCCGTAGATACGCTGCTAAAGGCAATGGAAGACCACCGGGATGAGCTGGTGGTGATTGTTGCCGGGTACCCGGATAAAATGGAAGAGTTTTTGGAATCAAATCCTGGCCTCATGTCCCGATTTAATAAATTTATCTTTTTTGATGATTATTTGCCGGATGAATTAGGCCTCATTCTACAGCGGATGGGCGATAAGAGTGGTTACATCTTTGATGCGGAAGCCAAAGAGAAGACACTGAAGGTCATTGCCACACTTTACGAAAGCCGATCCGACAACTTCGCCAATGCGCGAACTGTCCGCAACTTTTTTGAAAAGCTGCTGTCGTTTCACGCTGATCGCATGGCGGACAAACTGGCCCCAACCGATGCGGAGCTTTGTACGATTGTGGGGGTCGATGTCGATGCCGTTCCAACGGATGATTTGATGCGATGACCGGTTATCACGCCAGGCTATTTCCTGGTGTCAAATTCGCCGTTTTCCGCCCGTATTTTTGATATACGCATGCAGATGGTGCAACTGTCCCTGGCATCTGATACGCAGGTTCTAAGAAAGACGTTTTATGAATAAATCAAGGCATGCTGAACAAATAGGGTTTGCGGGGTTATTTATGCGGCTATGGAAGGGTTTGTGGCAACGGGCAAAAAAAATAGAAGGTAAAAAATTCCAATTTTTCCGGGGTTTTGAGATTATTGCAGGGGAAGAATTCCGTCTGGTTTTGCAAGAAAAAATGCCTGAAGACCGCGCGCGCGGTTGGGTACCGTCATACCGTTACAATATATGTCCACTCACCAACATGACAGAACTCGGCACAATTGATATGCGTATTGGAAACAATGAAAACATCTACTATGCCGGCCATATAGGTTACCGCGTCCATGAACCCTATCGCGGCAGGCATTATGCTGAGAAAGCCTGCCGCCTCATCATCCGTGTGGCAAGAGCCCATGGCATGACAGAAGTGGTCATCACATGCAACCCGGATAATCTGGCGTCCCGAAAAACGATAGAGCGTTTGGGGGCAAGGTTCGAGGGCATTGTGGATATCCCCTCCAGCAATGAGTTGTATTATTACGGTGATCGCCGGAAATGCCGGTTTATTTGGACTGTTCCGCCAATTCAGCCGGCTCCGCCGTTGGAAGTAAAAGAAGCGTAGCCACCCTGTCCACATTGCCGGCACCCATGGTCAAAATGATATCATCCTCTTTTGCCAATTCTCTGGATTTTTCAGCAGCGTGCTCGAAAGAGTCCGCGTAGCTTGCATGCCCCCCTTTTTCTAAAATGGCAGATACAAGGTCTTTTGCGTGAACGGTACCCAAGTCGGGTTCGCGGGCAGCATAGATATCAATGACAATGACGGCGTCTGCCAGGCAAAGGGCTACAGCAAAGTCGTCCAGGAGTGCGAGGGTTCGTGTATAGGTGTGCGGCTGAAACACACAGATAACACGCTTTTTTGCACTTCTATATGTCGCATCCAGTGTGGCCCGGATGGCCGTGGGATGGTGGGCATAGTCGTCGATAATGCGAACACCGTTGACCGTCCCTTTTTCTTCAAAGCGCCGCCCGGTTCCTGTAAACGCCGCCAAACCGGCAGTTATCTCTTTAGGTGTCAGTCCGACCCCGTGGCATAAGGCAAAACAACCCATTGCATTGGAGAGGTTATGCCTGCCGGGAACGTTCAGGTATACAGGGCCAAGGTCTTCCCCGGCACAAACCACGTGAAAATTGTAGAACCCTTCATTTTCATGGATGTTTTGAGCTTGATAGTAACGGAGCGCTGTCGGGGGAAGCTCTTGGAGCGCTTCCAGTCCATAGGCCGTAAAAGGTCTTTTTACAAGGGCAGAAAGCTGTCGGCATCCGGCATCGTCCCAGTTTAGGACCAGGCTGCCTTCTTCCGTGATGTTTTGTGAAAACAAAGCAAAGGAAGCAAGGATATCGTTGAGGTCTTTAAAGAAGTCGAGGTGGTCCGCTTCTATATTCAAGACAAGGGCATCATTTGGGAAAAAATGAAGGAAACTGTTCTTGTATTCACAGGCTTCCATCACAAACCAGTCTTCACCGCCAAGACGGGTATTGCCCTGGATGGACGGCAGTATACCACCGATGTGTACCGTCGGGTTCTTGTCG
The DNA here is from genome assembly GCA_038249175.1 of Acetivibrionales bacterium. Taxonomy (GTDB): domain Bacteria; phylum Bacillota; class Clostridia; order DSM-8532; family DSM-8532; genus JAEWSN01. Next base: position 6,345 of record JBBRWP010000011.1, read on the forward strand.
GCAACCATCAGAACACTGGCAATAAAGCCGGTGGAAGTCGTTTTCCCATGTGTGCCGGAAACGGCTATGGTTTTTTTATATTCTTTGGCCAGGAGACCCAGAAAAACACTGCGCTCCATACAGGGAATGCCTTTTTTCTTTGCTGCCAGCCATTCCGGGTTGTCTTTGGCGATGGCAGCGGTGTATACCACCAAGGTTTGCGCCTGCACCATTTCGGCACAATGCGGCACACAAATATCAGCCTGCAAAGTACGCAAGCGTTGCACCAACTCACTTTCTGACATATCGGATCCTGTTACGCCAATACCCCTGTGCAGGAGGATTTGTGCCAGTCCGCTCATGCTGATGCCGCCGATGCCAATAAAATGAACAGGTCCTGTGCCGATGATCTCTTCCAAAGAGTCTTTCATACGCTTTAGCGGCCGGTGACCCATGACTTTAGTCATGGGAGGCCGCCGCTTTCCTCCATTCTTTTAATTGTTGCTTCTGCTTTCTGTAGGTGTTTTCTCTATTATACAACGGGAATATCCCTAATAAAACAAGCCTTTTTATCAATGTCCCAAAGATGCAATAAAGCCGGCGCTCCAATGTGGTTCTGCTTGCTCTTGTGAAGGTTGTTCTTCAGTGAAGTTTTGCAGAAAAAAATCTTTTGTAAAATAGGGGCAGGTGAATCGTTTGCTACAGCCTTAGGCAGTATGGCAAAAAAATCCGATGTACACGGTTCACTGTTTTTGTAATTTGTTCGTTTCATGCAGTTATCGACTACGACGTTCTTCTGTTTTGAGTAAATATGCCCAATGCTTTGGTATGAAAATTATCATAATTGTAGAAAATTCTAAAAAAGTAGAATAATTTGTTTCAAACATGGGCAGGTTGCTATATAATGAATGGCAGGCAAGAAGAATCATGCCGCAGTGCCTAACATCACGATTACAGCTAAGGGAGGATATTTGAAATGGAAATTACCGACATCCGCATCCGTAAAGTTGATGCTGAGGGAAAAATGAAGGCCGTTGTTTCGGTGACCTTCGATAATGAATTTGTGGTTCATGACATTAAGATTATCGAGAGCCAAGGGGGTCTGTTTATTGCAATGCCAAGCAGAAAAACACCGACCGGTGAGTTCCGGGACATTGCCCATCCTATTAATGCAGAATCCCGCAACAAAGTACAGGAATCCATTCTTTTGAAATATCAAACCATGCTGGCTGAAGAAGAAGTTCTAAAGCAGGAGATCGACATTTAAGGGGAACCCTTTTCTCTGTGCACGTTGCATACAAAAATGCGAAAAATCCACCCCGGCTGTATCGTCGGGGTGGATTTTTTTTAAGAGTCCGAAATCGACTTTTTGCACTAGAATCAGCGATGATTCTGGTGCATAATAACGCACATTCGTGCGTTATTATGCAAGATGATTTTATCATCTTGCATGTTACACCCACCTTGGGTGGCTGTAACGCCCCCAATCAAGGTTTCACTGCCAGCCAGCGGTAACCCCGCTGGCTGCATGCAAGTTGCATTTTGCAACTTGCATGAAAAAGTCGAAAAGCGACTTTTTGCACTAGAATCAGCGATTAAACAATGACAGTTGGCTATGGTCTTGTTATAATGTGATTGTACCCCAGAAAGTCGATTCACGACTTTTCACCGCAAGTTTGCATGCGGGGAATTGCAACAAAGTTGCAATCTGGGACAAAACAACACGATTACCCAGCATTCTGTGAATGCTGGCACAAGTTATCATCAGATAACTTGTGCCAAAAAGTCACTAAATGACTTTTTGGAATGTAATCATCATGTTAAAAACGGATCTCGATACACAATCGTTGGTTTGAATGTCTCGCATATGGAATAAAGGCTGATGATAAGGGTATTGGGTTAAACAAGCATGAACACCCGCATTTAAAAAAGTGCGGGTTCTCGTTGTGGAAAGAAGGGAAAAACGCATGACAACAATTATTCTGGCGGCTGGTGCAGGCACGCGCATGAAATCACGCAGGGCAAAAGTAAACCATGAAGTCAGTGGAAAAACCTTGCTGAATTGGGTATTGAAGGCGGCTGATGAAGCTGGATCCAGCCAAAATATCGTTGTGATTGGCCATCAGGCGGCAGAGGTCAAAGCCCTTTTGCCAGAAACCGTCGAAACAGCTTTACAGGCAGAACAAAAGGGAACCGGTCATGCCGTGCAAATGGCGCTGAATACGGATGTTCTGTTTGATGACACCCTTCTGGTCTTGTGCGGTGACACCCCTTTATTGCGGGCCGAAACCCTGCAGCAGGCGCTGCAAAAACACCAGGCGGAGCAGAATGCCGTGACGGTTCTAACAGCGAAGTTGGATGACCCGACCGGCTATGGCAGAATTCTTCGCAATGAAACGGGGTCTGTTACCGGCATCAAAGAGCACAGGGATGCAACAGCCGAACAACGGGCGGTTCGGGAGGTGAATACCGGCGTCTTTCTCTTTCAAACAGACCGTTTGAAAGAACTGCTGCCGCTATTGAAAAACAACAACCAGCAAGGGGAATACTATCTGACCGATGTGGTCGGATTGGCTTTGGAAAAGAACAACCCTGTGGGTACCTATTTGGTGGCGGATGCTACGGAAACGCTGGGCATCAATGACCGTCGGCAGTTGGCTGCCGCCGATGCACTCCTGCAAAAGCGGATCCGTGAGCGTTGGATGATTGCCGGTGTCACCTTTGTGTTGCCAGAAACCTCGTGGATAGCAGATGATGTGACAATCGGTGCAGATACGAGCATTTTGCCCGGGGTGTTTTTGGAAAAAGGAACATCGATTGGAGAAAATTGCCAAATTGGTCCAAATACACGTATTACATCTTCAGTTATTGATAATGATGTGACCGTGATGAATTCTGTTCTGACTGAAGCCATGGTGGGAGAAGCCTCCAAGGTTGGCCCTTTTGCCTATCTTCGTCCGGGCAGCTGTATCGGAAAGCATGTAAAAATCGGTGATTTTGTGGAGATAAAGAAATCCGTTATCGGGGATGATACGAAAATATCGCACCTCACCTATGTTGGCGATGCTGAAGTAGGGCAACGCGTGAATCTTGGCTGTGGTGTGGTGGTTGTGAATTATGACGGCCGCAATAAAAACCGCACCGTCATTGGCAATGATGTTTTTGTCGGCTGCAACACGAACCTGGTTTCGCCGGTGGAAATCAAGGAGCATGCTTACATCGCTGCCGGTTCCACCATTACCGAAGAAGTGCCTGCCTTTGCCCTGGGCATTGCCCGCAGTCGCCAGACAGTTTTGGAAGACTGGGTAAGGCGCAAAGGTCTGGACAAGCCAAAGAAGTCGTAGGTTGTTTTACCACCCGCATCATGACAAAATTAAAAGGCAGCCTTGCTCGCTTTTTTCAATGAAAGAGCCCATATTGAAAGCACAACAGGAACTTGCTAAGCAATTGCAAATGTTTTAACAGGTTGATCGTTTTTAGTATCGCCGATGATCAGGTAGGGGCAATATCGGGAGGGACGACCATGAATGTGCATGGAAAAGACATTAAAATTTTTGCCGGGAATTCGAACCGTCCGTTGGCGAAAGCCATTGCCGCAAAGATAGGTCTTCCGCTGGGAGATGCCGTCGTCGGTAAATTCAGCGACGGAGAATCAGCCATTTCAATCAATGAGGTGGTTCGCGGTTCAGATGTTTTTATTATCCAATCCACCTGCGCACCCGTCAATGACAACCTCATGGAGTTGCTGATACTCATTGATGCACTGAAAAGGGCTTCGTCAGGTCGCATCACGGCCGTGATGCCTTACTTTGGCTATGCCAGACAGGACAGGAAAGCGAAAGCAAGAGACCCCATTTCGGCAAAACTGGTGGCCAACATCATCACCACAGCCGGGGCGGACCGTATTTTAACCATGGATTTGCATGCGCCGCAATTGCAAGGATTTTTCGACTTACCATTGGACCACCTTGTGGGGCAGTCGCTGCTGGCAAGATTTTTTCAGGAACGTTTTGGGGACAAGCTGGACGATGTGGTGGTGGTGTCCCCGGATATCGGTTCGGTTGGCCGCTGCCGCATGTTTGCTGAGCGATTGGATGTGCCGCTGGCCATTGTTGATAAACGCAGACCCAAAGCCAATGTCAGCGAAATTATGAACATTATCGGGGATGTACGGAATAAACGTGTTATTTTGGTGGACGACCTCATTGATACCGGCGGCACCATTGTCAATGCCGCAAATGCGCTTTGTGAAATTGGTGCTTCCGAAGTGTACGCCTGCTGTACGCATGGGGTTTTGTCAGGACCTGCCATTGAGCGCATCAAGCATTCTGCCATCCGTAAACTGGTGACGCTGGACACCATCCCTCTTGCATCCGAAAATAATATTCCTCAAATATCTGTCATTAGCGTTGCGGATGTTTTTGCGGAGGCGATTGAACGCATATACGGAGATATATCCATTTCTTCTTTGATTACACAGCAATGAAAGGGCATTTATGTACATCATCGTTGGCCTGGGAAACCCGGGAGCCCAGTATGCCGGAACACGACACAATATTGGTTTTGATGCACTGGATTATTTGGCAGCACAGTACCGCATTCCTGTGCAAAAAGTGAAGCACAAGTCGTTGATTGGTGAAGGCCTGATGCAGGGAGAAAAAATTCTTCTTGTGAAGCCGCAAACCTTTATGAACCTGAGCGGTGAAGCCGTGCAATCCATCATGGCCTTTTATAAGGTACCGCCAGAGCAACTGATTGTGCTTTATGACGACATCGACCTGCAGATTGGCAAACTGCGCATTCGCCCTTCCGGCAGTGCCGGCACACACAACGGTATGCGGTCCATTGTTTCGAGCCTTGGCACAGAGGCTTTTTCACGGGTTCGCATGGGTGTCGGGAAACCACCGGCGGGGTGGAATCTTGCTGATTATGTACTTTCCCGTTTTTCAGAAGATGAAAGAAAAGAAGTGAATGGGGTGGTGGAACGTGTTGCAACAGCGGTTCCAGCCATTGTTTGTTCCGGTGCTGAAGCCGCCATGAACCGTTATAACGGCTGAACCAACCTTATTCAACTGTCAAAAATCAGGAACAATCTCTTTATCAATAGTAGTGCATCTTGGCGCAAAAATGGTTGTAGCAGGTCGTCAAAATACCGGAGGGGTCATGGGTTTATCCACAGAATTACTCAGGGGATATGAAAAAACACACGATATGCTTGCTGCGTTGAAGGCGGGTCAGGACATCGTTGTGACAGGGGTCTCCGATACCCAGCAACGCCATCTTTGCCATGTGTTGATGCATGAAAGCGGCAAAAAAGGGCTTTATATTGCATGGAATGAAATGCAGGCGCGCAAAGCTTTTGAAGATTTTCAGCACTTTATGCCCGACGGTCTGGTTTTTTTGCCGAACCGCGAAATTATGCTTTACGATATCGCCGCCAGAAGTTTCGACCAGACCAATGAACGTGTGCAGGCGCTTGAGCGGATTTTGCGTAACGATTACCGCCTGTTGATTACTTCTGCTGAAGCGGTGATGCACCTGCTCACACCACCCGACGTGTTTCGGGAACAGGCCGTCTGCTGCCGTGTCGGTGAAAATATCGCTTTGGATGACCTTGTGGGGCATCTGTTGGAGATGGGCTACGAACGGGAAGAAAAGGTGGAAGCTTGCGGACAGTTTGCCCTCCGTGGGGGTATTTTGGATATTTTCCCATCCGGTGTTGCTCTGCCCTGCCGTATTGAGTTTTTTGATGTAGAAATCGATTCGATGCGGTTTTTCTCTCCGGAGACACAGCGATCCGTCGACCGGGTCGAAGAACTGACCGTCTATCCCATGAGGGAAGTGGTCTACCGCCGGGAAGATATTCCGGACATTGCCCGCCGCATGATGGATTCGCTGCACCGTGCAAGTCAAAAACTGCACCCCGAATCTCGCGAGACCCTTGAAAAAAATATCAGAGGGGCGATTGCGAAGCTCGAGGACAGCCATTATTTTACCGGTGCGGATAAATTCATTCCCTTCATGCTGCCGCAGCCAGCCAGTATTTTTGACTATATCGGACCGGGCGGTCTTGTGTTTATGGATGACCCGCAACGTGCTTTGGAACGGATGGACAATGAACGCAACGACCATTTCAGTATCTGTGAAACCTTGTCTGAAAAAGGACTCTTGCTGCCGGACAGTTTTGAGATGCACCATGAAACGGCGATGCTTTTTGGCAAAAGTTCGGCCTCCGGGTTTGTGTCCTTCCTGCCTTTTGTGGCGGATGCGCATGCGGGTTCACCCATTGCCATGCTCTCCAGACCCAATCCTTACGCAATCTTTGCCATACGCGGATTGACACTGGCACCCTATGCCGGCCATCTGGATCTGCTGTATGAAGACATGCGAAAGTGGACGGCCAAAGGAATGAAGACAGTTGTGCTGGTGGCTTCAGAAGACCGTGTGAAACGGCTCTCTGAAGAATTGCGTACAGCATCAATTGCGCACACAGCCGATCCGAAACAGACGTGGGCAGATACGAGAACCGATTTGGTTTCCGTGTTTCAAACCGATAAAAAAGGGAGCCATACAGATCTTTTCCCGTCAGCACTGGTGCTGGTGGCTGTCGGGGCACTGCAGAATGGCTTCCAATACGCAGACCTCCAACTGACTGTTGTGACCGAAAGTGATATGGAAGCCGGCCGCGGGAAAAAAGTCAAGGTGCCACGAAAGTTGCAAGGACAGAAAATAGCGGCATTTACCGACTTGAAACCGGGTGATTTTGTGGTACACCAAAACCATGGCATTGGTTGCTATGTCGGCCTGGAACAGCTGGTGGTGGATGGGGTGCGGAAAGATTACCTGAAAATTACCTATAAGGACAATGGTGCCCTCTTTATCCCAACCACAAGTATGGATCTTATTCAAAAATTCATTGGTTCTGAAGGCCGTGAGCCAAGGTTGAACAGGCTTGGCGGTGCTGAGTGGACGAAGACGAAAGCGCGTGTGCGGGAATCGCTGAAGGAACTGGCGGCGTCCTTAATTAAAATTCAAGCCGAACGTCAGCAAAGACAGGGCTACCGATTTTCACCAGATACCTCATGGCAGCAGCAGTTTGAGGACCTGTTTCCCTTTGAGGAAACACCGGACCAGCTCAAATGCGTTGCAGACATTAAACAAGACATGGAATCGGCATCGGTTATGGACCGCCTCCTCTGCGGGGACGTGGGTTATGGAAAAACCGAAGTGGCGTTGCGCGCTGTATTCAAGGCTGTTATGGACAGCAAGCAAACGGCTTTTCTGGTGCCCACCACGGTATTGGCTTCCCAACATTATGAAAATTTTTTGAAACGCTTTGCAGGCTTTCCGGTAAAAGTAGAAATGCTGAGCCGGTTCAGAACCGATACGGAACACAGGCAGATTTTAAGAGATTTGCGATCCGGGAAAATCGATGTTTTGGTCGGAACCCATATGATGCTTTCTGAAAAAGTCCAATTTAAAGATCTGGGCTTACTGGTCATTGATGAAGAGCAGCGCTTCGGGGTAGAACACAAGGAAGCCATCAAAATGCGCTATCCCAATGTGGACCTGTTAACCCTTTCGGCAACGCCCATACCCAGAACATTGAATATGTCACTGTCGGGTATACGGGAAATATCCACACTCGAAGATCCGCCGCTGGAACGCTATCCCGTGCAAACTTATGTGCTGGAGTATCGGGAAGACATGATACGCGATGCGATTTACCGGGAATTGGCCCGGTCCGGCCAGGTTTTTTACCTTTACAATCGTGTCAGGGGGATACAAGCCCGTGCGCATAGCATTGAAACCCTTGTGCCCGAAGCACGGGTCGCCTATGCCCATGGACAGATGGGTGAACGCGAACTGGAGCGGGTGATTCATGCCTTTCATGAAAAAGAGTTTGATGTACTTGTGTGCACCACCATTATTGAGTCAGGCATTGATATGCCGAATGTGAATACCATGATGGTGGAAGATTCCGACCGACTGGGTCTGGCACAGCTCTACCAGTTACGGGGCCGGGTGGGGCGATCCAACCGCCTGGCCTATGCCTACCTCACCTATCGGCAGGACAAGGTACTTACAGAAATTGCGGAGAAACGGCTGAAAGCCATACGGGAGTTTACCGAGTTTGGTTCTGGTTTTAAGATTGCCATGCGTGACCTGCAAATTCGCGGTGCCGGCAATCTGCTTGGCTCCGAGCAGCATGGACATATGGAAACGGTGGGTTATGACATGTACCTCCGCCTGCTCGATGAGGCGGTATCAGAACTCCAGGGGCACCCCGCACAGCACACGGCCATGGATGTAACGGTTGAGTTTGCCGTCAATGCTTATCTGGATACACACTACATCCCCGAAGAAGAGCAACGGATAGAAATGTACAAAACGATTGCTGTCATTCAAAATGAAACGGACTATTCAGATGTTTTGGATGAGATGACCGACCGATTTGGAGATCCGCCGCCGGAAGCACAGCAATTAATGGATATTGCCATGATTCGCAATATGGCTGCTGCCTGCGGGTTCGCTTCTGTCCGGGATAAAGGGGATCTGGTGGAGTTTGTCTTTATGGACGGGGCCCTCTATCCATTAGAAAAAATAGGAGAAATTATGAAGGGATGGAAGGGCCGTGTGCTGTTTTCTGCCGGTAAACATCCCTACCTCTCTCTGCGTGTGAAAGGGGAAGGCATGGAGACCAAGCTTGCGAATATTAAGATTCTATTACAAGCCATGCAAAAATTGAAGTCGTGACCGTCTATGCATTATAATGGGTTCTGTCTGAGCATTGCTTGGAACTTAGAACAAATAGAGAAACAAAGGGGACAAAACACATGGGTGCTAAAAAAGGGATAGGGCGTGATGCGCGACGTGCATCAAGACGCGATGCACGACTGGAAAATAAAATTGACCTGGTTGGCGTAAAGAAGGAACCCTTGTTCTCTAAAAAAGTGCGAACGATTCTCTTGCTGATACTGCTGGCCATTGTGGTGGCTTTGGGTGCCCTGTGGATTGTCCGTGACAGCCAGAGTTTTGTGGCCAGGGCAGATGGTAAAAGAATACCCAATGAAGAGTATACCTACTTCTTGAAGATGCAGCAAAACGTTGTTGAAAGTCGGGAGGGTCTTGTCGGGAAAACGGAAGAAGAACGGGCCGCTTTTTGGTCAAAAACGGCGGTTGAGGGTGAAAATCCTGTATTGAGCGTCAAGAACGATGCACTGAACAATGCCAAAGAATATACTATACAGCTTATCAAGGCCGGGGAAGCCGGTTTGAAGGTGGATGAGAACATCAAGGGACAGGCCCAGTACTATGTTGATGGCATTATACAGCAGCAGGGTGCAGAAGCCTTTTCGAAGTCCCTTCTGGATATGGGTCTGACAGAAGCACGATACACTGAAATTCTGCAGAACTATTACCTCATTGATGCATTTAAAGCCAAGTTCATGACAGAGAATTACAAAGCCAAAGAGCTGACAGAGGCTGATCTGAAAGCGGTTTATGACAAGGATCCGAAACAATATGACAAAGTGCCGGCCAACATCATTTATTTTTCAAAGTCCAAAGAAGACGGTACAACGCTGGAGGACGATGCGATTGCAGCAAAGAAGCTAAAGGCTGAAGGTTTGTTGCAACAGGTCAAGGATGGTGCGGATATTGCACAACTGGCCAAGGACAACTCGGAATCATCCACCGCCAAAGACAATGGTGGTCTGCAAACCCTGACCTATGCCATGCAACCCTATGAACCGGAAGTCATCGATTGGGCTTTTGCAGCAAAAGAAGGTGACGTGACCCTACTGGATACAAGTTACGGTATTTTTGTGGCCAAAGCCGGTGCGCGCACCGGCTTTGATGCAGCCAAAGACAGCATTCAAAAAACAGAAGAGGATGCTGCAAAAACAGCCTTTTATGAAGCCGCATTGGATGGCTGGATGAAAGACCCGAAGTACAACGTGGTTTTGAAGAACAATGTTTTTGATAAGTTTACAGTGGAATAATGTTGTTTCACTGCAACAACTCTTCATTGAATAAAAAACATCAGTAAATGTGGTGAAAACAGCCCGTTTCAACCATAAAAATGGGATGGGCGCCATGTGTTATGGCTGAAATGAGATTGTTTTCGAGTTGTTGCAGTGAAATCAATGTTGTCCTGAAATCAGCAATAAAAAAAGAATGCCCCCGGGCATTCTTTTTTTATACATTTTAATTTCTATGCCTGAGCATCCTGAAAAGCCTTCATTAACTGGGCCTTTTTTCTGGAAGCAGCATTCTTGTGGATCAGCTTCTTGGTAGCGGCCTGATCCACTTTCTTTACGATTTCCTGCAGCATCTCTTTTGTGGTTGGTTCTGCAGATGCAATTGATTCACGGTATGTACGCAATGCAGTCTTCAAATCTGATTTTTTCATACGATTTTGCGTGTTCTTTGCCTTTGTGGTTTTAACGCGTTTGATTGCGGATTTAATATTTGGCATTCCTTCACCTCCTGATTACAAGCCATTAGCACATAGAATCATAGCACAGGTAGGGCGCCATGGCAAGCGTTTTTCTTGGATGACGTGTGATGTGTGCAGCACAGGCATTCCGATGGGCAGCCGCATGTTTAGTGGCATCCCACTTGTTTTTGTAGTATGATAACGGTGGATTATTCCTTGATTCCGGTGCAATAACGCACGTTCGTGCGTTATTATGCAAGTTGATTTTATCATCTTGCATGGTACAGCCACTTTGGGTGGCTTAACGCCCCCCATCAAGGTTTCAATGCCAGTCATCGGTAACCCCGCTGGCTGCATGAAAAAGTCGAAAATCGACTTTTTGCACTAAAAGCTTCCTCACTTTGAGCGGCGTTTCCTGTGGGTCGCTGCCGGAGATGTACAAAAGAAATGCCTTGTTTACGGGCAATCAGAAGTTTGGAGCAGCGTTGATGGCTTTTCATGGACAGGAACAACAAGGTGCGAACAATATAGCGGGCGAACCACCGGCCTTATCTTCAACGACGAAAGCCGGAATGAAGGAAAGAGGTCAGCGGTACCGGCTGCATCACCCCGGTCGTTTTATTTCCCGTATCGTCTTCATTCTCCTGTTGTCTTTAGGGGCGTTGGCTTTTCGCAGCGTTTCGAAACCGCTGCCAGAAATATGGGTACCGGATCCGGTAATACAAACAAGTCTCCCGGCAACGCCGCAAACCACACCCCTTCCGACAGAAACCCCGGCAACTGTGGCGGACGGGTATATAAAAGCACCTGTACTGGTGGTGCTGGACCCGGGACATGGCGGTAGGGATCCGGGAACGGTTGCATTAGACGGGTCAGACGTTTATGAAAAAGATATTGTACTGGCAGTGGCGTTACGATGCAAAGCGATGCTAGCCGCAGAAGGTATTGCCGTTGTGCTCACGCGGGAGACGGATGTGGCTTTGGCGGATACGGTTCAGTCAGACCTGCACGCACGGGCGGACTTTGCAAACGATTTGGATGCAACGTTGTTTGTCAGCATCCACGTGAATAGTTTGGAACTGGACACGTTTGGCGCAGATAAAGTTGCCGGTCTGGAGTGCTATTATACCGAAAAAACAGCGGTGTTTTCAGAAATTAACGATTTGTTGTTGGCTGAAACCCTTGCAGAGAAAGTTGCCGAAAAAAATGGCAACGACTCAAAAGGCGTGTTTAAAAGGGCTTTGGCAGTTTTGCGTTACACGAACATGCCAGCCACGCTTCTAGAAATTGGATACCTTTCCAATAAAGATGATTTTGGCCGCTTAACCTCCCATGAGTATCTCAACAACACCGCTTTGGGAATCGTTGAAGCAATACAGTCATTGCTTCTGGACATCACCACTTTCGAAGATGAAAAAGGCAGGTTTGTCCTCAAAAAACAAGGTGTGCAGGAGTAGAAATCTGAAAATGGTAAAAGTTCATCACTTTTTGTGCCTGAGCGAAGCGAAGGGCATGTTTATAAATCTGAAAATGGAAAAATTTCATCCCTTTTTGTGCCTGAGCGAAGCGAAAGGCATGTTTATAAATCTGAAAATGTGCAGCATTTTCAGCAGGTTTTGTGCGAGCGCGACAAGGACATATGGGGTATAAAAATGGCAACACAGGAACATGTAAGAAGTCTGCAGGAACAACTGAACAAACATGCCTACCGCTATTATGTGCAGGATGCACCGGCCATTGATGACGCAGCGTACGACAGGATGATGCAGGAGCTGCGTGCCCTGGAGGCACAGCACCCGGAGTGGGTTGCCCCGGATTCACCAACGATGCGCATTGGTGGACCCCCTTTGAAAGCGTTTCAAAAAGTTGCACACACTGTGCGGATGGAAAGCCTGAATGATGTTTTTGACAAAGCGGACATTGCGGATTTTTTACGCCGCATGGCGGATACCGTCGGCCCACAGGCGTATGTCGTTGAACGCAAGGTGGATGGCCTGTCTGTTTCTTTGGAATATGTGAATGGTTTATTTACCCGTGGGTCCACCCGCGGGGATGGCGAAGTTGGCGAAGATGTGACAGAGAATCTGAAGACCATTTTCGGTATACCCCTTCGTATACCTGTACTTTCAGAAAGCACGGGTTCAAGCCTGAACCGGCCGTTGCCACTGTCCGTACCGGCCTATCTGGAAGTACGTGGTGAGGTTTTTATGTCACGGGAAGATTTTTTTTCCCTAAATGCACAACAGGAAATGTTGGCGGAAAAACTTTTTGCCAACCCGAGAAATGCGGCAGCCGGCTCGCTGCGACAATTGGATCCAGGCGTGACAGCCAAAAGAAAACTGGATCTGATTGTGTTCGGTATCCAGCAAATCCAAAACACGGAACCTGCCGGCACGCCTGCGTCATTGCCGACAACCCATACCGATGCACTTCGTCTTCTGGAACGGCTTGGCTTCAAAACAAGCCCGGGCTGGCAGTGTTGTCAGACCTTTTCGGAAATATGGCAGGCGGTTGTCGAAATTGGAGAAAGCCGCGGGCAGTTGCCGTATGAGATCGATGGTGCCGTCATTAAACTGAACCCTTTCCCGGAAAGGGAAGCGTTGGGGTCCACCAGTAAAGCACCGCGGTGGGCAATAGCCTATAAGTACCCGGCAGAACAGAAAAAGACAAAGCTCCTGGATATCGTCATTCAGGTTGGCCGTACAGGTGTGTTAACACCAAATGCCGTTTTGGCACCGGTCCTGATTGCCGGGAGTACAGTGGCACGGGCAACCCTGCACAATGAAGACCTGATTCGCGAAAAGGATATCCGTATTGGGGATACTGTTTGGATTCGTAAGGCCGGGGATATTATTCCCGAGGTCATTGGAGTTGAACACGCAGAACGTCCGGTTTCCGCGGTGCCATATCAAATGCCTCCTGTCTGTCCGGTTTGCGGTGCGACAACAGAAAGGGAAGAAAATGAAGCCGCTGTGCGCTGCACCGGCATCTCCTGCCCGGCAAAGCTCCTGCGTGCCCTGGAGCATTTTGTTTCACGTGATGCCATGAACATTGAAGGTTTGGGACCTGCATTGGTAGAACAACTCATTCAGGCTGGACTGATCAAGAATTTTGCAGACATATACGACCTTCATGACCACAGAGATGTTTTGGAAATGATGGCGGGCTGGGGCGAAAAATCGGTGGAGAAGCTCTTCACGAGTATTGAAAAATCCAAGACAGCCGGGCTTGCCCGCGTCTTGTTCGGGCTGGGAATACGACATGTGGGGCAACGTTCGGCCAAGGTTCTGGCAGAGGCTGTCGGAGATATTGGTGCCTTGCAGGGCTTAGAAACAGAAGAGATTCTGGCGTTCCCGGATTTCGGACCACGCATGGCGCAAAGCCTTCAGTCTTTTTTTCAAGAGGCGCAAACCATCACGGTCATGCAGCGATTGAAAGAAAAAGGTCTGGTACTGACGGCGCAAAAGAGCAAAGCGCCGGACGGTTCCCTGGTGGGAAAAACTTTTGTCATTACCGGTTCATTGCCAGGAATGGACCGACTGGAAGCCACAAAAATGATAGAGGATGCCGGTGGCAAAGTGGCCGGCAGTGTTTCAAAAAAAACCGACTTCGTTCTTGCCGGGCAAGAGGCTGGCAGCAAACTGGAAAAGGCAGGGCAGCTGGGGGTACCTGTTTTGAATCTGGACGGATTGCGCGCAATGTTGACTCTTTGAAAGAACTGTATTACAGTTAAGTAGGGTTTCGCTGCAACAACTCTTCATTGAAAAAAACAGCAGTATAGGGTATTACACTAGCATCATACCGGCCTATCGACCGGAATCTCTCATTTCAGAGAGGTGCCGGGATTATTGAGGAATAGAGGTGGTTTTTCTGTCAACGGAACAATCGCACAGCCCAGGCAAAAAATATAAAAAAACGGTTGCCGTGTCAGATTTACACCCGGGCATGACCATTGCAGAACCGGTGATGAACGCTTACGGTGCTGTGGTCGCATGGGAAGATACCGAATTGGGTTTTCCACTGATTGGCCGGCTTGTTGCGATGGGTGTTGCAGCCATCCGCGTTTATTCGGAAATAGAGGAGATCTTTGAAGTCGATGAGCCATGGCTTGTCGAAATGCCGGCTGAAATCTTTGCGCAGGATTATGATGAAAGCAAGCAAGCCTTTAGAAAAATATTTGACGGCATCTCTATTGGCCGTCCAGTTACCAAAGAGCAAATTGATCCTATCATTGATAAGATTCTGAAGAACCGGGAAAACAACAGCCTCATGGTTGATTGTATTATGGAAGTCCGGTCTATCGATGAATATACGTATCACCATTGTATCAATGTTTCGATGATTGCTATGATGCTCGGTCGATGGCTGCGTGTTCCGGAAAGAGATATCCCCAACCTTATCCGGGCCGGTTTGCTGCACGATGTGGGGAAAAGCAAAGTGCCCGATGCCATTTTAAACAAACCCTTCGCATTAACAGCTGTTGAATTTGCTGAGATGAAACGGCATCCGGAGTATGGGTATCAAATTGTCAAAGAGATGAAAAATATTGACCCTGAAGTGGGACTGGCCGTGCTGATGCACCATGAGCGCGAGAATGGCAGTGGGTATCCATTGGGTATTATGGCGGATAAAATAAGCCTTTTTGCCAAGATACTGGCTGTTTCTGATATTTTTGATGCGATGACGGCCAACCGAGTTTATCGTCCCCATGAACCGGTGTTTCATGTATTCAATCTGATGCAGAACAATAGTTTTGGCATGATGGATCCCGTTATACTGAAGATTTTTTTACAAAACATTACATATTATTATAACGGGAAACATGTTTTACTTTCTGATGGACGGCAGGGAGAAATTGTTTTTATGAACCAACACGATTTCGCCCGACCGGTTGTAAAAGTACAGGACAGTTTTATAGACTTATCCAGGGATAAGCAATGCACGATTGTGGATTTTGTATGAATAAAAAACGCAGTTTTATCCATTTTGGACGCAACCAAAACATCCTTTTTATTGTATTGATGTTTCTTGGTGTCTTTCTTGTGATGCAGTTTCGTGCGGTGACAGAGAAAACAAACGAGGATGGTACAAGTGCAAGAGAGATGGCCTCAAAACTGGATGTAGAAAGAAGTGAAGGGAAAAAGCTCCTGCAAACGCTGACGGCCATGGAAGGAATTTATGCAGAAAAATTGCGCAATATTGGTGAAAAGCAGGGAGACCAGGCATTTTCTGACCTCCTGGAAGAACGGGATCGTGTTTTTTTTCGGTCCGGATTGACGGACGTCAAAGGCGAGGGTGTTATTCTGACCATGAATGACGCCGTCAACCCTGGAGAAATGGCTATTGAGGAATATATTATTCATGATTCAGATGTGACAACCATTCTCAATGAGCTTCGACTGGCGGGGGCACAGGCCATCTCCATTAATGGAGAACGTGTTTTGGGACTGACAAAAACGGTTTGTGCAGGACCCACCATCCTAATCAATCGCAGCCGATATGCGGTTCCTTATGAATTCAAAGCGGTTGGGGATGCACAGAAGCTTTTCCAGGCACTGGACAACAGCGAGGCGGTTGGGATATTACGCTTATACAATATTCGTGTGGAGATGAAAATGGCAACAGAAATAACCATCAACAGGTTTCAAACCTATGATATTCAAGAGCTGATGACAGGACTGGAGGTTGTAGCAAAATGAAAACCGGAAAGCTTCTTGCCCTCACGCTCATTTGTTTTGTTATCGGGGTTGTTGTGACCTGGCAATACGGCAGCGTCAAATCCAACCAGCAGATTGCAAGCTTTGAAAAAAAAAGGGTTTCTGAACTCGTAGAAGATATATTATTGGAGCGCAGCAATAATGAAAAACTTCAATCAAGGGTCGACGAACTGCAAAAGGAACTGGCAGCCTTTGACTCGGAGGAAAGTGGTTCAAAAGATGCACTGGATAAGTTAAAAGCATCCGTTCTGCAGGCCAGGATGATTGCCGGACTGGAAACAGTCAAAGGCAATGGTTTGACGGTAGAATTGGATGCTTTGGGAGACCGCATCATTGAAGACAGGCATATGTTGGAACTGATCAATGAACTGCGGGCCTCCGATGTCCAGGCCATGTCTGTCAATGATGAACGCATTTTGGCGACGAGTGAAATACGCAAGGCTGGCCGGTATTTGATGGTCAATGGCCGGCAGTTGGTTACCCCCTACATTGTGAAAGCCATTGGGGATCCGGGTAAAATGGAGAATTCTCTGAGGCTTTTGGGGGGTATTGTTGAAAAGTTTGAACTCTACGAATTTCAAGTCACGATTACCCCTTCCGATAACATCATTATTCCGGCAGTACGGGATGACGGTACTGTCCTCAGAACCGATTTGATGACGCCAATTATGCCATAATAATAATGCAGTGTGCCTTTTTGATGACGCCAATTATGCCATAAATAATTACGCAGTGTGCTTTTGGATGTGGAGGTTTGATGGGTTTTGTAGCAGAACAGCGGTTGATGCTTGACAATGCAGCGCAAGAGTTTGCCTTGTTGGGTCAATCCGATGAAAATATCAAGATTTTAGAAAGCATTTTGCGTGTGACCATTCATGTACGGAATGGGGAGCTGCAGCTTTCTGGTGTCGATGCAGCACTTGCCTTGGCAGTTATACACCGCCTGCTGGATGCTGTACGTAGCGGGGATGTCATTACAGAGCAAATGATACAGTACGATGTTGGGATTGCTGCGGGCGGTGAAGGTCAGAATTCCGGTTCGCCATCCGATACGGTGTGTTTGACCTACCGTGGAAAACCAATCAAATGCAAGACCTTTGGTCAGAAACGCTATATCGATGCCATCAAAGAGTACCCGATTACGTTTGGCATTGGCCCTGCGGGAACCGGGAAAACTTTCCTGGCCGTGGCCATGGCGGTGAAAGCATTTCGTGAAAAACAGGTTTCCCGCATCGTTTTGACCCGACCGGCGGTGGAAGCCGGCGAACGTCTCGGCTTTTTACCGGGAGATTTGCAGAACAAGGTGGATCCTTACCTAAGACCCTTGTATGATGCCTTGCATACCATTATGGGTCCGGAGGTCTACCAGTCTCATTTGGAAAAGGGGATAATTGAGGTAGCCCCTTTGGCCTATATGCGCGGGCGGACACTAGAAGATGCTTTTATTATTCTGGATGAAGCACAAAATACCACCCCGGAACAGATGAAAATGTTTCTGACGCGCATAGGTATCGGTTCGCAGACCATTGTGACCGGTGATATTACGCAGATTGATTTACCGGAGAGAACAAGGTCCGGCTTGCTTGAGGGTTGCCGCATTTTAAAAGGGGTCGATGGCATTTCTTTCATTTACTTAACGGCAGAGGATGTTGTACGACATCCGCTGGTACAAAGAATTATCAGGGCTTATGAAAAAGAAGAAGCCTTGAAAAATGCAAAATGATGCAACCTTGAAAAATGCAAAATGAAGTGGCCATAAATAATGCAAAAGAGGACCCATAAACATTTATCCGCTGCCCTGACAATTCACAGAATCTGATGGTAGCGGAAGCGTCTTGACATTCCCGACGGGGAGGATTCTCAGTGAAGGACGAACGGCCGATGAAATGGGGTAAGGAATGAATAAAAAAACTGAGAAACGGCAAGCGCAAAACAAAGCAGGCACCACTGCGTCAGCATTGTCTGGGTTTAAGAAGAACAAAAAGAAACCACGGGAAGATATCAAAAAGCATCAGCAAACGACACGCAACCCAAAAAGGAATGACACAGGCCGATTTTCGGACATAATACAAAAAAGCGGTTTTCAGAGGGCTTTTTTACTCTTGATTGCATTGGCCGCCGTGTTCTTCACGGTTGTCAATGGTGCAGCACCCCAGCGGTACCGCCTGGCGGTCGGGGATGTTTCTACCTATGATATCAATGCGCCAAGGGATATCGTGAACAAAGTAAAAACAGAAGAATTGGCCAAAGAAAAAGCAGCCGCTTTGTTACCGGTGGTCATTGCTGACAATCGCGCCAACATCCAGATGCTCAACGACGCCCATGAAACGTTTGAAAAATTGGCCGACGTCCTGGTACGTGTGCGTGAGCGGGTGGTGCGGGAAGCGCTGGAAACACCCGATGACGGGTACTTTACGACCATTTTTCGTGCCACCGATGCCGTTATTTTTCAAAACATTCTTTCCGCACTGGATGAATCTGAACTATCAGATATGGTAAACCCGGGCAACGATGTTTACCTGCAACGTTTGAAGACCATCATAACCGAAGATGTACTGGTTGATTTGCCATCGCGTCAGATTACCCTCGAAAATCTGACGCAAATGCGCCGTGAAAGCCAGGATGCCCTCCAGTCGAAAATCGGTGATCGCCCCTGGTCTGCCATTGGTGCAGCAGTGCTGACAAAAATATATATTCCCAACAGCCGCATCGATCAGGAGGCGACAACTACCCAAAAGAACGCATTTATCGACCGTTATCAAAAAGAGTACCCTGTAACCATTGCCAAAGACGAACGCATCCTGAACAAAGATGATATTGTGACAGCAGATCAGTTTCAGGTTTTAAAAGAATTGAACTTTATTGAAAGTGAGCAGGGTATCTCTATCCTGTTTTACCTCGGGGTTTTGTTGATTACCCTGGCGCTTGGCGCACTGACGGTGGTGCTGCTGCGGCGGTTTGCCCTGCCTGTTTTTAAAAATGCTGTTTTGGTTGCCATCACAGCCATCGTGGTGGTTTTGCTTTGTGTTGTTGCCTGGGTCGTGCAGGAGTTTTTGGGGGAGTTTGCCCCTTTCCTGCTGCCGGTTTTTATAGCCCCCATCCTGCTGAGCATTTTGGTTGGCTTGGAAACGGCTGTCATTGTGAATGCTGTGATGACTTTTGCCTTTATGGTGATGTTTGGCGGAGATGCAACGTTTGCTGTCATGTCCTTTATTGGCGGCTCGTTGGCGGCTTTCCTGGCTTTTCAGGCCAGCCAGCGACGCCGGCTTTCCATGTCTGGACTCCTGATTGGTGCCATCAATGCCCTTCTGGTGGTGGCCATGGGTATCCTGTCTAAAAAAGGGTTGGAGGACCTTTTAAACGAAAGCGGCCTGGTTTTCTTGAACGGCCTTTTGTCTATGGTTCTTGCCATTGGTTTGCTGCCGTTTTTTGAAGGGGTGTTCAATGTGATTACGCCCTTCAAATTGCTGGAGTTGGCCGATCCAAACCATCCTGTCATTAAACGGCTTCTGGTGGAAGCACCGGGAACGTATCACCACAGCCTGATGGTTGGCAACCTTGCTGAAGCCGCAACCCGAAGCATTGGGGGCAATGCACTTCTGGCGAGAGTGGGTGCCTATTTCCACGATATTGGAAAACTTAAGCGGCCAAATTTTTTCAAGGAAAATCAGCTGGCAGAGAACCCGCATGAAAAACTGACGCCAAACCTCAGCACACTGGTTATCACTTCTCACCCGCGTGACGGCGATGAATTGGCCCTGAAGTATCATTTGCCCAAAGCCATCCGTGATATTATTGTGCAGCACCACGGCACTACTCTGGTGGCATATTTTTACCACAAGGCAAAACAGCAGGACAAGGGAGAAGGCGTCAAGGCGGATGCGTTCCGTTATGAGGGTCCCCTGCCGAATTCCAAAGAATCGGCAGTGGTTCTATTGGCAGATTCCATAGAGGCAGCTGTCCGGTCCATGCCGGATAAATCATCCGGCAAGATTGAAGGTCTACTGAGGAAGATTATCCGGGATAAGCTGGATGACGGACAGTTGAATCGCTGCGATTTAACACTCAAGGATCTGGGTACCATTGCCGACAGCTTTATGACGGTCTTCAGCGGTGTTTTTCATGAACGCATCGCCTATCCTGAAATTGCCCAATACAATGCCATGGATGCTATTGACAATGAAATATTCAACGCAACGGTTGGAAGACCTTTATCCGAGAAAGTGCTTCCGGCAGAAAGCATTGTGCCATTGCAAGCGGTTGAAGCCACTGGCCAGGAAAGCCTCTTGGCCAAGGAAGAAGCATCGGAAACCGAACTGACCGAAGATGAACCGCAACGTCTGGAGTAGTATTGTACGGTCTTCATTGCTGTCTGTGGGTTGAAAAGTTTAGTGGATGATGCACTTATGGAAATACAGTATATACCATTTTTGTATCGGTGTGGATAGATGGATAACTTATTGCTACTAGAAAGGATTATTTGCCTTGCAACAAGTAAAAACAATGATCGTAAACAAACAGAAACTGTTCCGCGTTTCGAAAGAATGGCGCCATTATATACGGTGTGCGGTCTCATTTTGTGTGTCAGCTGATTTTGCGCACCCGGCGGAGGTGCATGTGGCCCTGGTGGGAGAAAGAACCATACGTCGTATGAATGGGCAGTTTAGGGGAAAGGATCAGGTCACTGACGTTTTGTCTTTCCCGACCTTACAAAAAAGAGGAAAATCACTGTCCTTCTCCCCAACAGATGTTGACCCGCAGACCAAACGGGTTTTTCTGGGTGATATTCTCATCTGTCTGCCGCGAATGCGACAGCAGGGCACCGACTATGGCCACGGTGACGCCAGAGAATTGGCTTTTTTAACAGCCCACGGCACATTGCACCTCTTGGGTTATGACCATGAAACGGTTAAGGATGAAAAAGTGATGCGACTGGCACAAACGTCTAGCATGAACAAAATCGGCCTGGGGCTGGGAGAAATCTGAAAATGGTAAAATTTCATCACTTTTTGTGCCTGAGGGAAGCGAAAGGCATGTTTATAAATCTGAAAATGCGCAGCATTTTCAGCAGGTTTTGTGCGAACGCGACGAGGACACATGGGGTTTAAATGATGTAAAAAGTCATAACCAAGGCCACCATGAGGGTTTTTCAGAACAGTTATTAATGAGAAAAGACATGAAAATGCGCAGCCATGGCCATCTCGAGTGTATTTTTGAACAGATATGTAGGAGAAACGACATGAAAAACCGTACCCTGCGAAAAAGCTTTTCCAATGCATGGAATGGCTTAACAGAATCGATTCAGCGTGAACGCAACTTGAAAACTCACTTTGCAGCCATGCTGGTGGTTTATCTGGGTGCTTTTTTGCTGAAATTGGACCTATTGCGTTGGGCGCTCTTATTTTTGGCAAGTGGGTTTGTTGTGGTGACGGAAGTACTGAATACCGCGGTGGAGCATCTGGTGGATATGGTCACAACAAGGCGCTGTGAGGAGGCCCGGAGGGTGAAGGACATGGCAGCGGCAGCCGTTTTTATGGCGGCCGTATTCTCTGTGTTCATCGGGATTGCTGTCTTTATTGAACCTCTGTTGAAGTTATGGCATTCTCGCTAGTGAAGAAAACCGACAAAATGCTCATTCTCAGGTACAATGGGATGAAATCTGAAAATACGCAGCATTTTCAGCAAGTTTTGTGCGAACACGACGAGGACGCATGGGGTATAAATCTGAAAATGAACAGCATTTCATCACTTTTTGTGCCTGAGCGAAGTGAAAGGAATGTCTATAAATCTGAAAATACGCAGCATTTTCAGCAGGTTTTGTGCGAACACGACGAGGACGCATGGGGTATAAATATATCAG
>JBBRWP010000012.1:0-27798 GCA_038249175.1 Acetivibrionales bacterium
CTCTTTCAATCTAAAAAAATCTTTTTTCTCTTTTTTTTTTTTTTTGGCGGGGGGGTGGTTTTTGTTTCCTTTGTTTTTTTCAACTACCCCCCCGCCCCCTCCACACCACGGCAAGAAGAGAATGGCTTCACTATAAGAACGAGGAGGGACGGATGAAACATCAGAACCTAATTATTGCAATCGCTCTTGTGTTCATTATATTGGTCATCATTGTTCCAATTCCGCCGCTTCTTTTGGATTTATTGTTGGTCATTAATATCACCCTGGCACTGCTTATCCTGCTCAATGCTATCTATGCGACTGATGCGCTGGCCATGGCTTCTTTTCCCACGGTGTTGCTGTTCACAACGTTGTACCGTTTATCGCTGAACATCGCCTCCACCCGCCTTATCATCGGGAAAGGTGAGGCCGGCGGTGTTATTGCAAGCTTTGGAACCTTTGTTGGCGGCGATAATCTGGTGGTTGGTTTCATTATTTTCTTAATTATTATGATTGTGCAGTTCCTTGTCATTACCAAGGGCGCGGAACGTGTTTCGGAAGTGGCCGCCCGCTTTACCCTGGATGCCATGCCTGGAAAACAAATGGCCATTGATGCCGACCTAAATTCCGGACTCATTTCAGATGTGGAAGCCAAAGACCGTAGACGCCGTATACAGCGGGAGGCAGACTTTTACGGGGCTATGGACGGTGCTTCAAAATTTGTGAAAAATGATGCCATTGCTGGTATTATTGTCACGGTTATTAATATCATCGGCGGTATTATCATGGGCTTGGTGTTTTTAAATCTCGATATCAATGACGCCCTGACAAGGTATACCATTCTCACCATTGGTGACGGTTTGGTCAGCCAGGTGCCGTCTCTACTCATTTCTGTGGCCACCGGTATTATTGTTACCCGCGCTGCGGCCGAGGGAGAACTGGGTGCGGACATTATTAATCAACTGTTTACCAGTCCCCGGGTGTTGTTTATTGCCGCCGGTTCCTGTCTGGTCCTTATGCCCATCCTGCAGCAGTTTTTCCTCCTGTTGGTTGCCATCGCCCTGGTTGCCCTTGGCATAAGTTTGCGGCGCAACATGAAAAAAGTGGTGGCTACCGAAGAAAAACGGGTGGAAGCACAGGAAGTCGAAGAAATTCGAAAACCGGAGAACGTGGTTTCTCTTTTACAGGTAGATCCCATTGAATTGGAATTTGGTTATGGCATCATCCCTCTGGCAGATACAAACCAGGGAGGTGACCTTCTGGATCGTGTGGTCATGATACGCCGCCAGTTGGCAGTGGAACTCGGGGTTATCGTGCCAACCATACGTCTAAGGGACAACATTCAGATTAACCCCAATCAGTATATCATCAAGATTAAAGGGGTGGAGGTTGCCGGTGGCGACTTGTTGCTGGACCACTTTATGGCCATGAATCCCGGGACAGCAGAAGATGACATTCAGGGAATTCCAACAAAAGAACCGGCCTTTGGCTTGCCGGCACTCTGGATTACAGATACCATGCGTGATCGGGCAGAAATGCTGGGATACACAGTTGTTGATCCTCCTTCCATCATTGCGACGCACATGACCGAAGTGGTGCGCCGGTTCACCCATGAACTGCTTGGCAGACAGGATGTGCAAGGGCTATTAGACAACGTACGTGTTGCCAACAGCGTTCTGGTGGAAGAAGTTGTCCCCAAACTCCTTTCAGTGGGGGAAGTGCAAAAAGTGTTGGCAAACCTCTTACGGGAAGGCGTTTCTATCCGCGATATGGTGACTATTTTGGAAACCCTGGCTGATTTTGCCCCGGTGACAAGGGATCCGGACCTCCTGACAGAGTATGTTCGTCAAGGCTTGGGACGCGCCATTTCAAGATCGGTACTTTCTGCTGAGGGCAATGAAGTCATTACCCTGGATCCAAACCTCGAACAAATGATTATGGATGCCGTGCAAAAAACAGAGGCTGGTTCTTTTTTAACAATGGATCCGGCTGTCTCTGGCAGAATTGTGAAGAATACTGCTAAACAGGCGGAACGACTTTCACAGGCAGGCCGGCAACCTATTGTACTTGCATCCCCGGTGGTTCGGCTCTATTTTAAACGGCTGACCGAACAAACCATTCCCGGACTGGTTGTTCTTTCTTACAACGAGTTGGATCCGGGCATTGATATACAGTCAATTGGTATGATACAGGCGATTTGATCCTTAAGATTTTTGATGTATGAACATGGCATTGACAGTTTCAAGTCTGAAAATGCGCAGCATTTTCAGCAAGTTTTGTGTGAGCGCGACAAGGACGCATGGGGTATAAACTGAAAATGCGCAGCATTTTCAGCAAGTTTTGTGTCAGCACGAAAAACATGGTGTGGCTAAAAATCCCGGAGGAAATGATGAGAATTCGAAAATACAACGGAAAAGATATGCAGGAAGCCCTGGGCAAGGTAAGAAGCGATCTTGGCTCGGAAGCGGTCATCCTCAATACCAGAAAAGTTAAAAGGCACGGTATCATGGCCTGGTTTTCAAAACCCCATTTTGAAGTACTTGCAGCCATTGATGAGAATTATCAGCCGCTAAGCCGCATCCGTAAAGAAGGTTTACAGGTAGAGCAGGCAATGAGTCGCCCTGGTGTGGATCGCCGTGCATCAGAACGCAACAATGCTACTGATCAGCAACAATCATCTTACCGGGAAAATGCCACTGTAGTACAACAACCATTAAATCGAGGCAATCCTGCTGAGCTGCAAAGGTCACCTTACCGGGACGATTCCTCTGAACCTCACAGGTCACCTTACCGGGACGATTCTTCTGAGCCTCAAAGGTCTCCTTACCGGGACAATTCCTCTGAACCTCAAAGATCACCTTACCGGGACAATTCCTCTGAACCTCACAGGTCACCTTACCGGGACGATTCTTCTGAGCCTCAAAAGTCACCTTACCGGGACGATTCTTCTGAACCTCGAAGGTCACCCAATCGCAACAATCAACCTAACCCGCAACAGGTCTTTCCCCATGACATAACTGATTCCAGTCAACAAGAGGGAAACCTCACAAAAACGCCAAATCCCCAGGATGGGTTAGTTCCTGGAAAAGAAGTCCACCACACACAGGGGGGTACTGACATCGATCAGCTGAAAGACCAGATGAAGGACCAGGTGGCGTCCATGTCTGTTTTGTTGGAACGGCTGCAAAAGGCCTCGGTACAACCCTTGCAAAATCGCCAGGCTTCTGTTGTTCCGGTGGTGGAACCCGACGTTGATATGTCCCGGGAGCAGCATCTGCCCAATAATATAATGTTGGAGGCAACGAAGCCCCGTGAGGATGCCTTTGAGGTGCTGTCGCAACAAAAAACAACAGGGTCTGTTGATAAGGACGGAAGGGGTATGGCAAAAGCGGTTCGAGCGGTTGCCTTGTCAGATACTTTACCGCTTAAAACCAGAGAAGAAGCAGCTACCGCAAATGACGTTTTTACACAACTTCAGAAACAGCTCCTGATGCTGGATATCGAAGAGAATGTTGCCGAACGCATTATTGGCAAGGTCCAGCAGCTCCTGCCTAAGGGCGGAAAGCCAGAAGAGGTGAAAAAACAAACCGAAAGGGTTTTGGCAGCCGCTTTGGGTGAACCGGCTGTTATACAATTAAAACCCGATGGGAAACCCGTCGTTGCCGTGCTTTTGGGTCCGACTGGCGTTGGCAAAACAACGACGTTGGCGAAGATTGCAGCCGATTTTGCGTTGAACAAACACAAGAAGGTGGGCTTGATTACCGCTGATACCTATCGTATTGCAGCGGTTGAACAGTTAAAAACCTATGCGGAAATTCTTAATCTGCCGGTAATTGTTGTATACACCACGGAAGATATGCATGATGCAATTGCCTCGTATGCCGATAAAGATATTATACTCGTTGATACGGCTGGGCGCAGCCATCACCAAAAAGCACAGTTTGATGAATTGCGGCAAACCCTGATGTCTTTGCATGCTGACGAGGTGTTTCTGGTCCTCAGTGGTAGTACCGGTAAGGTGGCTGCAAGAGAGGTACTGGACCATTACACTTTTATGAAGGATTACAAACTCTTGTTTACAAAACTGGATGAAATTCCTGTTCCAGGTGTTATCTTCAACATGCGCTTGCGATCAGGAAAACCCATATCCTATATTACGGTAGGGCAAAGTGTCCCGGACGATTTTGCTGTGGCGGATCCGAAAGCCTTGGCAGCTGGATTTATGCAACAGGTTATTATTCATGAATGATTCCGCTGTAAGAACTCCAATTTCGGCTCCAAAGGGACTGAAATTGAGTGAAAATGACCAATTTCAGACCAATATCGCGGTCTTACAGTGCATGCGAAGCACTGCACTGCCCCCTAGCGTCGCGATTTGGCATCAAATTGGGCTGGTCGCAAGCAAGCTTGCTGCTCGCCCATGCAACCTGGATCATTTTCGAGTTATTGCACCGGAATCATGACTAAGAAGACTTCGGAGGAAAAACCGATGGGTGATCAGGCAGAAAACCTGAGAAAACGCATGCTGGAAATCAAAAAAGGTCAAGTCAACCCGGGCACAGATGATGCTTTGGAAACGGCACCTAAGGATGAAGCAAAGCGCTGTGCCAAAGTGATTACTGTGACCAGTGGCAAAGGTGGCGTTGGTAAAACCAATGTGACAGTCAACTTAGGCATTGCATTGAGCCGTATGGGCTTGCGTGTGGTTATTTTGGATGTTGACTTTGGCTTGGCCAATATTGATGTTCTTTTTGGGGTTTCTCCAAAGTACACACTCGTCGATCTGATCCGCGGTGATCAGAACATCTTTGATGTTTTGACCAACGGACCGGAAAATGTTCGCTTTCTGTCCGGCGGTTCCGGGGTTGAGGAGTTGATTCGCCTGGACCAAAAGCAGTTGAAGAAATTTGTTGGAAATCTGTCAATCCTGGATAAACTTTATGATATTATACTCATAGACACCGGTGCCGGTCTATCCAGAAATGTCTTAAGTTTTATTCTCGCAGCGGATGAGGTCCTTTTGGTAACAACCCCGGAGCCGACTGCCCTGACGGATGCGTATGCTCTGATCAAAATGGTTTCGCGTAGAGCTCTAAATAAACCGATTCGGTTACTAGTGAATAAAGCGGACTCTGTCGCCGAAGCTAATGACATTATGAACAAGCTGACCCGCGTGACCGAAAGGTTCCTTTCGCTGAAGTTGATTAAACTGGGGTATCTACTCTATGACGACAGCGTTGTAAAGGCCGTAAAGCAACAAAAACCTTTCCTGATTGGTTTTCCAAAATCACAGGCAGCCAAACAAATCGCAGTCATTGCGGAGATACTAATGGTAGAAACAACCGAAGAAACGGTAGAAGAACGCGGCGCGAAAGGCTTTTTTCAACGCTTGCTTACTTTGTTTGGCACACCGGCATAAGTTTTGTGCCAATACGCAGAGAATGGAATAGGGTTAAATGGAATTTTCAGAAATTAAAATTGGAACGAAACTGGATATTACTCTTTTCAATAACGAAGGAATAGCCATGCACCCGGCTTTGGTCAGCCAGTTTGAAACGGTTGAGGCCGAAGACCTACTGGCCATTCTAGCCCCCTTGCGCGAGGGCATCTTTTTCCCGATTCATCCCGGGGATGTCATGGAGCTTGTTTTTTCGCAGAGCACCCGTTTTTTTGGTTTTCGTGCCGTCGCAGACGACCGGTACCGTGAGGGAAGAATACGCTTTCTTTATATCCGGCCCGTCTCAGAAATTGGAACGGTACAACGGCGCGGATTTTTTCGTTATTCAGGTCTTTTGCCCTGCAAATACCGCCTGATTAACGAGGTCAATCCTCAAAAAAATGAGACAGTGGCTTTTCAATCCACCATCACAAAGGATATCAGTGGTGGTGGTGTGGGCTTGTTGTTTGAAGACAGACCGGAAATGGGAATGAATATAGAAGGAAAATTGCTCATAGGTGAAGAAATTCAGTTTACGGGAACCATTGTCAGGGTATCAACATTAGGAGAAGATACAGCATATCAGTATGAGGGCGGTATCTCTTTTACATCAATTGACAATTGGGACCGCGAAAAAATTATTAAGTTCATATATGACGCACAACGGAATCTACTGAAAAAAGGTTGGACGGATCAATGAAAGAAACGTCAAAAATACGTGTCCTGGTTGTGGATGATTCCGCTTTTATGAGGAAAGTCATTCAGCAAATCCTTTCGGAAGAACCGACCATTGAGGTTATTGGTACCGCCCGGGATGGGATGGATGCCTTGCGTATTGCAAAAGAGCAAACACCGGATGTGATCACCCTTGACGTTGAAATGCCGGTTATGGATGGCATTACCTGTTTGCAAAAACTCCTGCAGCAAGGCCAATATGGCGTTATTATGGTGTCGAGTCTGACTACGAAGGGGGCTGAAGCCACCATCCGTTCACTGGAGCTTGGTGCAGTCGATTTCTTTCCGAAGCCGGACAACCTCTTCAACATTTCGCAGGACCACCATAAGGTGGAATTGATAGAAAAAGTAAAGGTTGCCGGAAAGTCAAAAAGCCATTTACTGAAACCTTTACCGACACCAAGCCCTGTCGTGACGCACAAGGAAGCTACAGAAAAGCGGGGCCATTATAAAAAAATTGTTGCCCTTGGCATATCCACGGGTGGGCCGCGTGCCTTGCAAAGTGTTATTCCTAAGCTGCCCGGCAACTTGGCAGCCCCCGTATTGGTGGTGCAGCATATGCCACCTGGCTTTACAAAATCGCTGGCGAACCGCCTCAACGATATCAGTCAAATCCGTGTTAAGGAAGCAGAAGATGGGGATGTTCTGCAGGCGGGCTGGGTGTATATTGCCCCCGGGGATTACCATTTTTCTTTTCGCAAAGAAAAAGAGAGTGTGTTTATACAACTCGATAAATCACCCCCGATGAACGGATTCCGACCCAGTGTAGACTTTTTGATGAAATCACTTCTTAAATTGGGTGCACGGGACTGCGTTGGTGTGATTATGACCGGGATGGGGGCTGATGGTAGCCGTGGTTTAAAAGAACTCAAAGAAGGAAATGGTGCCTATATCATAGCACAGGATGAAAAAAGTTGTTCCGTTTTTGGGATGCCGAGAGCGGCGATAGAACTGGGTATTGTGGATGAAGTGTTGCCTCTGGAAGAAATCACAGCCGGCATCATCAGAAGGGTGGAGGGTTGAACTGAATGGATATGAATCAGTATCTGGATATATTTGTGGAGGAGTCTCGGGAAAACCTGCAGAACCTGAACACCTCACTGTTGGAACTGGAAAGAGACCCCTGTCAGACAGGCATGCTTAATGATGTTTTCCGGGTTGCCCATACACTGAAGGGCATGTCTGGCACCATGGGCTATACCCGTATGCAAAAGCTGACACATGTGATGGAAGATGTGCTGGATTTACTCAGAAACGGCCAGCTGCAGGCAGACGAACGGGTCGTGACGGTATTGTTTCAATGCCTTGATGCTCTGGAAAACTATCTGAATCAGATCGTTACGTCAGGCAATGAAGGAAATGAGCTCTATGCAGAGATTATTGATGCATTAACCGCCATCAAATCAGGAAATGCACCTGCACCAGTCAGTGAAAAGAAAAAAGAAGCTGCTGCGACAATCGCATCAGAAATTCCGGCTTCATCAGGAATGGCACTGCTGCCGATGGATATCTACGATATTTCTGTTTTGGGAAAAGCCATTGACAGCGGTAGGCACGTGATGCAGATTCAGGTTGTTCTTGACAAAGGTTGTATGCTGAAAGCGGCACGCGCATTTATTGTTTTTCAAATACTGGAATCTCATGCTGAAGTGATGAAATCATCTCCGAAGGTTGAAGACATTGAAGATGAGAGATTTGACTACAGCTTTACCGTCGTGGTCATCAGCAAAGAAGATGAGGTGTTCTTCGTCAAAGAAATTAATTCTGTTGCTGAAATCGAAGCGGTACATACAATGACCATCACACATGCCCTGCTCGGCAGTGCTCAGGATGTGCTGCCAAAGGATGCGGACATAACGGGACTGGAGGCTAAATCAGCTGTTGCAGAAAAAACAGATAACAACACCGGTGCGCCTGATGCAACAAAGTCCAAGACACAGAAAACCGGAAAGACGGTGCGTGTGGATATTGAGCGACTGGATGTTCTGATGAACCTTGTCAGCGAGTTGATTATTGTCAAAACCAGGCTTGATGATGTGAAGGGCAATGATGTTCTGGGAGAATCGGTTGAGTACCTGGAGCGTATTACGACCAGTTTGCACGATGCTGTTATGAAAGTACGTATGGTACCGGTCGAAACGGTGTTCAACCGCTTCCCTCGTATGATTCGTGATGTTGCGAAGGATATGGACAAAGACATTGATTTGGTAATGTCTGGTGAAGAGACGGAACTTGATCGCACGGTCATCGATGAAGTTGGGGATCCTCTCATTCATATTTTAAGAAATTCTGCGGACCATGGGCTTGAAACGAAGGAACAACGTGAAAAAACCGGGAAGCCTTTGGTCGGTAAAATATGGCTGCGCGCTTATCAGGATGGCAACAATGTGGTCATCGAAGTGGAAGATGACGGTCGTGGTGTCAATATAGCCAAAGTGCGGCAGAAAATTGTGGAACGCGGTTTGGAAACGCGTGAAATGACAGCAAGTCTCACAGATAAAGAAGTCATTGCCTTCTTGTTTAAACCGAGTTTTTCTACAGCAGAGAAAGTGACAGACCTCTCCGGTCGTGGCGTTGGTCTGGATGTTGTGAAAACGAAAATTGAAGCGTTAGGCGGCATTGTTGAACTCGAATCTGTTGAAGGAAAAGGCAGCAAAACCATCATTCGTTTACCGCTGACCCTGGCCATTATTCAGGCTTTACTGGTGCGTATTGGTGCTGAAAAATATGCCTTGCCACTGGGTGCCATCCGTGAAATAGACAATATTTCGCCGGGTGACATTCAAATGGTGCGCAACCAGGAAGTGATTATGCTGCGCAATACGGTTATTCCGATTGTGCGTCTGGGCAAGGTGCTGGGTGTTCAAGGAGGCCTTCCTGACAGTGAAAAGAAGCAGCTGACTGTTGTTGTTGTGCGAAAAGGGGACAAACTTTCCGGTTTTGTTGTGGATAGTTTAATTGGTCAGTACGAAGTTGTGATTAAGTCTCTGGGAAAACTGATGTCTGGTGTAAAATGGATTGCGGGTGCGACCATCCTCGGGGATGGGAATGTTGCGTTAATCGTGGATGTCAATGCTTTGGCACTGTAGTAAGAGAGAAGGGGGAAATCTTCCATGGCGGTACGTGAACAAAACATCGGAGGACGTCAGTTCGTTGTTTTCCGGGTAGGTAATGAAGAATACGGTGTTGATATTCAGAAGGTATCCATTATTGAAAAAATGATGAATATTGCCCGTGTGCCTTCGACACCGGTCTATATTTTAGGGGTTGTCAATTTGCGTGGCGAAATAATTCCTGTGATGGATCTTCGTTTACGCTTTGAGTTGCCGGCCAAAGAAGCGGATGACGATTCACGCATCATCATTTTTAGAATCGGAGAATTGTCTTTGGGTGTTCTGGTGGATATGGTCAGCGAGGTACATCACCTTCTGGACAGCGATGTGGAGAGTGTCACGAGCATTACAAACGATCGTTCACTCGATTATATTACCGGGGTGGGGAAAATTGCCGGAAGGCTTGTCACCTTACTGAATATCGAAAAAATATTGGCGGATATTGGCGGAGCCATATCCTAAGGAGTCAACATGAGTACAGCCGGATTTGAGACATTGAGCAGCTTTCAAATGGACGTTCTGAAAGAAGTCGGAAATATCGGCGCCGGCAATGCGGCCACAGCTTTGGCGAAAATGCTAAATAAAAAAATAGATATGAAGGTGCCAAAGATTATGGTTATGCAGTTTTCTGAGGTCGGTGAATTGTTAGGGGAAGCGGAAGAAATGGTTGTAGGTATCCTGCTGGGTGTGCAAGGGGATATGCACGGCAGTATTATGTTTGTTCTGGATATGGATGCGACTAAGCTCATGGTCAACATGATGTTTGTCAAACCACTGGATACAGCATTGGAATTTGATGACATGACCCGTTCTGCTATTCAGGAGTTGGGCAATATTCTGGCAGGGTCGTACTTGTCAGCATTGTCTACGTTAACCAATATGAATATTATGCCGGATGTTCCAAGCCTTGCCATTGATATGGCCGGTGCAGTGATGAGTGTACCGGCCATTATGCAGGCAAAGGCATCCGATACGGTATTATATATTGAAAATGAGTTTATTGACGGCAAAAATAAAATTTTGGGAGATTTGTTTCTCATTCCTGATGAAGATTCCTATGCCGTTATGATGAAGGCGTTGGGAGTGGGTTAATGGACGAGGTAGTGAAAGTCGGAATGGCGGACTGGAAAATAACAACACATCCCGGCACACTGATGACGCTTGGGTTGGGTTCTTGTGTGGGCATCTGCATTTATGAGACGAAAAAAAAAATAATTGGAATGGCACACGTGATGCTGCCGGATTCGTTGGCCGTGCGCTCGAACAGTAACCGGGCGAAATTTGCAGATACTGCTATCCCTGATATGGTGGATGCGATGGTCCTGGCGGGTGCGGAGAGGAAAAACCTCACAGCCAAAATTGCGGGTGGTGCACAGATGTTTGCCTATACCAGCAACAGTGATATTATGCGTGTCGGTGCCCGAAATGCGGATGCCAGCAGGGATACATTACGCACACTCCGTATTGCCCTGATTGCAGACGATACCGGTGGGACTTATGGACGTACCATAGAATTTGAATCTACCAACGGTGCATTGATGATCAAAACCATTGGGCATGGGGTGCATTATCTATGACTCAGTTTTTGATGGTTGGTTGTTTTGCAATTTGAAAATACGGTGGTCATTGTTTGATGCATAACCGACCTTTCGGATTTTACTCATTAAGATGGGTGGTGGAAACGATTTATAGACTTCCGGCTGTTTTTGGCATTTTCGCTGGTATGCTGGTGGGTGTAGTGGACTATTTAAGTGGCAAAGGTGGACGCGCCTGCATTGCGGATATGTCTATTGCAATTGCTGTTTTTTATATTTTTGGCCTTTATGCAAAAAAAACATTGTTTCAAATGGTTTATGAAGCGATGCAGCACGCTGAAAAAAAGAAACAAGAGGCATTGGCCCTGGAAGCCAGACAAAAGGCCGAAAAAGCAAAGGAAGATGCTAAGAATGCTGCAGCGGGCATTGGTGGAAATCTGGACTTGAAAGCGAATGAAGCAAAGGAAAAGATAGCACAAGCATTCCAGGCAGAGCCGGTGTCAGCCTTTATTCGACAGGAATTACAAAAGCCGTAAAAAGAATGCGCCGGTGACCGAACATCATGAAGGAGTAAAAATATGTCTTCGTCTGATTTGCAACATCAGCTGGAACTATGGAAACGTTATCAGGAATCCAAGAGCCCTGAAATTCGGGAGCTGTTGATTCTTGAGTATGCGGATATTATCAAGTATGTTGCCGGCCGGCTGAGCATTTACTTTGGTTCGAATGTTGAGTATGACGATTTGATGGGCTATGGGGTATTTGGTCTCATCGATGCCATTGATAAATTTGACATGAGCAAGAAAGTAAAATTTGAGACTTATGCGTCTCTCCGTATCCGCGGATCAATTATTGACAGTATTCGGGAACAGGATTGGGCGCCCAGATCCTTGCGAAAAAAATCCAAGGATTTCGAAAAAACGTGGTTTTCCTTAGAAAATTCATTGGGCCGACCGGCCACGGATGCAGAAGTGGCTGAGGTCATGGGCATTACGGTGGATGATCTGAATAAGCTGATGCAAGATTTGAACATCGCCCAGATGGTTTCGCTGGATGATTACCTGGAGCAAAACAATGAAAGTGGCCTTGACCTGGCCGATACTTCTTCTTCTGATATCGTCCCGGAAAAGCGTCTGGAGATTGTTGAAGTCAAAGAAATTCTTGCAAGTGCCATCGATGTGTTGCCGGAAAAAGAAAAAACAGTGGTTTCTTTGTATTATTACGACGAATTGACCCTCAAAGAAATCAGTGCTATCATGAAAGTGTCTGAATCCCGGATTTCACAGCTCCATACGAAGGCCATTGTGCGCTTGCGCGGCAAGCTGGAAAAACAAAGGAGTCTGGTTGGAGACGAATGAAAAAAACATTGCATAAGTGGGGTTCATTCTTTGTATTTTTTTATTATGAGATGGCTTCTCCATAGGTGCGATTGGTTTACCGGGAGAACCATTCGTTGACTCCATGAGGTTTGAACGAATGGACACAAAAGGAAGGAATTGCAATGAATATTGAGGCCATGGATCAGAAGCCCTTCGAGATTCTGTATAACGCCGAAGGCGTATTCCTGAAAGTGAACAAACCGGTTGGTGCAGGAATGCTGGTGACCGATGTCATGGTTATGGATGAGGTGCGTCGCTTAAAAGTGCATGGCTTTAATACAATGATTATTTCAGATATCGTTTTAAAGGGTGATGGGAAGGCTTATAAAATTGCGGATACCCAAACGCAGGAAGTCATCTCGGCGCAAGTGGAAGTCACCACGTCTCCAGACAAAATGAAGGCTTTTTTGCTATTGCGTGCACCGGAAGGCGGGGGTACCGTGACGACGCAGGTGCAGCTTCACCAAAGCCTGAAGGAAAAAGGGGTTGTCTATGGCATTGACATGGCAACTGTTGATGATTTGTCAAAATACCCTGTTTATGGTCAAAACATACAAATTGCAGCTGGCATCGCGGCAGTCAACGGGAAAAACGGTTCTATTATCTACCTTGTTGAACTTAGGAAAGAGCGGAAACCCACCATTCTTGATGATGGTACTGTCGATTATAAAGACATGAACCTCATCGAGAATGTGGTAAAGGGTCAGATTATTGCAAAAATGAATGAACCCCAACCCGGGATTCCCGGCTATATGGTCACCGGTTTGGAGATTAAGGCACTCGATGGGAAACCTGCTGTTTTCCAAAAAGGAAAGAACGCCAGCATCAGTACAGATGGCAGCCTGTTAACCGCAGACATCGATGGACAAATTTTATACGCCGATGGGAAAATTAGTGTTTTTGCTACATTTGAAGTCAAAGCAGATGTGGACAACAGTACAGGGAATATTCAGGTTATTGGCAACGTTACCGTTCGCGGCAACGTGTTGGCAGGGTTTTCCATTGAAGCCGGGGGAAATGTTGAAATAGAAGGTGTTGCCGAAGGGGCAACCATCCGTGCCGGGGGAGACATTATCCTCAAGCGCGGCATGATTGGCAACAGCAAAGGTATCTTATCAGCCGGCGGGGACATTATTGCAAAGTATATAGAAAATGCCATCGTTGAAGCAAAAGCAGATATCCGTGCGGAAGCCATTATGCACAGTGATATCAAATGTGGAAACAAGCTTGAATTGGGTGGTAAAAAAGGCTTGTTGGTTGGCGGGGTTGCCCGCGTAGGTCGTGAAGTGGAGGCGAGGGTTATTGGCAGTCCCATGTCGACGGTCACCATTATTGAAGTGGGTATTGACCCGCACCTGCGTGAAAGGTTGAAACTCCTAAAGACAGAAGTGCCTCAAATGGAGGAAAACCTTGTTAAGTCTAATCAGGCCATCGGCATGCTGAAAAAAATGGATTCCGTCACAACATTATCGGATGACCGACGGGAAATGTTGGGCAAAAGTACGCGTTCCAAGTTTTTTTATGAGAGTCGTCTCCAGGAGTACAAAAAAGAGATTACGGAAATAGAAGGAAAATTGCAGCAAGAGGCTAGCGGCAAGGTTAAAGTGATGGGCAGTGCGTACAACGGTGTTCGTATCTCTATTGGCAGTTGTTCCATGTATATCAAAGAAACGCTGCAGTACTGTACGTTGTACAGAGATGGTGCTGATGTTCGTGTCGGACAGCTTTAGCACCGCAGTACTGTACATTATACAGAGACGGTGTGATAGTCGTGTTGGACAGCTTTAGCCATTTGAAAGAAGGTGACCTATGTCACTCAGACCCATCGATTTTCAAACAATGGTCCCCAAAGTCAGTGAACGTACCCGCACCCAAAATGAAGATCAGCAGCGCAGTGTTTCCCAGCAGCAACAGCAGGCCGAAGCGGTTATGCGGGGTGCACAGGAAAAGACGGGCATCGTTCAACACCAGGACGATGCGCAAAAAGCAGATATTCATGATGAGGAGAGTAAGAAAAACAAGAAAGATAAAAAACTGGCCCGCCAGACCCCTGAAGATGTCGATGAGAAGAAAAGTGCACAGAAAAAGCTGGATCAACCGGCTGAAGGCAGGACCATTGATATCCGTATTTAAGTGATTTTCGAAACCATTGCGTACTTTTTACAAAAGATAAAGGTGTAGAATTATGGTTATTTTTTTCGTTTGTATTGTTATCATTGGCATCATTTTTTCCGGGGTTTCTCTGGTTCTGGTTTTTGTTGAAAAAAACAAGGACACTGATTATCGTGCCGATTTATCGGATCGAAAGAATACCCTCATTGAAACGATTGAAGATGCTGAGACCCTGGTTGCAGAATTAAACCGTTTTTCGGGGTATATTGTAGAACAGTGTGAAGAAAAACAGACGGAACTGGCGGTGGTGATGTCAGAAGCAGATACCTTGATTCGTCAGATGACGTTTGCCATCAAGGATGCTACACTGAAACAAGTGTCAGCAGTAGCGGCAACAACAATTGGTGAAACAGCGGATGTTCTTGAAGACCGGAAAGAGGCGAAAATTCTTTCTGCACCTGAAACCGTCCGAAACATGCCCCTTTCGGAGAATAAAGAGCTTGTTCAAAAAACGATTGGTGAAACAGAGGATGTTTTTGAAGACCGGAAAAAGGCGAATATACTTTCTGTATCTGAAACCGCCCGAAACGGTCTCCTTTCAGAGAATAAAGAGCTTGTTCAAAAACAGTTGCCAGCTGAGTTGGATGGTGGACATCTACCAGATGACAAAGAGGATGGTCAACTGTCTGCTGATTTGGATACCGGACATTTTCTTGCTGATTTGGAAGAAGATCAAGCACCTTTCAATGCTGAGGCTGAGATGCACGAAACCGTGCAGTTCAACAATGTTTTACCCTTGCGCAGAAAACGCCCAGAGGTAAAAAAACCAACAAAACAGGACGAGGTCATCTTGCGGTTAAGCCTCGGCATGACCTTTGAAGATATCGCAAAAGAGCTGCACATCGGTAAGGGAGAAGTTGCACTGATTGCTCGCATCGAACATCAACCATCGAGTGGAGCGAAGTAAATGAAAAGAATGGAGAAAAGCGGTCTCCTCCCATGACTGAGTCACGGGTCTCCGGCTGCTAAAAAGTATGAAGCGACTGCATGGAAAAAGTGTC
Source organism: Acetivibrionales bacterium (assembly GCA_038249175.1). Lineage (GTDB taxonomy): Bacteria > Bacillota > Clostridia > DSM-8532 > DSM-8532 > JAEWSN01. The sequence continues at coordinate 15,352 of JBBRWP010000012.1, forward strand.
CTGCTGGGCATGGGTATAGGGATTATTTTAACAGCATTGTTGGGGATGCTGTTTTTTCTTGGCTACCAACCGGTTCCGGACGATGAGTCGGTTATGAAAAGAGCGGAAGTGCTGGGGATGGTGCAAGCCTCTGAGATCATTGTGGATGGCATTCACCGGCAGGTTGACGGCGGATGGCGTGTAGAAACGAAAGATGGTGAAACCATGCAAGACTTTGCCCTGCGCTTAAAAAATGCCGGCGTTATTAAAAGTGAATTAGAACTTGAAATAGCAGCGAACAAAGCAGGCATGGTGGAACCACTTAAAAATAAAACAATTTTTGTCCCTGCCAACAGTCCGGTTAGCGATGTTCTGAAACAGTTGCGATCGGACTAAAGGATAAGTAAGAGAAAATTGCTGGAACAAATTAACACGATTACCCAGCATTATGCGAATAATGGTGCAAGCTATCTGACGATAACTTGCACCAAAAAGTCACCAGGAGACTTTTTGGGAGGTAATCATATTATTGCGTTCGCGCAGTTTGCACAGGTTCCGTACAATTCCAGCCGATGGCTTTGGATGACAAAACCAGTATCCTTTGTTATTTTTCGTTCAAAGGACGACAAAGGACACAGTGGCAAGGGAGAAATACTCTTACATTGCAGACAAATCATATGGTGATGATGGTCCGTTTCAGCCAATTCAAAAATGGCTTTGCTGCCATCCATGGGTACGGTTTTGGTAATGGCACCATTGCTTTCCAGGTAGTCCAAAGTACGATACACCGTGGATAGTGCCATGTCAAACCCGGCGGTCTGTCCTTTCAAAAACAGCGTATCTGCCGCAATGGGGCTTCTCTCTGCACAGATAAGTTTCAGTATTTCCTGACGATGCTTTGTTGTGCGTGTTTTCACTGTTGTCACCCTTTTTCAATGTAGTTTCGTAAAAAATCCTGCTCCGATGTGTCTCGTAGTAAACCATGCCATTTTAGCGGTTCTAATATGATCTTACTTTTGCATCAAATAGCTGACTATTGTCCCAGAGCACTGATCAGTACTTACATCAATGCTATTGTCCCAGTGCACTGATCAGTGTCTTCATGTTTTCGAGCATCACTGTTTGATAACGGTCCAAGGGGTCATCGGTGCTGCCAGTCACAAAAGGATCCAGGCTGTAAATTTTTGCGCCGGTTTCGTCGGCGATGGTTTGTGCAGCTCTTGTCGAGTACTGCGGTTCTGCAAAGAGCGCATGCACGTTCTTCTCACGAATGATGTTCAATGTATCAGCCAATTCGCCGGCACCGGGTTCTGAACCGGGTTCCCGCTCAATAACGGCAACGATAAGCAGCTTGAACTCGTCGGCGAAGTAGGGGAATGCCTCGTGGAAAGTCACGATGGCTTCCCCTTCATAAGGGGATAGCGACTCATGCATGGTCTTTGACAGGGCTTCAAGGCTTTCTATATAACTTTCGGCATTGTTGTTATAGTCTTTGGCATGGATTGGGTCAGCAACTGATAATTGCTTTGCAATCTGTTTAACTTCCGCAATGGCTCCGGAAACACTGACCCAAATATGGGGGTTTGTCTCACCATTTTTATCTTTGAGTAAAGGGATGTCTTTGCCGGCTTCAATAATGGTCAGATTTGTGTACTGAACCAATACTTTATCTAGAAAGGACTCCATGCCGGCACCATTGATGACGAAAGCATCAGCAGTTTCCAACGTTTTCAAATCGGATGGCTTTAAACTGTAATCGTGCAGACAACCGGTCTGCGGCTGTGTCATGTTTTCGATACTGACGCCAGGTGTTGTTCCGACAATATTTTTTGTAAAAACATACATGGGATAAAATGAAGTAACAATGTGAAAGTCCTCATCTTTATTATTCATATTGTTCGTGGTGCCGGCCGTGCAAGCGGTGGCTGTGGTCATGGTGGCAGACAGCAGAAAGACAATGAGAAAGCGGCGAATAGACTGTTTCATTTTCTTCTTCTCCTTAATGGGAATGATTTGCATTAGCAAATTCATTATAGTTTGTTTTCGAGGTTTTGGCAAGGAGTGCGGTCTGAAACATAAAAAAGGGGCTGTTCCTGCAAGCAAGAACAGCCCCTGAGGATGAGTAATTAATGGTTATTTCACAGCAGCGTTGATTTCATCCAGCACAGGTTGTACTTTTGGCAGCATGGATGCTACAAAATCGTCCCAATCCTTGCCGATGTCCTTGGAAGACTGCAGCAACTCAATCATTTTTGCTTTCACGTCTGCACCATAGGTACCGTATTTGTCTTTGTTCGGTGCGCTCATGAAGGAAACATCATAGTCAAAACCTTTGACGCCGACGTCATTGCTACCCATGTAATCCCATACTTGCTGATTCTGTGCAACACCATAGGGCGCGTCAGCAGGGTTGCCCGGACGGGCAAGACCAGCTGGCGTAAATTCACCAAAACGCATTTCAGAGTAGGGGCTGACATATTGGTTTGTGGCAGGATCTTTTTCCCACAGTACTTTGATGCTGCCGTCTGCTTCTTTTGAATAGTCTTTACCTTCAAAGCCGAGCCATTGGAACAGCATACCTTCATCGCTTTGCAGATAATTCCACATGGCGAGAACACGATCCATTTTGTCCGCTTTCACTTTGTTGGAGAAGGCAGTGACCGACCAGTAGTCTTCGGTTTGTGTCATCCAGAACTTACCATCAAAAGTGATGATGGCAGGTCCGACAGCGGTTTCGTCTTTGATGAGGCCAGCTTTCAATAGTTTGCTGGACAAATCATTGTAAGTTGATGCGCCACCGGCGTATTTTGCAAAGGCACGGCTGGCAACGAACATGTCGGTTGGTTCGCTTCCCTTGAATTGGATGTTGTCTTTAAAAATAACGTTGCTTTGGAACAAGTCATATGTCTTTAAAACGCCATCTCTATATTCCGGGGTTGTTGGTGGCCACACGTACTTGCCGTCTGCGCCTTTGATATAAGAGCAGGTTTCGTTACCTTCAGCAGGTACTTGTCCAATGAAAAGGACGGGTGCGTGCGGGAAGGCCCATGTGTCCATGACCAAGCCGGCCATGTTCGGATCCTTCGCCTGTGCAGCTTTGATTAAAGCAACCCATTCGTCATAGGTGTATACATCGCCTTCTTTGTAAAGGCCAAGATCCTTGGCGATGTCACGACGATATACCCAATGAGAAGGATAGGTGTTTTGTGCAACTTCTGGATTGTTGCGGTTTGCTGGCCAAGCATAGAGTTTGCCATCTACTTTCATGGCTTCTACAGATTTCATGCTGGAAGCGAGGCGGTTCAGTTCCGGTTGGGCCTTGATTTTATCCATAGGAATTTCTGTAAAAGCACCTTGTTTTGCCCAAGTTTTGTATTCCTGAGAGCTTGCGCCCTTCAGATCCCACCAAACAAGGTCAGGCATGTCATTGGCAGAAACCCAGGTACGGATTTTCTGACCCCAGTCACCCCAGGTAACAGGGATGTACTCGAACTCTACGCCAAAGTTTTCTTTGATGTAGTCCGATTTGGGGTTTTTGCCGCTTTTCTCGGCATCCATAACGTCCATGGACACGGTGATGACATCTTTCGGCTTTTCTTGTGGTGCGGCTGATGTTGATGCGTCAGATGATGATGCGGCAGATGATGCGGCAGGTGTTGCTGTTCCGCCGCAGGCAGCCAACATTGAGATAACCATGAGCACTGCGAGAACAAGAGCCAGTGTTTTTTTTCTTGTCATGTTTGTTTCCTCCATTCGTTATTATATTCAGCGGATTGCTCCGTTGATACCAGAAAGTATTGAATATGGGTTGATATTGGTTCAAAGTCGTTTAACAGACAATGTCTATATGCAGGTGATACCGGTTCGAGAATTTCTAACAGCTACTCTTTTACAGCACCGAGCATCATGCCTGAAAGGAAGTACTTTTGTAGGAAGGGATAGATCATCATCATGGGGAACATGGTCACCACGATGGAGGCCATTTTAATACTGTCCCCATAAGTATCCGGTTTTACCTGCCCCGGTACAAGGGTAGTGTTTGCGAAGTTGGCATCCTGAATAATCTGACGCAGGGTTAGCTGCAAAGGCCACTTGTCAGTAGTACGGATAAACATCATGGCGCTAAACCATTCATTCCAACGATCCACCATGTAATAGAGGGTAAAGGTTGCGAGAAGTGGCAGTGAAAGCGGCAGGATGATCCGAATCAAAATAACAATATCATTCGCACCGTCAAGTTTTGCAGATTCTTCCAGAGACGGTGGCAACGACTGAAAATAATTGGATATGATGAGCATATACATAATGGCGATACCCGTTGGGATAATCATAACTGCCAGGGTGTTCATAAGGTGTACGTCCTTGATGAGGAGGTAGTAAGGGATAATACCACCGGAAAAATACATGGTAAAAACGATGAGAAAGCGGAAAAAACGTCGACCGGGTAGTGGTTTTGTTAAGGCATAGGAACATAAAATGGTGAGAATCATGTTGTATGCTGTTCCGACAAGGGTTATGATGACCGAGTTTGTCATGCTTTTCCAGATGAGGCGGGACTTAAAAACAAACCCGTAACTGTCACCAATGATTTCCGGAGGCCATAACATAAAGGGTGAACGCACATAAATCTGCTGCGGCACAATGGAGACCAGTACGGCATTATAGAACGGGTAGAGAATGCTGAGTGCAAACACTGACAATAAAAAAAGGATGAACCCGTCAGCCAGAGTAAATTTTTGGATGCGGTTGCCCTTAGGAGCAATCAATTTATCCGGTTTTTTGCTTTGTTTGGTGGATTTTGCTATTGTGCTCATTCTTAGCCCCCTTTCTTAAATAATACCGTCATGGCCAAAAGCACGCGCAAAGCGGTTGGCACCTATGAGCAAGATGAAGTTGATGACATTTTTAAACAGTCCGACCGCTGTTGGGAAGCCCATATCCACAGCAACTTCACGTTGGAAGGTGATGCGGTAAATAAAGGTGTCTATAGTATCGGCAACAGGATAGACCGGAGGACTGTAGAGGTTGAATATTTGATCAAAACTGCCGTCCATCACGCCACCAATGCGCAAAAGCAACTGGATAACAATCATGGTAACCAATCCAGGCAACGTAATGTACAAGATGCGTTTCCAGCGACCGCAACCATCAATGGTGGCAGCTTCATACAGCGCAGGGTCGATGCCTGCAATGCTGGCCAGGTAGATAATGGTTCCCCAACCAGCTTCTTTCCAGATATCCGTACCCACCAGAAATCCACGAAATGTATTGCCGTTATATAAAAAACTCCAGTCGACAGCAGCAGCAGGGTTGATGGATTCGATAATCTTTTTCATGGCACCGGCATCTCCGAACAGGTTCAAACAAATACCGGCAACGATAATCCAAGACAAAAAATGTGGGAAAGTATAGATTGTCTGCAATACCCGTTTATATTTTGGCACAAATACTTCATTAAGCATAATGGCCAGAATAATGGGGAAGGGAAAACCGATGACGATTTTCTGGAAGGAAATGATAAGGGTATTCGTTAATGCCCGGAAGAAATCCATTTCAATCATCATGCGTTTGAAATGATCAAAACCAATCCATGGGCTTGCAGCAATGCCCCGTAAGGAATATTCCTTAAATGCCAGTTGCAGACCATACATGGGTACGTATTTGAACACGATAAAGAAAATTAGTGGAAACAACAACATGAGATAAATATACTTGTAATACAGGATTTCTTTTTTGATAGCTTTCCATCGGGACTTGCCTGATAGGTTCTGAGAACGTGGATTGTCCATTTTTACAAACGACACTTTCTTTCCCCTTTCAATCACTTATTTTCGTCATATTCCATAAGGCCTACAGGCTTCATACCAATTTGACGAATAAATAAGCAGCTTTTTCAATATTATTTTGAGTGTCTTTTGTTCTTCCGTTTCAGCGGAGTCTCATGAATGATTCAAGTGCAGCCGGCGGGGTTACCGCTGGCTGGCAGTGAAATTTTGATTGGGGGCGTTACAGCCACCCAGGGTGGCTGTAACGTGCAATATGATAAAATCATCTTGCATAATAACGCACGAATGTGCGTTATTGCACCGGAATCATGAATGATTCTACCGTAATAACCAGAAAATGCTCCAAGTTGATGCCAAATCAGTCTTTGACACTGTGCTATGCACAGCGCGCATCGCGCGATATTAACCTGAAATTGGCCATTTTCAATCGATTTTGCCTCCTTCGGAGTCGAAATCGGGGTTATTACGCCAGAATCATGAATACAAAAGCATTAACAAATTAAAAATTATATTTTATCTCATTACAAAAAAATGATAAAACGATATTGTGTCATTATTATATGTAGTATTTTATGCTTTGTCAACTGAAATTCAGTTTTATGTGGACTAAAATTTGTGTAAAATGTTAATAAAGACATTGATTTGAAAAAATAATGTGAATTTGAAAATATCTGTGTCTGTATTTTATCTTATAACTTCTTAAAAATAATATTACAAAATATTCTTCAATGTGCGATGAGTCCGGTCTCATAATCACGATTTCAAGGTTAAAGTTGCAGCTTCGGAGCGAAGCCGTTGTAAATACCTCACTTATGCAATAAATCTTAAAAAAGCCTGTATGTGTTCATCCCAGTATTCCCAGGTATGGACACCCGGGTGCTGTTCGTATTGATAACTGAAAGGATTCCCCGGTATGGCTTCAAGCACTTTTTTCGTGTAGTGTGCGGCATCCAGTAAAAAGTCATCGTCGCCAACCGTATGAAAAATTTTTGGATACGGGCCGTTGTTGTCCACGATTTTTTGAATGTTTGCAAAGACATCCTCTTCTGTTCCCCTAAGATTTCTGTTGCCATACGCTGTTTCATAGGTTGCTGCCCACTTGGGGTCCATATGGCGATCCCCATTCATATCGGCAGGATGATTATCTGCCCCTGCAGAAAGGCAGCCAATAGCGACATAGTTTTCCGGCCTGGACAGTCCAACTTTCATCGCGCCGGCGCCGCCCATAGACAAACCGGCAATATAATTGTCTTCGCGTTTTACGGATAACGGGAAAAACTGACGCATCAGTTTTGGCAGTTCTTCACTGATATAAGTAAAGTACTTACCGCCGTGAACCATATCGCTATACATGGACAAATGAACCCCGGGCATCACGACTGCCAGACCGCTGGCCGCAACATAACGCTCAATGGATGTCCGCCTTTGCCAAATGGTGTGGTTATCACTGGCACCGTGTAAAAGCCACAAAACAGGATGTTTTTGAGAGGATGCAGAGGTATTCATGCCAATCAAAGCGTTGGACTTTTGCGGTAGAATGACATCGACGGCAGAAGACATACCCAAAGATTCAGAAAAGAAATGCGTATGAATTAGAGCCATTTGTTTTCGCCTCCATTCGGTTGTTCGATGGGTAACCATTTCAGGACCGTCTGTATTTTTTCATCCCAGTATTGCCATTGATGGTCTCCTGGTGATTCTTCATATGTATAAGGAATATCCAGCTTTTCCAAATGGTTGCGCATGTCGCGGTTTTGTTGAATTAAAAAGTCTTCGGAGCCACACCATATAAAAATTGCCGGTATGTTCTGACCGGAAGATTTTAGCGTTTCAGCTACTTTAAACAAATCATTCTCACTGCCGCGAACCTTGTCTGGTGAACCGAAAATGTTCGTCCAAATGGAAGGTGCAGGATCCTTATCGTTTTCACAAATGGTAGCAACATCCAGGCCACCGGACAGGCTGGCAACAGCACCGAAGGTATCGGCTGTGCAAAAGCCACATTTCATCGCTCCGTAGCCACCCATGGAGAGACCGGCAGCAAAAGTTTTTTCTTTTTTTGTGGTAATGTTTGGGAAAAAGTCGTGTACTATGTTTGGCAGCTCCTTGGAAATATAGGTCCACCATTTCTGGCCGATGGCCATATCGGTGTACCAGCCAAGCTGTGTGCTGGGCATAATGACGGCCATGCCGTATTCACTGACATAGCGTTCAATGGACGTACGCCTTTGCCAGATGGTGTGGTCATCGCTCATACCGTGCAAGAGATAGAGTACCGGCCAGTCTCCGCTGCCTGCAGTACCGGCCATGCCCACCTGCCCTTGTGTTGCCTGTGGCAGAATGACATCCATCTCCACACACATGCCAAGTACATCTGAAAAGAAGTTCACGTGTAATAGTGCCATATCGGTCTCCTTCCAATGATAAAGTGAGAATAAGACGGGAATTGCAACAAAGTTACAATCTGGGACAAATTAACACGATTACCCGGCATTCTGCAATGTTGGCGCAAGTTATCTGGTGACAACTTGTTTCAAAGAGTCACTATGTGACTTTTTGGGATGTAATCAACTTCTCTATTCTACCAAAATAATTGTGAATAGCCTATCAAATGAGATAAAAGTGGGTAATTATCATCTGCGACGACATGCATCAGTTTTTTAAGAAATTATGCATCGCATGAAAGGACAGGAAAAGATGAAAATTGAAGTGTTTGGTGTACAAAATAAGACCATAAAGGTAAAAAAAGGAGATAACCTCCTGGATGTGCTGCTGGATGAAGGATATGAGGTAAAGCATCCTTGTGATGGGAAAGGCAAATGTGGGAAATGTAAAGTGACGGTTGTGAAGAAAAAAGAAGAGGGGCTTGGAGAAGGGAAAAGAAAAATCAAATTGGCCTGTGAAGTGAAAATAAAGAAGCCGATGCAAGTCTATTTGTCAGATAAAAAAGAAAAGTCGGAATCAAAATGAATAGAATGTACAATTGAACAGCATTCGGGGCTCTATTGTTGCAGAAGCTTGAATGGTAGATTTCACTGCAACAACTCTTCATTGAATAAAAAACAGCAGTAAATGTGGTGAAAACAACCTGTTTCAGCCATAAAAATGGGATGTGCGCCATATTTTATGGCTGAAATGGGATTGTTTTCGAGTTGTTGCAGTGAAATCATGGTTACATGATTTTCACATTGTATGCATCATGGCTATCAAAAATGGTTTGCCATGCTTTTTTCTGTTCGATGGAGGTGTTAGGTATTTCACTGAGCAGGGGATCCGTGCCAAGCGCAATACGCTTGCCAATGCCCATATTGTGCCAGGGCAGCACTTCGACACCGATTGCATTCGGAAAGTTACGGCAGAGGTTTCCGATGGCTTTGAGATGTGCTTCATCATCATTGACTCCTGGTATCAGGGGACAGCGGAAGAGTACATTTTTATTGGCTGCGTTCAGCTTTTGCAGGTTTTCCAGAATCAGATGGTTATTCACACCGGTCCAGGTTTTGTGCTTTTGTGCATCGGTCATTTTATAATCAAATAAAAACAAATCCGTCAACGGCAGTATCTTTTCAAAAGACGTCCAGGGAGCATAGCCGCAGGTTTCGATGCAGGTGTGTATGCCTTCTGTTTTGGCGGCCGATAAGAGTGCTTGCAAAAAATCCGGGAACATCAGCGGTTCACCCCCGGAAACGGTCAGCCCGCCACCGGAAACATCGTAGAAAACTTTGTCGCGGCATACTGTTGCCATTAAGGTGGCAACGTCCGTCGCTTGTCCCTTAAGTACCAATGCGCCTGTGGAGCAGACAGCCGCACAGGCACCGCAGGCAATGCAGGCGTCTTTATCAAAGTCGGCAGCAAAGCCTTTGCGCGAACCGTTTGGACAAACAGGCACACAGTGGCCGCAGCCGATGCACTTCTCCGGATAGACAAGGAGTTCCGGTTTCGGGTTCTGGGATTCCGGGTTATGGCACCACTTGCAGCGGAGCGGGCAGCCTTTGATGAACACGGTGGTTCGGATTCCCGGTCCATCGTGCATGGAGGAGCGTTGTACGTCAAAAACAATGGCAGAAGGATTGGACATGGGATTCTCCTTTTATACCGTGTGCATGGTCCGGTTGATAATGTCTTGCTGCACTTCCTTTGATAATTCTATAAACCTCGCAGAAAAACCGCCGACACGAACAATGAGGTTATAATGCTGTTCCGGATTCACCCGGGCATCTTCCAAATCTTTTTTGTCCACCACCGTGAGCATGGCTTGTGTGCCACCGTTGGCAAAGTAACCATCGAGTAAATAAGCCACTTGTTTCTTGTTTTCGGCAAAAACAGACTTTGCGAACTTCATATTGTGGGAATAACCGGCGTGGCAGTCGGCAGGAATTTTCGCCAGGGAGTTCATCATGGCTGTCACACCTTGCTTGTCCATGCCGGCGGTAGGGGTGCTGCCATTGGCCAGTGGGCCGCCACAGATGCGCCCTTCCGCCGAAGCGGCCGTTATTTTCCCAAGTTCCACATTGTAATAATTGTTGATGTTGACCAGGAGAAAATAGTCGAAGTCCAATGATGTTGCCATGTCCTTTGCATGATGACAAGCGTGGTTGCTGACCCTTTGCAGCATCGTATCGGCAGCATCGTTGTCGTTGCCATACTTCGGTGCATCCAGGAGTTGTTTGTGCAGCGTTTCAAGACCGGCAAAATTGGTATCCAGTGCTTGCACCAACGCTTCCAAAGAAAGGAGCTTTTTGTCAAAGATCAGTGTTTTGATAGCGGTCAGGCTGTCGGCCGTGTTCACCATGCCAAAAGATTCGATAATGGCACCGGTATAGCGGGTGCCGCGGTTGAGAATGGACTTTCCGCTTTCAACCGTGCCGTCATACAAGAGGCTGGCAAGGTTGAGGGCAGCTTCTTCGCCTTCTACCTGATATTCTATTTTATGGCGTTCCCCCAGCTGGCGAATGAAGTATTCTACCTGCGTCGTATAGGCACTGTACAGTTTTTCAAAACTGGTCAGGCTTTCGAGCGGACCGGTTTTCAGGCCGACGGTTTTATTTGTCAACGCATCTTTTCCATCATGCAGGGCTACTTCCAATGCTTTGAGCAGGTTCAGAGAACAATTCGGCGAACCGACAGATTGGTGGTCAATGGCGTATTCGCCGCAGCCATAGGGAATGTAATCCAGGGCTTCATCACCGGATATACCAAAAGCCTTCATGGCTGCCGGCACATTCACGTCATCGTTGTACAGCATGGGGTAAACACGGCCTTCACCAATCACGGACAATGCCTTGTCCATGAGGATGGGGTTCATGCCTTTGTAAACACGCAGGGTTAGCTGCGGTTCTGTTTCGATGACGGTGCGGGAAGCTTCCATCGCCAGCATGGCAAAGCGGTCGGCATTAGAGACGTTGCGACGACCCAAGCCGCCGAGGATGACGCGGGCGTTAAATTCCGATATTTCGCGGGCGGAAATTTTACGGGCTGTCATCATTTGCCAGAGTGTTTGCAGATAAGACAGCGCCTCGGTTTCGGTGAGTGCACCGGCATCAAGCTCCTTGGCAAGCAGGTCGCCCATGGCGACATCCATACGGCCATAGTTCACTGTGAAAGCGGCATTGGCATAAATCCATAGCAGTTGAAGACCAGCCAGAAAGGAGGTTGGCGCAGCTTCTGCTATTTCTGCCAGTGCGGCGGCCAACTTGTGGAGCTGACCCTGTTCCTCTATTGATACCGCAAGCTCCGCCATGGATCGGGCTTGCAATTCATACCGGGTACAAACCGCTGAAACGGCATCTAATGACATTAACATGGCCTCGTACAAGGGCAGAGGCTCACCCTGTACATCCTTGTTCACAGCCCTTGCGGCAAGAACTTCCTCCCGCAAACCGGAAATACCGAGACGAACCAGTTTATCAAAGTCCAGAACGGTGCCGGCCACACGGCCGCCCATGTTGGCGATGCTGTTGGTCGTGTCTTTGAGCAGCTGCTCCGGCAGGCGCCACAACAGTTTGCCGTTAATGATGGGCTCGTCCCGGGGCAGGTCGTCATCCATGAAAATTTCACCTTCCCAATAAGTGATAAGGTCTTCGGGAGCGGAAATGCCTGCCTCTTTTGCGCCCTGACGGAGACGGGATTTTTTGCAGTAGTATAAGGAACCCCCACTGGTGTTTTCGGTACCAAAGCCAACCATGGGGTAGCGCACACGGCCCGCCAGGCGGTCGCCGGGCATCATGGGGATAAAGTAGGTTTCGTATTGTGTTGCCAGACACCAGGCTTCCCGTTTGGCCGGGTCGCAGTGTTGATGGAGCTGGTAAGTGGACGTAAAGTCCTGTGCGGCTTTCAAATCATATGAAAAAGGAAATGCTGTGTTTTTTCTGCTGATGGTAATCATGGAAGCCCTCCTGCGTCATTCAGTGAATGTTTTGTGCCACCATATGGGTTTTTCCAGTTTTCTCATTTCTTTGATAGAATAACTGTTAAAACAAATCAAAAACGTGTTAATCTATACTGATAGGATAACAGGAATATTTTCTTCGTTCCTGTCAATTGCAAAGCCTTTCCAGGCAGTTCCATATGAGCGTGCCAGCCATCAGCTCGGGGTTCAAACGGTTGACGGGTGAGAATTATCTGACATATTTGCATGGCATCCGCATTAAAAATGCCTGCTCCCTGTTGAGAACCGCCCACA
>JBBRWP010000013.1:0-27246 GCA_038249175.1 Acetivibrionales bacterium
TCCGCACCATCACCCCGGGGTTTTCGGCCGCTGTCGAAAGGCACGCGGAGACATTTGTTTTACTTTCCGAAACATTTTTGAAAACAGTAAGGGGTCCTCATACCCCACACTCCGGGCAATATCACCAATAGAAAGGCTTGTGCTGCGCATATAGGCACAGGCTTTTTCTATGCGGTAATGTATCAGAAATTCTTTTGGTGTTTGGCCCATCATGGTACGGAAAAGGGTGCTGAAATAGGTTCGTTCCAGACCAACATAGGCAGCGACACCTGCGACATCAATGTTTCGGGTGTAATTCATGGTCATATAGTCCAATGCTTTTCGAATGTGTGCTTCTTTTCGAATTTGTCCGTCCATCAAGGATGGTTTGTTTGGCGTTGTTTCTGCCAACTCAGACAGAAACAGGTGCAAAAGCCCAAGCAGACGCATTTCGCGTCCATGGTTCATGGCAGCGGTGCCCAGCATCTGCTCAAAACAGGAAGCAATAAAGCCGGAAGTGTCTGAAAAAACAGGATTTTCACGGCTGAGGCCGGCAAGCCGTAACCAATCGGCTGCCTTTGTGCCTTTAAAGCCAATCCAGACATAAGACCAGGGAGTCTGACCGTTTGCAGTGTAAAGACTGATGTGGTTTGGGCAGATTAAAAAACCCTGCCCTGCCTGCACCGGCCATTCTTTTCCGTCGGTATGAAACACCCCTTTCCCGAAGCGCACAAAGTGCACCAGGTAAAAGTCGCGTACAGCAGGTCCAAAGGAATGGTAGGGAAGGCAAGCTTCTGCACCGCATTGCACAGTATCCAAGTCCAGGAGGTTTTGCTGGTGGATAATGATATTCTCTGGCATGGCAACTCCTCACCTAAAATGTGATGATTTTTCCTTTAACCAACATTATGCCATATTTACACCACATACCGCCATGTTATTTTTTTCTGTATCCCATAGAATAAGTAGAAGGGTAGCAAGTGTCTGCCCCATTTCAAACAGGAGGGTTCATCATGAAAAAAATAGCCTTTATCGGTGCTGGCAGCTTTGGGTTCACACGGGGACTTGTCAAGGACATCCTTTCTTTCCCGGCTTTTGCAGATTGCCACATTGCACTCATGGATATCGATCCAACCCGTTTGGCTTACAGCAAAAAAGCTGTGGATAAAATTGTTGCAGCAGGCAGTTACCCTGCCCAAGTCACCGCGACACTCGACAGGGCAGAAGCGTTGAAAGACGCTGATGGCGTGCTTTGCACCATTCTTTCAGGTGGGCTGAATATTTGGCGTCACGATGTCGAAATTCCGAAGAAATATGGCGTAGACATTAACGTTGGAGACACCCGCGGACCGTCAGGAATTTTCCGTGCGTTACGGACCATTCCTGAAATGCTTTCCATTGTGAAGGACATTGAAAAGTACTGCCCGCAAGCCATCTTTCTCAACTATACAAACCCCATGGCCATGCTGTGCCGTGCCATGCAGGAGGTCAGCAAAGTGCAGATCTCCGGTCTTTGCCACAGTGTTCAGGGAACCGCAGAAATGCTGGCCCGCTGGATTGGTGCGCCAATGGACGAGATTACCTACCGTTGTGCCGGTATCAACCATCAGGCTTTTTATCTGGATTACAAATGGAAGGGTAAAGATGCCTATCCCCTCATTCGTGAAGCCATGAACAAAACAGAAATTTATAATGAAGAGATCGTCAGAAACGAAATGTACCTCAATCTGGATTATTATGTGACGGAATCCAGCGGTCACAACTCCGAATACAACGCCTGGTTCCGTAAACGCCCGGACCTTATTGAAAAGTATTGCATCGATGGTACAGGCTGGAACCCCGGTGTCTATGCTTATATTCTCAATGAATACTCAAAGAGAGAAGACAGCTGGCAGCGGGAAATTGATGAATGGATGGAAAAAGAGACCGTGGATTTGGCACGCGGCCATGAATATGCGGCGTATATCTTCAATGCCTGTTTCGGGGATGGTACCCTCTATGAATTTAATGGCAATGTGCGCAACTTTGGCTTAATTGATAACCTGCCAAGCGGCTGTTGCGTTGAAGTGCCGGTGCTGGCATCGAAAAGAGGTCTGGATCCGATGCATGTGGGTGCCTTGCCGGATCAGTTGGCACTGCTTGTCAATACCAGTGCCCGTTGTGAAGAATTGGCTGTTCAAGGCGCATTGGAAGGTGATCCCAGAAAAATCTTCCATGCCATCGCCTTTGATCCGCTAACTGCTGCAGTCCTTAGTCTGAAGGAGATTCAGGCAATGGTTGATGAAATGTTCAAGGCAAACCGCGACTGGCTGCCAACGTTTAAGCACCTTTCATAAGTGATTACAATTAGAATCACAGCTGATTCTACCGTAAAAACCCGAAAATGATCCAGGTTGCATGGGCGAGCAGCAAGCTTGCTTGCGACCAGCCCGATTTGATGCCAAATCGCGGCGCACAGACCGCAAGATTGGCCTGAAATCGATCATTTTCAATCAATTTCATCCCCTCCGGAGCTGGAATTGGGGTTATTACACCAGAATCACAGCTAAAATTGCAGTAAAAGAACCCCGATGGCAGCACTTTCTGTGCCAAAATCGGGGTTCTTTTTTCGGCTTATTGCCAGCCAAGGCCGACGTCTCTTATTCCGGTATTTCTGTATTCCGCAGCACTTTAAACACCGGTTTTTCTTCTTTTAGCATGTAGTCTCGTGGAGAAAGCCCGTAATGCTTTTTGAAAAGCTTACTGAAATAGTAGGCATCTTCATAGCCGACGTAAGCAGCTACAGCCCGAATGGAAATGTCCGGTTCCTGTTGCATTTTCTCGCAGGCTTTGGCCAGACGGACACGGATTAAAAAATTGATGGGGGCTTCACCCATCAATTCTTTGAACACCCTGGAGATATACACAGGGCTCAAATAGGCATTTTCTGAAATTCTGGCCAGGGAAATGGGTTCCATAAAGTTTTCATGCATAAAAGAAACAATGGCGTCCACAATGTTGTTTTTTTCATAATTGGCTAATGAAAACTCAGTCTGTGTGGTGTTGGGGGTGTGCACAAATTGCTCTTTTAAAATGATGACGATGAGTTTCATCACCAGGCACTTCAACATCAAAGGACTGGCCGGATCGTTTCGCTTTTGTTCGGTGGCCATTTCTTCACAACAATTGTGAAACGCCTGGCTGTGATGCAAGAGAGCCAAGAGCGGTGATGCATCTGAAGGCAGCAGATTCCCGGTGGGAAGGCCTTTTAATGAGAGGTTATTGATGGCTGTTTGAAATTCCGTCATGCTTTCCTGATTGCCAACCAACCGGTGGTGGCTTACTCCGGGGTTACAGATAAAAAGTGTTCCGGCACTGACAGGATACACAGTGCCGCCAATTTCGTAATGCGCGTGCCCATCAAGGATATAAATAATGGAAATATGGTCGTGCGAATGGCTGTCTATATCGGTGGAACCCGTAAAGGTCCGACGCATAATGTATAAAACCCGTGGGTCAAAATGTTGGGGTAACAGAGGAAAATCATTCATTGTAACACCTATTCGCATGGTTTGCTTAATACTTCCATTATACCTGTATCACCGGTTTTCTGACAAGGGAAATCCTAGATATGGGGTTTTATTATTCAAAAGTATCATGAAAAAGCGCTGGATAGATAAAATTGTACATCCAAATGAAAAGAATGACCATTTTCATTGCAGCGTATAAAACGATATAATACGGTAGTTGTCAGACGTGGGGTTTGATTATTTTATGATGCTCTGACATTTTATGGAAATATCGGAGGGAAGCGATTGAATACGCGGAAATGGTTATGGGGTTACCTGAAAAAACACAGTAAGATGTACTTTTTTGCTTATTTTCTGGTGATCGTCTTTTTATCGGTCAGTCTTTCTGTCCCATGGATTATGGGGAAAATGGTGGATGAAGTCATTCGCGACCGTATGGTCGAAAAACTGTGGCCCTACCTCATCGCACTGGTGTCCATCACTATTTTTCGTACAGCGATTATGTACATTCATCAAATGATTTTTGAACGGGTATCACAGAATACCATTCATGATATGCGCAATGATACATACGATAAGCTGAACAGGCAGGATTTTAACTTTTATGATACAAACCGTACAGGGGATATTATGGCCCGTCTCACAGGCGACATGGAAGCGGTAAGGCACTTTGTGGCCGGTGCCCTGCCGCAGGTCTTAAAAAGCGGTTTTCAGCTCTTGCTGGCAGTTGCCATGATGTTCTTTATCCACCCCGTATTTGCCTTGTCCATACTCCTTGTGGCTCCTTTTGTGGCATTGGTGGGCGTAAAATTTGCAAAGACGGTTTTGCCGAAGTTTTATGAAATTCGTGCACAGTTTTCAAAGCTGAACACCACTGTACAGGAAAATGTCAGTGGTAACCGCGTGGTGAAAGCCTTTGCAAAAGAGGCCTTTGAAGTGGAAAAGTTTGATCGTGAGAATGACAAGTACATGCAAACCAATATGGATGCATCAAAGGTGTGGCAAAAATATCTGCCCGTTCTGGAATTCCTCAGCAATATTATGAAAGTGTTTGTTATATTACTCGGTGGCATTTTCATCATCAATGGCTCTCTGACAATTGGTGAAATGGTGATTTTTACAGGCCTTATTGATCGTGTCAACGGTCCGATGCGCATGCTGGGCTGGCTCATCAATGATATGCAGCGTTTTTTTGCCAGTGGCGATAAAATTCGTCAGATGCAAGACGAACAACCGGGCATTACCAATGAAGGCTTTAAAATGACAGAATTGGAATTGAAAGGTGGCGTTGAATTCAGAGATGTCAGTTTCTCCTACAAAGAGGCTGCTGTTTTGCATGACATCAATTTTAAGATACTCCCTGGACAGAAAGCCGCCTTTATCGGAGCAACCGGTTCCGGGAAATCCACAGTGATGAACCTCATTTGCCGTTTTTATGAAACCGATGAAGGATTGGTTCTGCTTGACCGTGTCAATGTGCGAAACATCGACCTGACAACCCTGCGGACCCAGGTGGCCATTGCCATGCAGGATGTTTTCCTCTTTACAGACACCATCGAAGGCAACATCGCCTATGGCAACCCTGAAGCAACACTCGAGGATGTGGTTGCTGTGGCTAGAATGGCCGAAGCGAACGAATTCATTGAGCGTTTTCCCGAAGGGTATGATACGGTCGTCGGGGAGCGGGGTGTCGGTTTGTCCGGCGGGCAGCGACAACGCATTGCCTTGGCTCGAACGTTGCTAAAGAATCCTTCGGTGCTCATCCTGGACGATACAACCTCCAGTTTGGATGTGGAAACTGAGTATAGAATTCAGACAACGCTGGAAGCATTCTCGCAAACCCGCACAACCCTCCTCATCGCGCACCGTATTTCATCGGTCAAAAGTGCGGATATCATTTTTGTCCTGGAAGGGGGTTGCATTGTAGAGCAGGGAACCCATGAAGAACTCGTGGCTGCCGGTGGTATTTATACCGATGTCTATGTGAACCAAATGGGTGATTTTGATGAATATACGGCTTTGTCCGGGAACCAGGAAATACTGCCTGACAGTTTAACAACAGAAGCAGCACCGATAACGACAGCCGGGATGACGACAGAAAGCGAGGTGACAGACAATGGCCAGAAATAAATTTGATGTGGATGAAACGCTGGAAGAGGAATTTAATGCCCAACAACTAAAAAGAATGTATGCGTATATACGACCGCATAAAAAACCCATTTTGTTTGTCATCTTTATGATGATACTCACCACAACCGCTGTTTTTGTGGGGCCGACACTGATGAAAATATTGGTTGATACAGCCATACCGGAGAAAAACCTGAACCTGGTCTTTCTTCTTGCGGGTATTTTCCTGGCGGTTTATCTTTTTAACTCCATCGTGCTCAAACAGCGCATTCGTATCATGAATGAGGTGGCACAGAACATTATTCGTACCCTGCGCAGGGACTTGTTTATCCATTTGCAGAAGCTGCCGTTTTCGTTTTATGACAGCCGGCCGCACGGAAAAATTATTATCCGTGTGGTCAATTATGTCAACTCATTGAATGACCTCCTGCAAAACGGTATTATCAACCTGTTTACAGACCTTTTCAGTCTGGTCATCATCACCATATACCTCTTTAGTCTGAATGCGAAGCTGACGCTTTACAGCATGGCAGGTCTTCCCGTTCTGCTTCTTGTTTTGTACCTCTTAAAAAAGGTCCAGCGCTTGCGTTGGCAGCAGGTCAGCCGTAAACAGTCGAACATGAATGCCTACCTCCATGAAAGCCTTTCCGGCATCAAAGTCACACAATCTTTCGCCCGGGAAGAAGAGAATAAAAAGATTTTCAGCACGCAGAGCTTTGAAAATGTAAAAGCCTGGATGAAGGCGGTGCAGATCAATAACCTTTTGTGGCCGATTTCAGAGAATATTTCTGTTTTAAGTATTTCTGTGATGTACATCATCGGGGTGAGTATGATTGCCGGTGGAGAAGCATCCATCGGAATCATCATTGCCTTTGCCTCATATATCTCTATGTTCTGGATGCCCATCATGAACATTGGGGCCTTCTACAACCAGATTTTGGTATCCGCGGCCTATATGGAACGTATTTTTGAAACACTGGATGAAAAACCGGGCATTGAAGATGCGCCGGATGCTGCCATTTTACCGCAAATACAAGGAGATATTACGTTTTCCCATGTGAACTTCAGTTACGAAGAAGGGCAACCCATCCTGCGTGATGTCAGTTTTCATGTAAAAAAGGGGGAGACCATTGCCCTTGTCGGGGCCACCGGATCGGGGAAGACCACCATTATCAACCTCATCAGCCGCTTTTATGACATCCAGGAGGGAAGCATTACGGTAGACCACTACGATATAGGCAAGGTCACCATTGAGTCTCTCCGCAGTCAAATGGGTGTGATGATGCAGGACAGTTTTATCTTCTCCGGTAACGTTCTGGAAAATATTCGTTATGGAAAACTGGATGCAACGGATGAAGAATGCATTTCAGCAGCAAAAACCGTGATGGCCGATGATTTTATTGCCATGCTCGAGGATGGTTACCAGACAGAGGTGAATGAACGTGGTTCACGCCTTTCGGTGGGCCAACGGCAGCTCATTTCTTTTGCCCGTGCCCTCCTCGCCAATCCGCGCATCCTTATTCTGGATGAAGCAACTTCTTCTATCGATACAAAGACGGAAAAAGCCTTGCAAAAGGGGCTGGAACGTCTTCTGGAAGGCAGAACATCCTTTGTTATTGCCCACCGTCTTTCCACCATACGCAGTGCAGACCGTATTTTCTATATTGAAGCCGGTCGTATTATCGAGTCCGGTTCACACCAGGAATTGATGGCCCTTGGCGGGGCTTACCATCAACTTTATCAGGCACAATTTGCGATGATGTAGATGCTTTGAAGGCTTTGGCCGAGATACTTGCGCTAAAAGGGAGATACCCTATATAATAACAATGGTTTTTAAAGCCGTTGTTATTGGGAATCAGGGAGTAATCAATTGCATGTGGATTTAAAATGCATGGCTGCATACGCGGTGAAGATTCTTTTTTGTAGAATGGGAGGAGCGAGATGTCAGGAACGATTGTTATCGGAACCCAGTGGGGCGATGAGGGAAAAGGTAAGTATATTGATATTTTGGCGGAAGACGCAGATGTCATTGTCCGCTTTTCCGGCGGAAATAATGCCGGCCATACACTGGTGCATGCCGGAGAAAAGTTTGCTTTGCATTTGCTGCCATCCGGAATATTAAGGACTGACACAACCTGCATTATCGGCAATGGTGTGGTTGTAGACCCGGCTGTTTTAATTATGGAATTGGAAAGACTACAGTCTCGCGGCGTTGCGCGTGCGAAACTATTAATCAGCGATCGCGCCCATTTGGTTATGCCCTGGCACAGAGAACTCGATGCGTTGCAGGAAAAAGCACGTGGTTCTGAAGGCCTTGGCACAACGAAACGTGGCATCGGACCCGCCTATTCCGACAAGGCAGAACGTAGCGGCATTCGTATGTGCGATTTGATGGAGCCGGAAACTTTCAAAGTACGTGTCCGGTCTGTATTGCTTACAAAAAATGCCATTCTTGAAAAAGTGTACGGTGCACCGGTCATAGATGCAGAAAAAGTGATTGTCGAATACTTAGGCTATGCAGAAGTCATCAAAGAAATGGTCTGCGACGCCAATATGGTGTTGCACAAAGCATTGGAAGATGGCAAAAAAGTGTTGTTTGAAGGGGCGCAAGCGACCTTTCTGGACATCGATTTTGGCACCTATCCATATGTCACTTCCAGCAACCCCATTGCCGGTGGTGTCTGCACCGGTGCCGGTGTCGGTCCCAAACAGATTACCGATGTCTTTGGGGTTATGAAGGCCTATACGTCCCGGGTTGGGGAAGGCCCCTTCATCACCGAACAAAACAACGATGTCGGAGATACCATTCGGGAACTTGGGCATGAATACGGCACTACAACGGGACGTCCGAGGCGTTGCGGGTGGTTGGATGCCCCGATGCTAAAGTTTGCCGCTAGAGTCAATGGCCTGACCGGTTTTTGTATGAACCATTTGGATACCATAGGCAAACTGGATGAAATGAAATTGTGCACATCTTATGAACTGGATGGAGAGAAAATTGATTTCTATCCGGCCAGTCTCAATGTTCTTGCACGTTGCAAGCCGGTTTATGAAACATTCAAGGGGTGGCCGGGCACGGATATTACCGGGGTTCGTAAGTTTGACGATTTGCCAGCAGCGGCAAAAACCTATGTGGCCGCCATTGAAAAGGTCACTGGCGTACCCATCCGCTTCATCGGTGTCGGTCCGGACCGTGCTCAGACAATAGATCGCATGGATTTGTAATTTGACTCAACGGTCGGTTTTGACAATATGTTTTCGTCGCTTATAGTAAAACATAGGAACAGGCCGACCTCTTAAGAATTGTCATAAAAATGAATTAAAAAAGATGCTTGCAGTGCAGGCATCTTTTTTGTTCAAGAACATCGCTCCCTTAGACTTATATGCAGTTTTTTGTGTCGCTCACACGTACTGATTTTGCGGGTGGAAAGTAAAGTGGCTCATGTTTTCAAATCGATGTGTTGTACCGTGCCGACAGTTCCGTTTTCTTTCAGGTAAACACCGGAACGGGCAATCTGTCCATTGGTTTGGCCGTCCGCACCCATAAGTTTATAAGGTGTGGTCACATTACCGAGGTAAATGGCCCCCACGCCTGCTTTACCGAGTGCCAGCAATCATTTGTTATCCCCATACGATATGCGATCCCCATACTTCCGTACGGCTTCTCTTTCCTGTATGATGGGGTGGGGGATGAGCAGATGACAGATGAAGCAAAGAACAAAAGAGAACTGTGGGCTCAGTTTGAAGTGGAATGTAAAGCTTGTTGGAAGTGCCCGCTAAGTGAAGGTAGAACGCATGTGGTGGTTGGGCGGGGTTGTCCGGAGACCGCGAAGGTTCTCTTTATTGGGGAAGGGCCCGGCAAAGAGGAAGATCTGACCGGAAAAGCCTTTGTGGGGGCGGGTGGAAAACTTTTGGACCTGCTGCTAAGGGGTCTGCGTTTTTCAGAAGCAGATTATTACATTGCTAACATTGTGAAATGTCGTCCGCCGAACAACCGGGACCCTTCTGATGCGGAAATGCAAGCCTGCCTTCCCTGGCTTCGGTGGCAAGTCAAAAGTATTGCACCAAAAATCATTGTTTGCCTGGGGCGCATCGCGGCTGCACAGATTATGGATAAGAATTTTATGCTGATAAAGCAGCGAGGAATTTGGCTGAAAAAAGCAGACTTTGATATTTTGGCCACATGGCATCCGGCCGCCGTACTACGGAATCCGGGGAAAAAGATTACCTGGTTTGATGATTTGGTAAAAGTGAAGACGCTTTTAAACGGAGAGACACAGGATTCGGATTGATACAGGCAGCAGGTACACACAGAATTCAGCCTGATATAAACGATAAGTGGCGTGCAGACTATAAATAGAGCACTGTAACCTCCGGACGTGCACCAAAGCGAAGCGGCACAACCACATTCCCAATGCCCCTGGTCAGATAGAGTGGCATACCGTTTACCCGATGCAGTCCGCGGCGTATACCCATTTTACCCAGGGTTTCTTTGCGAAAAAGTCGGAACTCCAAGCCGAAAGGCATCCAGATTTGCCCGCCATGAAAGTGGCCGGCAACCGCAAAATCTGCATAGGCATTTGGCAACTCCAGTAGCCGTTGCGGGTTGTGTGTGAAGAGGATATGATAATCGAAGGGCGTAATGACATCTTCTAAAACGTCTTGAAACGGGACTGTGCTGTGCTGGTAATCGTCCAATGCCGTTAACAGCAGTTTGCAGCTGTTTTTTGTGTAAACAAACTGTCTGTCTGCGGCCAACGTGATGCCTGCTTTTCTTAATGCCTTGGCATAAGTGTTGCCACAATCCGGGCTCTTTTCAAATAATGCGTGGTCATGATTCCCTAAAACTGCATAAGAAGGGATGCCCTTGGCACAGGTTTTCAGCCATGCCGCCGCTTTCCAAACATCGTTTGGCTTATCCAGCGCATCCCCCAGAAACAAAAATAAATCCGGAGACAGTGCATCCAGCTCCTTTTTTACCCGATCTGCTGTAACACAGCACAGTGAAGGGTGGAGGTCAGAAATACAGACAATTTTCAGCCCGTGGTTCTCTGAAATAACGTGGTGTTCCACCTTTAGCCAGGAAGCTTCGAAACGCATGTATAATAAAAACAGTAATAGGATGCCTGACAGTATATAAATGACCATAATACCCTTCTTTTTGAGGTTAGTGTTTTTTCTTGTGTACAGTTGCCTGCGTAGGATCATAATTGTTGGGTAATAATGCTAGTGTACTACAAATGTCTGCCAAATTGAATTGTAATATGCGCCTGTTGGGGGATGAATTTCTGAAATAGACGGCACAGCCAGTCTTGCATCCCCAGGACCTGGCGCTGAGATATGCAGGGGATGGCTGGTGCAGAGGGAGACACGGCAGATCAAGTGAAGTCCTGTAAGGTATGATCACAGGCATTAAGCTAAGCGAATACCCTAAAGGAATGTAGGTAACGGATAATCACATACACCTTGTTTTAAAAGAAATGGAGGCATCTATGAAAAGGGCCATATTGATTGTTTTGGACAGTGTTGGTGTCGGAGAATTGCCGGATGCAGGGAAGTACGGCGATGAAGGCAGTCACACCCTTGATAATATCGCCAAAGAAGTTCCAGACTTCGCACTGCCGAACCTGGAAGCCCTTGGTCTGGGCGCTATCGATGGCGTCTATCGCTATGCTGTACCAAATCCAGTAAGGGGTGCCTTTGGAAAAAATGCCGAACAGTCAGCGGGAAAGGACACCACAACCGGTCACTGGGAAATGGCCGGGCTCACTGTCCGTACCCCCTTCCCAACCTACCCGCAGGGCTTTCCAAGGGATGTGATGGATGCGTTTGAAGCAGCGATTGGTACCAAAACACTGGCCAATGAAGTAGCCTCAGGAACAGAGATTATTGCAAGGCTTGGGGATGAACACGTAAAAACGGGCTATCCCATCATTTATACCTCAGCAGACAGTGTCTTTCAAATTGCCGCCCATGAAAAAGTCATCCCGATAGGGAAACAGTATGAGATGTGTCAGATTGCCCGAAATTTGCTGGTGGGAGAACATGCCGTGGGCCGTGTCATTGCCAGGCCTTTTGAGGGCGGCAGTGGACGCTATAAGAGAACGGACAGACGTCGGGACTTTGCCTTGGATCCGTTTAAACCCACACTGCTGGATTTTGTAAAGAATGCAGGCCTTGAGGTTCGTGCCGTTGGTAAAATTGAAGATATTTTTCATGGTCAGGGCATTACATCGGCCGTCCATACCCATGGGAATGCGGATGGCATAGATAAAACCTTATTGTGGATGAAGGAAGCTTTTTCCGGGCTCCTTTTTGTGAATCTGGTTGATTTCGACATGCTTTATGGTCACCGGAATGATGTTGTCGGTTATGCAAAGGCCCTCAAAGCCTTCGATGACCGTCTGCCGGAAATTCTGAAAGAGCTGCGGGCGGATGATTTGCTGATCATTACCGGTGATCATGGCTGCGACCCAACGACCCCGTCAACGGATCATTCCAGGGAATATACGCCTTTACTTGTAGCGGGCAGTAAAGTCATTCCCGGGAAAAATCTTAGTGTTCGAAGCTCATTTGGTGACATTGCTGCAACGATTGCACAATGGCTCGATGTGAAAGTGACACTGGATGGTATTTCCTTTTTAGCGGAGGTGCTCCAATGAGAATGGTCGATATCATACAAAAAAAGAAGAGTGGTTTGGCCTTAACAGACGAAGAAATCCGTTTTTTTGTTTCCGGTGTTGTTGATGGATCCATCCCCGATTATCAGACATCTGCATTATTAATGGCCATGTGCTTTGTTGGTATGCAGGCAGAAGAAATACTGTCACTGACCCTGTCTATGGTTGGTTCTGGGGAAACAATGAATCTTTCAGAAATTCCGGGTGTGAAGGTGGATAAACACAGTACCGGCGGTGTCGGAGATAAAACAACCCTTGTATTGGCACCTCTTGTGGCAGCGTGCGGTGTACCGGTTGCGAAAATGTCCGGCCGTGGCCTTGGACATACCGGAGGAACCATTGATAAACTGGAATCCATTCCCGGGTTTTCAACGGCATTGACGATGTCACAGTTCATTCATGCTGTCAAAACGTGTGGCCTTGCCATTGCCGGCCAAACCGGTACCCTCGTGCCGGCAGATAAAAAATTATATGCTCTCAGGGATGTTACTGCAACGATAAGCAGTATTCCGCTCATTGCTGCAAGCATTATGAGTAAAAAAATAGCATCCGGAGCGGATGCCATTGTTTTGGATGTGAAGGTTGGCAGTGGTTCCTTCATGGACACGTTGGACCAGGCAAGTGAACTGGCAAGGACCATGGTACGTATCGGCAGAGATGCCGGCAGAAAGACCGTTGCTGTTTTAACAGATATGGATCAGCCCCTTGGGTATGCCATAGGAAATTCTTTGGAAGTGGAAGAGGCCATTCAAGTACTCAGGGGATCGGGACCGGATGATGTTCGGGACCTCTGCCTTGCTTTGGGTACGGAAATGTTGCAGCTTGCCGGTATGGGGTCAACGGAAGCGTGTCTTGAAAAACTACAGGATGCGATACAGTCCGGTGCTGCCATTGAGAAATTGAAAGCGCTGGTGCTTTCGCAAGGCGGCGATCCTTCCTATATCGACCATCCGGAACACCTGCCAAAAGCAAAACTTTGTTTTCCATATCACGCGCTTTTTTCAGGACAGATACAACGCATCACCTCGGATCACCTTGGCATTGCTTCCATGCTTCTGGGTGCAGGCAGAAGAACCAAAGAAGAGGCGATTGATCCGTCTGCCGGCATTCTCCTGATAAAAAAACCGGGTGATAATGTATCGGAAGGGGAAGTGATTGCTTATTTACATTCGAACAATGATAAAAGCTTAGCGGAGGTGACAAAACTGATGGATGAAGCTATTGTCATCAATACAAAAAAATGGACAGCACAACCGTTGGTTTTGGCTGTGATTGCATGATTACGCTGCTTATGTTACCTGATTGACGCGACAGAACCTCTTTATGACATGTCAACCGCTGAAAAAAAGGTCAACAAAATATTGGTCTATTGCTGCGGTAAGCCAAGGAACCTGCCAATGAGATCGGTTTCGTCCTTCAGTATTGTTAAAAGCTCAATTATACCGGGGATCTGGACAGCCATGGAAAAGACTTTTTGTACACGCTGAGCAAAAACAGATTGGATGGGTGATAGGTCCGAACGGGAAAGAAGCGGGCACATCGCATACGCCCGTAAATCCGGTTTGACACGAATATGACCATATGCATCCAGATATGGAAGCAGCGGGAAAATGCGGCATGCCATAGGGCGCATTTCGCGGGTACATTTGCCCTGACATGTGAGGTATTGTACAGGCTTCCCTGTGCTTTCGAGAATGATATTGCTATTTCTGATGGAAAAACCTGATGGAGCTCCGGCTTCTCTGAGACTTTCTGTCAGCAAAAGTTCCTCTCCCGGGAAGAGAAGCATACCATCGTCAGTACCCCCCTTACAACATTGTGCACCACAGAGTACGCCGCAATCCGTCTTCAAAGGGGTCAGAAAAGAGAGCAGCTGATAAGAAGTATGCCAGATGTCACGGATGTTTGTTTCTGACAGAATTACATTGGTTTGCATCCTGTCGATGGCGCTACCGGGTTGGGTGGTCCGTCCGGTTGGTCTATGAACCACATTGGTTTGCATCCTGTCGATGTCGCTACCGGGTCGGGTGGTCCGTCTGGCTGGTCCATGAACCACATTGGTTTGCATCCTGTCGATGGCGCTACTCTTTTTTTTATTGGGTAATGCTTTTTTCATGAGGCATACATCCTTTGAAGAACAAAGCGTACAAGACGATCCGGCAGCAGGCGTTTCAGGAATAAAAGGATGCGATAATCCATGCCAACGGCTATTCGTACAGCCGGATTTCTTTTCATGGCTGTTTGTAAAATGATTTTCCCAACCTTCGTGGGAGAAACGCCATGTTCTTCATCTTTTTCCATACGGGAAACAGACCGAAGAAGGCTTTCCCGATAGACATCCTTTGTTTTTTCAGTGGAGCAAAGAATTCTTGCTTTTGTAAATCCGGTCTTTGTATCGCCCGGTTCCACCAGAGATACTTGAATACCGAATGGTTTTACTTCACCGCGCAAGGCTTCCATGGTTGCTTCTAAAGCAAATTTACTGGCAGAGTATGTGGATTGAAATGGGATGGATAGCACACCGGCAATCGAACTCACCGCAATGATACACCCGTTTTTCTGGCGTCGCATGTGCGGGAGGATGGACTGAACCACCCGTAAAGTACCAAAGTAGTTGGTTTCAAACATTTCTTTTACACTTGATATGTCCGCATCTTCCACAGAACCGGCAATACCGTAGCCGGCATTGAGAATAGCGAGATCAATGCGCCCCTCTGCAACCATCAGCGCTTGAACACCGGTTTGAACCGAAGCATCCATACGGACGTCCATTTGAAGTGCCTTCAGCCCGTCAAGGGAAAAATGCTTCCGGGATGTGCCGTAAACAATGTGACCTGCTTCAATGAACAGCTTTGCAGTTGCCAGTCCGATGCCGGATGAGGCACCGGTAATCAGAACGACTTTTTTACCCATACAATCACGCTTTCCAAACCCTTTTATTTCGATGTTTATCATAAGTCCTATGCATTTTTATTATTGGGATGCACCATAAGATGCTTTAGACAAACAGGAACACGTCAAAAAAGCATGTTCTGTGTCTGGAAAGTGATGCATATGTTCCATGCGACAGCATAACATGCTTGTCAATAATCATCAAGGATGTGGTAGAATGATAAATGGTGCGGTTCTTATCCGAACAGGACATTCCACCTATATTTGAACCCGGAGGTTGGTATGGATTTATTTGAAAAGTGTTGGGAATTCACAAAACCCCAGGAAGTCATGGATTTGGGGTTATACCCGTTTTTTCATGCCCTGGAAAGCCGCCAGGATACCGTGGTGACCATGGAAGGTCACCGGAAAATTATGATTGGTTCGAACAACTATCTGGGACTCACATCCCATCCGGAAGTGGTGGCGGCAGCCCACGAGGCATTGGACCAGTACGGCACCGGCTGTTCCGGCTCACGCTACCTAAACGGGACACTGGTTTTACACCTGGCCTTAGAAAAGAAATTGGCGGCTTTTCTACACAAGGAGGGCTGCCTGAGCTTCAGCACCGGTTTTCAGTCGAACCTGGGTATTATATCGGCAGTTGCCGGCAGGAATGATGTGATTGTCTGCGACAAGGAAAACCACGCCAGCATTTATGATGCCTGTCGGCTCAGCTTTGCCTCACTGGTGCGCTATAAGCACAATGACATGACTGATTTGGAAAAACAGCTGCAGGGTATCCCGGACGATAAGGGAAAGCTCATTATCACCGATGGGGTTTTTAGTATGGGCGGAGATATTGCAGACCTTCCAAACATTGTAAGGCTTGCTAAAAAATATGGTGCCAGGGTCATGGTGGATGATGCCCACGGTTTGGGTGTGATGGGTCCGACAGGTCGCGGTACAGCAGAGCACTTTGGGCTTGAGAAAGATGTGGACATTATCATGGGCACGTTTAGTAAGTCGCTGGCCAGTCTGGGCGGTTATATGGCCGCCGATGCAAGTGTCATCAGTTATGTGAAGCACCACTCACGCCCCTTTATCTTCAGCGCATCCATTCCGCCGGCCAATGCTGCTGCAGCCAGTGCAGCCCTGCATATTCTTATGCGGGAACCGGAGCGGGTCAAAGCGGTGAATGCGGCGGCAGACCATATGCGCGTCGCCCTAAAAAAGGCCGGGGTTCCTGTCAGACCGTCGCATACCCCTATTATCCCTATCATGACGTATGATGATATGCGTACTTTTGCAGTGTGCAAAAACCTTTTTGATGCCGGTGTGTATGTGAACCCGGTTATTTCTCCGGCAGTCCCGCAGGGACAGGCCATGATACGTACCAGCTATATGGCTACGCATACCACGGATGTGTTGGATGAAGCTGCGGCCATTATGGCGAGAGTTATTCAGGAAACGGCATAGAAGAAGCCGCATAAAATTAGAAAGTAGAAATGAAGAAAAAAGGAAAGATTACAAGCAGGCTGTTCAGAAATAACACAAAGACACTGATAACACAAAAAAGCAGGCTGTTCAGAAATAACACAAAGACACTGATAACACAAAAAAGCAGACTGTTCAGAAGAACAGCCTGCTTTTATTGACATCGTTGATTGACATGCAGGAATTCGATTTATTTACCTACAGAAATCTTATTTTGTTCAACATGTCTGTAGCCAACACTCCTGTAAACTATGAAAATTTTAACGTTTAGGCTTTTTTCAGTTCGCCCATGCAATCCGGGCAAATGTTTTTGCCTTTGTATACGCGAATGTCTTTTGCGTTGTCGCAGAAGATACAAGCGGGCTCGTATTTTTTCAGGATAATGGTTGCGCCGTCCACATAAATTTCAAGTGCGTCTTTTTCGGCGATGTCCAATGTGCGACGAAGCTCAATCGGCAGAACGATTCTGCCAAGCTCATCTACTTTTCTTACAATTCCGGTTGATTTCATAAAATTCTACCTCCATTTTTTTTGAATAGGTTTTTGAATAAGTCGTAGTAAATTTATAATACCATAAATTCCAATAAGAGTCAACTCAAAATTGCACAAAATTATCCATTTTCTATCAATGGAAAGAACTTATGGTATTCTTGCAATGTTGCTAATCGCGAAAATAACGTCGAATAACAGAAAATGCATCGCATGAAAGGCACTTACGTCGAATTATATACATAATTTTAACATTTTTCAATATTTGAATTACAAAATAAAACAAAAAAATATGTAATCTTATTTGGTAATCCATTTTTCTTGCAAAATCGCTTCGCTTCGTGGATAATGGGGTAAAGAACCAATACCACGACAAAAGAAACAATGGGGGCACTATGAATGAAATAGAACAGCTGATGTCCATGATTGCAGAAATCAGAAAAGACCAGAAGGAAATCATGGTACAGCAAAAAGAAATTATGAGCGTATTGGTGGAAATCAAAGATTTCCACAGAAAAATGCGCCAGGAATTTGAAGTTGAAGAATTTGGCGGGCAATTCTTCTCTGCCAGAAATGGCTTTATGAATTAGTGACGGGACGATTACCCAGCATTCGCAGAATGCTGGGTAATCGTGTTGATTTGTCCCAGATTGCAACTTTGTTGCAATCTCTCGCAAGAAAACTTGCGGGAGAAAGTCGTGAAAGACTTTTTGGGGTACAATCACGGGATGAATACCGTGCTTATGATGCAAAGCACGAACCTTGACCCTTGCTAATTAATCCCGGCAGCAATGGCATTATTTTTACGAACAATGCGTAAGGATCTTTCATCGCCTAAAAGGAGAGCACCATGGCACAAGGGGCACAAGTACTGGTTGTCGATGATGATGTACACATTTGTGAACTGATCAGACTGTATCTGGAAAAAGACGGTTTCCGGGTGGCATTGTCTCATGATGGCCGCAAGGCTGTGGAGGCATTCAAAGAACTGGCGCCGGATATTGTTGTGCTGGACATTATGCTACCAGGGATTGATGGCTGGCAGGTATGTCGGGAAATTCGACGTTTCAGTCAAATTCCCATCATTATGCTTTCGGCACGGGATGAAACGTTCAACAAGGTACTGGGTCTGGAGCTCGGTGCAGACGATTACATGGTCAAACCTTTTGAGCCGAACGAATTGTCTGCCAGAATCCGGGCCATCTTAAGACGATTTGAACGGCGCGATGATGCGGGCGGCCAGCTGGTCTTTCCGGGTCTT
Organism: Acetivibrionales bacterium; assembly: GCA_038249175.1. Lineage (GTDB taxonomy): Bacteria > Bacillota > Clostridia > DSM-8532 > DSM-8532 > JAEWSN01. Next base: position 18,414 of record JBBRWP010000013.1, read on the forward strand.
TCAATCAGTAAAGAAAACTATACGGTCATCCTCTTTGGGCAGGAAGTTGAACTCCCCCCAAAAGAATTGGAATTGCTGTATTTTTTGGCGTCGAGTCCCAACAAAGTTTTTACCAGAGAACAACTGCTGGAGAACGTCTGGGGTTTTGATTTCTTTGGAGATACCCGTACTGTGGATGTCCACGTAAAACGCTTGCGCGAAAAGCTGGAGATCTATCCGGAAGCCAAGTGGCTCATCAAGACGGTTTGGGGTGTTGGGTATAAATTCGAGGTTAAATAATGCGTAAATCAATTTTCTTAAGAATTGTGGCCATTTTAATGATTGTACTGGTGGTGAGTATCTCCATTACCGGTGCAATTTTTTATATTTTTCTGGAAAAACGCGTGGTGGAAGACAAGGCTGTGCTTCTGAAACAATCTGGCACCCGCATAGTGGATACCTTAAGCATTTATATGAAAAATCAGGACAGTGAGTTGGCACCGATGCTTTTTCAAAGTTTTTTGGACAGCATCAGTGGCAATGCGGCCTCATTAATCTGGATTGCCAAGGATGATGGTACACTGGTGATGACATCTGACTTGCCAGAGACCCTGTCTGATAAAATGGATAATGTTGGAGATCAACATTATCGGCTGAAGGATAAGCGCCAGTATGAACTGGTTGCAGGGACGGAAGGTGACTACCTGAAGGGCGATTTTTATGGACTTTTTAAAGGGACCGGCATTGATTGGTTAACCGTCCGCATCCCATTTTCCTTCGAAAAAATGCCGCCCTATGGTTTGAACTTAAAAGGGATGGTGCTTCTACACGCTAAAATTCCTGAAATCCGTTCTGCCAGAAACACTACTGTTCAGCTGTTTCTTTATGCTGCTGCAGCCGGAGTACTGGTGTCTCTATTGCTCGGTTTTTTCTTTTCGCGGCAATTTACCGGACCCATGAAACAGATGAGTCATACCGCAGAAAAAATTGCAGCCGGCAGTTTTTCGGAACGGCTGGTGGTGAACGGTTCGGATGAATTTGGTCAACTGGCCAAAAGCTTCAATGAAATGGTAGATGCTTTGGCGCACTTGGAACAGATACGGAAAGATTTCGTTTCAAATGTTTCCCATGAACTCCGTACCCCTTTGACATCCATTAAAGGGTTTATTGATGGGATTGTGGATGGCACCATTCCACAGGAAAAGCAGGGAAAATATTTGGAAATTGTGCGGGATGAAACCCACCGCATGCACCGCATGGTCAACGATTTAATGGATTTGACAAAAATGGAGGGCGGCAGCCTTGCTTTGGCGAGAACCAGCTTTGATATTTGTGAACTGATCCGCATATGTGTTATTTCGCTACAACAAAATTTCATCGAAAAAAATCTGGAATTTGCGGCTGACTTTGCACAGGAACGCATGTTTGTTGTGGCGGACAAAGATGCCATTCAGCGCTTAATTTTGAACCTGATGCAGAATGCGGTTAAGTTTACTCCGGAAGAAGGTCTGATTCGGGTCGTTATTCGCAAACAGAAGGATAAAGCAGAGATTTCTGTCATTGATTCGGGCATTGGTATCGGCGAAGAGGAACTGCCTTATGTGTTTGACAGATTTTATAAAACCGACAAATCCAGAAGCTCCGACAGAAGTGGCGTCGGTATTGGGCTGGCCATTGTGCGGAGCATTATTCAGGCGCATGAAGAACAAATTCATGTAGAGAGTCAACCTGGAAAAGGGACAACTTTTGTATTTACCCTGCCAATGGATGTTGAAAAAACCGCACGAACTTATGAAGAGTTCGATGCCGGTGGTGCACCTTACTGAGCGAAAGGCTACAGTCACCAATGGTGGCTGTAATGCCTCAAATCAAGGTTTCACTACCAGCCAGCGGCAAGACTGCTGACTGTATGTAAATTGCAAAATGCAACTTGCATGAATAAGTAAAAATCGACTTTTTGCACTTGAATCATTGCTTTAACCCAGGAATGATTCTTCACTTTTAGAGCAGTTATCTCTGAGATATTCACATCTTGTTCATACCCACGTCAAAAACAGGCTGTACACTAAAGATGTAGAAGCAACTATGATGCTAGTGTAATAACCCGAAAATGCTCCAATTTGATGCCAAATCATGGCGTTAGAGGCAGTACAATGCTCCGCATTGTACTGGTAGACCGTGATATTAGCCTGAAATTTGGCATTTTCAATCGATTTTGCCTCCTTCGGAGTCGAAATCGGGGTTCTTACACCAGAAGCAACTATTAAACACAACCCGCAGGGTGTCAGTCTCTTATCTGCCCGTGATAAGGCAGAAAACTTTCTTCTTAGGGGGTTAGACGATATATCAACATCCATGTGCGTTGTGAGGATAAAAGGAGCGTGAAGATTATGTCAGAGCAGGAAAAAAACAAGATAACAGAAGAGACAACTGAGATGAACGAAAATACACAACACATACCAAGTGCTGTGCAAGTGCCTCAAGCAGATTCTCGGCAAATTGACCCATATACCGTAGGGACTGCAAATTCAACCCAACCGGATCCGGTGCACGACAATAGCGATTCACAAGACAACAACGATTCACAAAACATCAGATATCCACAAAGCAGTGGATATCCTGGTTCCATAGTTCAACAAAACGGCAGCTATCCGCAAAACGGCAGCTATCAACAAAACGGCAGCTATCCGCAAAACGGCAGCTATCCGCAAAACGGTAGCTATCCGCAAAACGGTAGCTATCCGCAAAACGGCAGCTATCCGCAAAACGGTAGCTATCCGCAAAATGATAGCTATGGTCAAAATGCAGCATACCAAAACCAAAATCCAAACGCTTATCCTGTAAACAATGCCATTCCGCCAATGGGGGCCTATGCTACAGGTGCTAATCAAGCAGGTGCTTACCCCAATGCCGTACCACCAGTGGGTGCCTATCCCGCTGGTGCTTATCCCAATGCAGTTCCGCCAATGGGGGCTTATCCTGCAAGTGCTTTTCCCTCAGGCGCACACACGTCACCACAGAGCCTGCCCAGAGGAAGTGCACAAAGCATGCCGCACAACTACCCCAATATTCCCTTTCACCCGGACAATTTTAGGAACCAGCCCATACAGGCGCAAGTGATGCCGCCTGTCATGCCTGCGGGAGGAACAGAGAATACAGCCGGCATGAGCGGCAACTGGGGACAAGAGACAGCAAACAGAACAGGCAAAACGCAGGGTGATCGTTTTGACACTCTCAAAACGTCCTCCTTTTATAATGAACGTTATCAAAAACCAGGCAAAGGACGGCTGAAGGGTTTGTTGGCCCCTATTCTTATTGTGGCTCTGCTCAGTTCTGTCCTTGGCGGTGCAATTACCAGTGCGTTCTTCCAGTTCATTGTGAACCCGTCACAGCAGTCTGCCACAGAGGCCGCTACTGCCGGTGTTACGGAGCAGGTGCGTAAAATAGAAATTGTGGATAAAACAACATCACCCATCACTGCCATTGCAGAAAAAGCAGGACCGTCCGTGGTTGGTATCAATGTGGAATATACATACAACGATTCTTTTTTCGGAGAACAGCCAGGTGGTGGACAGGGTTCCGGCATTATTATCAGTTCGGATGGCTACATTCTCACGAACAACCATGTGGTCGAAGGTGCTTTAAATAAAGGCACCACAGGAAACCGTTTCACCAACAACGGTAAAATTACGGTCATCCTGCCCAATCAAAAGGACAAGCCTTATCAGGCGAGCATTATCGGCACCGATGTGAAAACAGACATTGCTGTGATTAAAATTGAAGCGACCGGGCTTCAGGTGGCAGAGATTGGCGATTCAGATGCGCTGAAGGTCGGGGAACTGGCTGTGGCCATTGGTAATCCGGCAGGCCTTGAGTATATGGGTTCTGTGACATCCGGCATTATCAGCGGGCTCAACCGTCAGGTGGATACCGGTAACGGAAAGATGCTGCGCCTGATCCAAACCGATGCAGCCATCAGTCCCGGCAACAGTGGCGGGGCTCTGATGAATTCAAAAGGCGAAGTGGTGGGGGTCAATTCCTCCAAAATAGCCGGGAACAGCATGGAAGGACTTGGTTTTGCCATTCCCATCAAGGACGCGATGACCATTGCAAACAGCTTGATGAAAGACGGTGTTATTATTCGTCCGCAAATCGGCGTTTCCATTGACACGACGTTTACTGCGGAAGTTGCGAAAACCAACAATGTGCCGGAAGGCGTTCTCGTTGGTGACGTGATGCCTGGAAGCAGCGCGGATAAAGCGGGTGTGCTGGCGGGTGATATTATCACACAGTTTAATGGCAAGGTTATTCGTTCCTTTGATGAACTTGAAGAACAGAAAAACCTTCATGTGCCTGGAGATAAGGTCAGTCTGGACGTTTACCGTATCCCGGAAAATGCAAAAGCGACCGAGGGTGCCTCAGTGAAATTGGAAATGACCCTTGGATCGACAGCAGACGCAAACCAGTAATAAAATATTTCCTACATCATGGATACCGAGGAAAATTGTTACAAAAAACGACCGGTTTGAAATCCAGTATTGTTTCTGTCGCTGCATCATGTGCAGCGTACATAGAAGATTGGATCTTGAACCGGTCTTTTAATTGAATGATTTGTACTAGCATTCGCGGAATACCGTGTAATCGTTGTGTAGATTGCAAGTTTGCTTGCAATTCCCGGCAAGCAAACTTGCTTTTCGTGAAACGACTTTCTGGGGTACAATCATTTGATGACAGGATTATTGAAATGAAGCGGCAGGATCTTACCCGAATAACGCTTTGCGGTCAGGGTTTATCTGCCCAATCCATTCATCATCAAGCAAGGAGTATAGGAAGTTGAATTGTAACGGTTGTACCCACGCCAGGCGTACTGTCAAAATGCAAGCCGTATTTTTCACCCGCTTTTAAGTGGATACGCTGTAGTGTGTTACGAATACCAATACCCAGTTCATCAAGGTTCCCCTCGTTCAGATGGGAAACCAGCGCACTGTCCATGCCAATCCCGTCATCCTTTATCGAAAAAATCAGTTTGTTTTCCTGACAAGCCGCTTTAATTCCGACATGAATGGGGCGATTCATATATAAGGCGTGTTTAAAGATATTTTCTACCAGAGGCTGTAGAATGACCTTTGGTGTCATAAGTTCTAATGTATCATCAGATATATCCATTTCCAGATGAATCAGGTCATTCAACTGCATGGCCTTTACAGCAACGTAGGATTCCACATGGAGTATTTCTTCGCGTACCGGAATGAGGTCGCGCCCCTGGCTGAGTGAAATGCGGTAGAAAGCGGTCAGTGAGGAAACGACTTCACATGCTTTATCGGGTAGTTTCAGTCGAATGAGGTTGCCTATCGAAGCAAGTGAATTATACAGCAGATGGGGATTAATTTGAGCCAAAAGTAATTGCAATTCTGCATCGGTACGTTCCATGTTCGCCACATAAACTTCATTGACGAGTGTATCGAGTGTTTCAGCCATATCATTGAGTGCTAGAGAGACAAGATACAGTTCGTCGCGGGTTTTTGGAACAAGTCTCGATTTAAAATCACCATCCCGCAGATGCTGAATAAAGTGAATCAATTGCTGCACATAACCGCCGAAATAACGGGAAAACAGGATGCCAATCAAAGCGAAGAAAGACATACAGGATAGGGTGATAATGGTAGACATCAGCCATATTTTTCGGGCTTCGGTTTGAATCGCTGCTTTCGGGACGTAAGCTTCAACTGAAAAACCTGATCGTAAAGCTTGCTTGAATGGATAATAGCCATTTTTTTCTGGTTGGTCCTTGATGGCATCATATTGTGTGTTATCCAGTCCCTTTGCCAGATAAAGGGGCTCATTTTTGCTATCGAGAAGGGCAAAACGGACGGAATCAGACCCATCAATGAAGGGTGTGACGCTCAAAATGTCAGCAAGCCGAACGGTTGCACGGATGATGGCCAGGCGGGATTTTTCCGGTTCGACCGCCAGGTAAGATCTAAAGTCATACAGGTTCATGAACAGTGAAATGCGACCGGCGGAGACGTCATCTTCTGTCTGACGCCAAAGAGAGCCATAGCCATAGACAGAAGCAGTTTCCTCCTGCCATGGCAGACCTTTAATTCTGCTGGATTGAAGAATCTCAAATCTACGCGGGAAGGCATCTGCCGGTTTAGGCAACGGACGCGGGAATGATTCATAATAGCGTTCAGGCAGCTCTGGATTCGTGACATAAAGGCGCACCTGGCTGTCTACCGGCAAGAGATTGACGATAGGAAAACCATAGCGGGTGATAAATTCGATGAATGTGATTTTGTCGTAGTCAAGGGTGGATCTGCCGATTGTACGCTGCAAATTTTCATCAGCAGCCATATATCGGCAGGTGTTTTCGATGTTTTCCAAACGGATAGCTGTCTCTGTTGCGATCTGTTCGAGCAGGCGGGAATAATAGCGTTGAACAGACTCTGTCTGTGTGCTGAGAGAAACCCGGTAGGAAGCATAACCCACAACGCCGCAAGCCAGGACGGCCATACCGATAAAGGAAAGCAGGAGTTTTTGGCGGAACATGAGGGGGCGTATCCTTTTTTGCTTAGGGGTGCCCTTTGCGCCAATTGCCCGGGGAACAGCCGTATTTTTCATGAAATTTAGCATGAAAATGCGAAAGGTTCCGAAAGCCGAGGCGCTCCGCAATTTCATAGATTCGAAGCGATGGGTTTTCAAGATATTCACAGCTCCTTTCCAGTTTTATGCGCAGGATATAATCTGAAAAATACTCGCCTGTTTCTTTATGAAACAGCTTGCCGACATGATTTGGGGTCAAATAAAATGTCTCCGCAACATTGCCGAGAGACGGGTTGTCTTCAATGTGCTGCCGCACCCAGGTCATCATCTTTTTGATTTGCAGGCTGGGTGGTTTTGCAGCACTGCTGCTTTCTTCCTGGAGCCACCGTGAGACCGTCGTTTGTAAACGTTCTGCCAGTACGTCGTCATCCTTTAACGTTTGCTTAGAGTCCGTTTCCCATAACCGTAGCTGGTCAGAAAGAAGGAGGGGAAAGGGGTGCCTGGGTGGCAGAATTGTCAGACAAGTGCGGAGAAGGAACAGTGCCGTATGCCAACCATCAGAGTCAATCTTTTTTGCAAGACGCAGAGTCTCGGTCGTGTTCACTGTTGCAAGGGCATCGATTGCGTCGAAGATGCATGTGACCCATTGCCGGGAAAATCGGACAAGTGCCGGCAATGTAGCATCCGGATGATAATCCTGTAGTTGAACAGGTGTATTGATGCTGCCGGTGAGGGCAAGAATCGTTGCACAGATTGCCAATTCGGCCTGTTGCAAAGATTTTGGTGCTTGTACAGTTGTTACAGGAATTCCAATGGCAACATAAGGTTTTTTTGAACAACGCGTATCGTATTGACGCAGCAGATTCTTTAATAAACCCGTACAGATGTCAGGCGGGGCAATTAAACCAACAGCATGCCTGGAGGGATGGAAAACAGGATAATGACTGCCATGTTCTTGCAGCCAGAGGCTTGCCTCAGCCAGGTCCACATCCGCCGCTTGCATTGCTGAGAGGATGTCCTGGCTACCGGCTGGCATTGCTGAGAAATCACAGAGGAGAACAGAAACGGCTTCCTCCTTCATAAGCGGTTGAAAAGCATCCAGACAGATCAGCCTTTCTAACTTTACCGGATCATTTTCATGTAACCAGGCAGAAATCAACTGATCTATGAGCGTATTTTCTGCCGCTTGTAATGCGGCCTGCCGCCTGCGGATATCCCGTTTTTCCAATGCCTTTTCGACGTGATTCTTCAGTTCTCCGGATAAAGCGTCATAATCAATCTGCTTTACCAGATAGGCATCAGCACCCAATTCAAGACCGCGTTTTACATAATGGAAGTCCTCGAATGCCGTCAACAGGATAATATACAGGCCCTCGTACTGCTGACGTGCTCTACCGGCCAGATCGAGTCCGGAAAGTACCGGCATGGATATGTCAGTAATCAGAACATCCGGCTGCCATGTGTCGAGGAGTTGAAGAGCGGTCATGCCATCGTATGCATAAGCAACAGGTTGCATGCCCACCTTGTCCCAATCGATCAATGTGCGCAAACACTCCACGGTATAATAATCGTCATCAATAATGAGAACCGTCGGTTTGTAGCCTTTCATGCATCTCCAATCGTGGAAACAATTTCTTTGGGGTTGTTATGAGTTGGGTTCAGTGTTATGGTCATCTTTTCTCTTTGTGGAAGAAAAAAACTTGCTGAAAATGTTGTGTATTTTCAGCATTGTAGCCACCCTTTCTCTTCATTAAAGCACAAAACTTGCTAAAAATGCTGTGCATTTTCATCTTTATGTCGCCAGCCGTTGATGGCCCAAACATTTCGTTAGTGCTTGTTAATTACACTTAGTTTACAACAACTGTGAACCAATTGGCAAAAGGCCGTTCCCCTTGTCTGTGACCAGACGGGGAACGGCCTGTCGGGATGTAATTTTTTTTACTTGTTCAGCATTTCAAGGCGTTTTGTGTGGTTATCGTTCAGTAGTTTCATAACTTCTACCATGCCGGTCTTATCCACATCAGCTTTGCCTTTATCAAGGATAGCCTTGGATTCTGCTTCAGATTTGGCAAGAATGGCCTGCAGCCAGGTTTTATTAAAGGTCTCTTTGATGGAAGAGAAGGCGATACCTTCAGCTGTTGTCGGGTCTGGCTCGATACCGGAGTATTGATCCGTGGCTGTCGCTTCAGAGCGGGAGATGCGAATGTAGTCCTGCCCGGGGAATTCACTGGCAGCCGGTGGTGACAACTTATAGTTATACCAGGATTCATTAGCCTGCCAGATACCGTTTGGCACCCAGTTAAAGGCGAAA
>JBBRWP010000014.1:0-27177 GCA_038249175.1 Acetivibrionales bacterium
AACCTGCACGCTTACCGTTGTACCGTATCATCGACCGTGTTAACTCTTAAAGAACACAAATCTTTTGTATGGATGAAGCCAAAAGAGCTAGGTCAGCTGGATTGGGCTGCGGCGGATTTACCGATTGTACGGAAATTGATGATTGAATATATTGAATATAAAAAATGACACACAAACGCGCAATAAGGAGCATCACCATGGGAAACACCCTTTTCTTCGATTCTCCGATAAGTAAAAAATGGCAGCAAAGGCTGGATGAACAGATCGCTTCTTGTGAGATTATTCAAGAATCGATGGAAAACGTGGAAGCGATGGCTGTTTTCTCATTGTATCTTAAGCGAGCCTTGCAGTATGGTTTACGGCATTATACAAAACCAGAAGATCTTCAAAAACAATTGGAGATCGCCAATGTTTTGATCGAAGATATCCAACGTTTAACAAAAGATAATAGCCTTGAAGAATGGCTGCTACAGAATTCGAATCGACTGAAAGTCATTGCGCCAAAACCTGCTGACAAAGGTCTGTTGAATGATATGTATCCTAAAACCTCACTGGCCATGAACACGCTCTTTACGGGTAACCAGCATGAACCCCAGGTGTACCGGGAATTAAAAAGAGAGATTGCAACAGCAGACAGTGTCGATATGCTTGTCTCTTTTATTCGGCACAGCGGTCTACGGCTTATTTATGATGACCTTGTTGAACTCACAAAAACAAAAAAGCTTCGTGTTATGACGACCAGTTACATGGGTGCGACCGACCCAAAAGCAATCCTACTGTTGGCCCAATTGCCCAATACGGAAGTACGCATTTCCTATGATACCCAACGAACAAGACTGCACGCAAAGGCTTATTATTTTGAAAGAAGTACCGGATTCAGCACCGCATATATCGGTTCATCCAACCTCTCCAAAGCAGCACTCAGCGAGGGAACGGAATGGAACATGAAAGTGTCTGAGTACAGCTCTCCTGAGATTATTGCAAAATTCAAAATCACTTTCGAAACATACTGGCATATGAGCGAATTTGAACCTTTTCATGCAGATTCCAAAGATGATTGCGAAAAACTTTATCAAGCGCTTTCACAAGAACGAACAGCCGCCAATCCCTTGCAGTTTCACTTTGACTTAAGGCCATTCGCTTATCAGCAGGATATCCTGGACCAACTGGAAATTGAGCGCCGGGTTTATGGTTCAACTAAAAACCTTGTTGTTGCCGCTACTGGAACCGGAAAAACAATGGTCGCTGCCTTCGATTATTTGCGTCTATTGAAAGAGAATCCAGGGTTGACACTGCTTTTTTTGGCGCACCGCAGAGAAATTCTGGAACAGAGCTGGCTGACCTATCGTGCCGTATTGAAAAATAATGATTTCGGGGAGCTGTGGGTTGGCGGGGAAGTCCCACGACGCAATACCCATATTTTTGCGTCGATTCAGACGATGAACGCGAGTGAAAAGTATCTTACTTTCTCAAAAACTCATTTTGATGTGATTGTTTTGGATGAAACACACCATGGTTCAGCCGACAGCTATCAGCGCATGCTGGCCTATTTTGAACCAAAAATTCTCTTGGGTTTAACGGCCACACCGGAACGTATGGACGGGAAAAATATCCTTGATGATTTTAATGGTCGCATTTCTTATGAAATCCGTTTGCATCAGGCCATTGAACAGAATCTGCTGTGCCCTTTCCATTATTTTGGTGTGACAGACAACACGGATATTTCTCAGGTAAAATGGCAATCCGGACGTTACGCCACAAACGAGTTGAGTGTAACATATATGACGGATCATCAAAGAGATCGCAATATCATTGCTTCCGTGGAAAAGTATGTGGGCGAACTTAGAAGCGTTTATGGACTTGGTTTTTGCGTAGATATTGCCCATGCCAGGTATATGTCCAATCTTTTTAAAAAGGTTGGTATACCCAGTGAATCGCTCGACGCGAACACGCCAGGTGACGTGCGAAGTACAGTACAGCACCGCTTAAAAAATGGTCAAATTCGATTTATATTTGTTGTTGACCTCTACAATGAAGGGGTTGATATTCCCTTCATCAATACGGTATTGTTTTTACGGCCAACCGAGTCTGCCACTGTTTTCGTGCAGCAGTTGGGTCGTGGATTACGCCTGTACGAAGGAAAAGAAGTGCTGACGGTACTCGATTTTATTGGACAAGCTCACCAAAAATACGATTATCGCATGAAGTTTCAAAAACTTGTGGGCCAAACAAAACGATCTGTCAGAGATGAAGTGGAAAACGACTTTCCATCTGTGCCCCGTAACTGCTTCATACAACTGGAAAAGATTGCGCAGAAATATGTACTGGATAATTTGAAGCAAGGTCAGACGAACCTGCGTCGTTTACTGCAAATGCTATCAGATTTTCAGACCAGTGCAGCCTTACCCTTAACACTTCGAAATTTTCTGCAGTTTTATGATATTGAACCGCGAGAATTATACAAAGCCGCCTGTCTTTTTGAACTTGTTAACAAAACAGACGCCTTAAGTGATAAGACACCCTTGCTAAAGAACGTCAATTTATCAGGCGTCTTCTATAAAATTGCCCAAATAGATGACCGACTTCTTTTAGAATTCCTCATCCAATATATACAAAAGCCTGAACCTTTTCATTTACTGAGGAAGAATGAACAAAAAATGATGATGATGTTTTACTACACTATTTTTGATACGGAGCCCAAGCTGGCACTCCATGAAGTCTTCTACCAATTGAATCAGACAGTACCTGAAATGATGGATGAGTTGCTGGAACTTTTACGGTATTGTTATGCGCATGTTAACCACCTTCCTATACCGGTTCAGTTGGAGGGTATACCGCTTGAATTGCATGCGCAGTATTCAAGCGCGCAGGTACTGGCTTCATGTGGTGTGAATACGGTTGAAAAATTGATGCCCTTTAGAGAAGGTGCCAAGTTTGTAAAAAGGAAGTCCCTGGCCCCTCTAACTGCAGGTATTAAACATGTTTTCGAAGAAAACTTGGATGTTTTTTTTATTACGTTGAATAAATCAGAAAAACACTACTCTGAAACAACCTTATACGAAGACTATGCCATTGACCAGGATCACTTTCATTGGCAATCTCAAAGCAGAATCACAGAGTTAAGCCCAACTGGTCAACGTTACATTCACCAGAGAACGAATGGCACGAAAGTTTTGCTTTTCGTGCGTGAAGACAGGCAGGATGAAAATAATAAAACAGCCGTTTATACTTGTTTGGGTCTTGCCGATTATATGAACCATTCCGGCAGCGCGCCTATTTCAATTATTTATCACTTACATGAAAAAATGCCGCCCAGACTGTTGCGTGCCTCAAATCGTTTTGTGGATATTGGATAAGAAAACCGGTTGCCAAGTTTAGGAAAAATTTGTTATGATTTTATGAACGACAATGGTCAAACACGCCTCTGAAAGGAGTTGCCGATGAACACGGTATACCTAGAATTTACAAAATTCCTGATATTGAATGATAATGGTGAAACAAAACGAGAGCAGATCGGATATGTGTTATACAATGATGAAGCTGAGATCTTCCACTGGTATTCCGCTTCTTTTCCGGCTATGTGTCAAAGAATCAACAAAAAAACAGTTTTTTCATATCTTATGAAACACCACGACTTATTTTACTATGCAGCGGAAAGTGATGGCTTGTATTTGAACGGTGTTTGGGTGGATTCTCCACGAGAACAGCTTCAAAGAGTGCAGCTGTTACCACGTAGTCGTATGCCAAAGAAGCGACTAATGAAACAATTACCTTTAAAAAGTATCATTCACGATATTTATCAATGAGGCACACTGTGCTCATAAATAATCTAAAGAACAATTTCAACAATTTCAGCAAAGCCAAATACCCTTATTAGAATGGTTCGAGGAACTATTTTACGGCTTAACCACACCGAAAGGAACCATAACGTATGCTTTTCAATCTTCTTATCAACCGCCAAGAACTAATAAATAAATATCAAAAGACAATCCACCGTCATGCCGTTCGTGCTGTCATTTTAGATGAAGATCGCATCTTAATGGTGCAATCAAACAAAGGAGACTATAGGTTTCCGGGCGGTGGCATTGAAAAAGGTGAAAGCCCTGAAGAGGCTTTGGTACGGGAAGTGCTGGAAGAGACCGGTTATCGGGTTTTACAAGTCTATATCATCCCCACTGGCAATATCCATGTATTTTCTGTCAATGGCAGTCGTTCTTTGGCTAGACAAATAACAGCGCCTGTGCCGACTTTCTTATTCGGGTTGCTTTCCAGGCATCGAAATGCCTTTACCATGGATTTCGTCGGGTCACTGCTCGTTTTGATTTCAATAGGATGTAAGAGGTTATCCACCTCAATCAGCAAATCAATCTCATTTTTATCCGAATCCCTGTAGTAGTATAGCGGGGGTTTTACAATGCCGTCATTATAATAACTCTTCAATATTTCAGCAAACACATAGCTTTCAAAAATATGGCCCCACATGGCTCCCTTTATCAGTTGTTCCGGGGTGTTCCAGCCAAGAAGCCAGCAGGCGAACCCTGTATCCAGAAAATACAGTTTCGGTGTTTTTATCATCCGCTTGTTAAAATTATTGTAGTAGGGTTCCAGTAAATAAATAATGCCGCTGGATTCCAGTACAGACAACCAGGATCGTACTGTTTTTACATCTTTCCCGCAAATTTCAGCAATGGTTGTCATATTGAGCATTTCACCGCTAAGAGATGCAGTCGCTCTGATGAACTTTATAAACGCGGACTCGTCCTGTATGTTCAATACGTCTTTGATATCTTTTTCGATATAGGTCTGCATATAGGAACTGTAAAAGTCCGCCCAATCGTGCAAATCACCAGGTGTTTCGTGTAGTTCGGGGAAAAACCCTTTATGGATGACAGAAACGAGCCTTTCCAATCTCAAACCTGTGCCGGAACCGATAGCTTCCATATGCGCAATGGATGGAACGAAAGGCTTAAGATAGGTTAAGCCTGCAAGCTCTCGCATCGATAAGCCCAATAGCTTAATAATTCCGGCTCGCCCTGCAAGGCTGTCGCTGATGTTCTTCATCAATTTTAAGCTCTGCGAACCGGTAAGATAAAACTGGCCTTTGCGCTTGTTTTCATCCACAATATCTTTGATATAGTCAAAAAGCTCTGCCGCCTTCTGAATTCCATCCACCACAACAGGGGGTTTATAAGTCTCAAAGAAAAGAGATGGATTCTCCCGGGCACTTTCGCGCACAAGCGGTCGATTCAGAGCCACATAGTGAATATCATGGTAGACTTCCCTGAGCATGGTCGTTTTGCCAACCTGCCTTGCCCCGGTGAGTACCAGCACCGGCTTTCGTTTTGCGATACGGGCAACAACAGGTTCAATGTGACGCTGAATATACATACGCATCACGCTCCTTCCGAATATTCTGGAGTGTAATTCCATTATATTCGAGTGAAACGCCTTTAGCAAGAAAGCCTGTAAAAACAGGCTTTCTTGCTAAAGATGAATCATTTACTTACATAGTTCAAGCCCTTTGTTAGCATAGTAAGCGTGAACTATCCATTCACCCACGCCGGCATGCCGTTCGTAGTAATGGCTTTCTTGAGGTCTTCTCTTGTCATGTGTTTTTATGTTAGACGAGTATACAGTGAACATTTTCAACGCCTCACAAAAGAACTTATGTTCTTTTGTGAGGATATTACAGTTTGACACAAATATATACGTTAACTTCCTGATTTTTTCCATCTAAAAAAAATCAAAGCCCCAATCGCAAAATAGCTGGATGGCACAGCTTGCAAATGTCATCATTCAGGGTAAATTAGGGTTTTAACCTAAGGCGCCGTGAAGAAATTACTTGCTCTTTTTTTTTAAAAAAAGGCGAGTTTGGCCGTTGTTTATTTGAATCCATAGCGCAAGTTTTTTCTTTACAAGCCCTAAGTGCCGAGAAGTCCGCACCTCAAGACCTCATTGCTCACGGAGTGAGCGCGCAGGCAGGAGATGGCAGCCATCATTTCCCTTTCGGAACAATAATATTGTATAACTTCTCTCGTATTTTTGAATAGTGATGGCAGCCATCATTTCCCTTTCGGAACCCGTTATGATATGCTCATTTCATGTGTACGTTTCAAGTGTTCATTTCATGTGCACAATTCAAGTACACATTTTATATGCACATTTCAGGTGATGCCGGTTCGCCGGTGCGAAAGGGAGTGCCAAATGGATTTTCAAGAGATGGCGAAAAAACGTTGCTCTGTACGGGCCTATGAAGACCGCCCGGTTGAGGATGAAAAACTGAAAAGTATTCTGGAAGCGGCCCGAATCGCGCCAACAGGCGCGAACCTGCAGCCGCAGCGCCTGATCGTCGTGACGGACGAAGAAGGCCGGACACGTTTAAAGAAAGTCGCAAACACATTCAATGCTCCTCTCGTCATCATCGTTTGCGCAGATCACAAGACCTCATGGAAACGTTCCTACGATCGCAAAGACATTGCCGAGATAGATGCGAGCATCGTCACAGACCAGATGATGCTGCAGGCGACCGATCTAGGGCTCGGATCAGTTTGGATCTGCCACTTCAATCCCTCCGTCATCCGGAGTGAATTCAACATTCCCGATCATGTTGAACCGGTCAACATCCTTGCCATCGGTTACCCGTCGGAGCCGTTGAAAGCAGCAGACCGGCATGCGGAAGAACGGCATCCTCTGAAGGATATCGTTTCTTATGGCACTTACGGCAATAAGGAAGGCGGACCCGCTACATGAAAGAAAAAATGCTTCTGGACAACCTCCTCATCGAAAGCACCATGGACTCGCTGAGAAAGAAGAATTTTGATGTGGTGTGCGTGGATACAGCACTTGAAGCGCTTGATCACCTGAAGGAAATTATCCCGCAGGACGCCAGCATCTAGAACACATTCACTAAAACGCCTGCCTCATGCAGGAAAAGCCTTCCGAAACCGTGAACCCCTCGCGCAGGTACAATCCCAGCGCCGGGGTGTTTTCGGCATTCACTATTAGGACCGTCCTGCATGGCTTGTTAGAAAATACATACAACCACTTCAATCTGCGCCAAGTTCACCTCAGCCGCTTGCTATAATATGTTAAAATATGTATTCAACACCTATTATGCCAATAATGATTGAGGGATCGAATAAAAAAACAGGTGTCTTTTTAGACACCTATCTGTAAACAATTTTCCGTATCGTTTCCTCAGACAAACCGTATTCATCACATAAAGCATCCAATCTGCTTTTCAGCTTGAAAAACTTATATCGGATCTCTTCGTTTCGCTGTTCATAAAATACTTTTGCACCTGAACCGGAGCCCCATTTCTTTCGCTTGCCTTCAGATGGGATATACAGAACCTCACCCTGCGCATATTTTTGTATTTCCTTCAGGAGTTCATCGGGCAGAATTTCCGATGCATTTTTATACTTCATCTGTGTGTCCCTCATTTGTGTCATGTTGTGCGGCCAGATTACGCTTATGTATGATTCTGGTGTAATAACTCCAATTTCGGTCCCGAAGGGGCTGAAATTGATTGAAAATGACCAATTTCAGGCCAATATCGCGGTCTACCAGTGCAATGCGGAGCATTGTACTGCCCCTAATGCCGCGATTTGGCATCAAATTGGATCATTTTCGGGTTTTTACGGTAGAATCATGTATGGTTCTAGTGCAATAACTCGAAAATGATCCAGTCTGCATGGGCGAGCAGCAAGCTTGCTTGCGACCAGCCCAATTTGATGCCAAATCGCGGCGCACAACATGGGTATTTGTTATTCGTTTTGTGCTAAAAAATCTTCCAAAGTGTCGTAATGTCGAATGTCTACCCCATGGGCTTCAATTTCATATATAATATATTTTTCTAATTCAGAAGCCCTTTGCAAGAGAGGATTCAGGTCTTCTGCATTGAAAACGCCGACCAAATCCAACTCTTTCAGTACAAATTCTTCTTGAATAATGGATAGCTCGTTTTGGAGCCGGCAGGCATTGTCAAAGGCCATGCGTACATTTTTCGTTTTGCAGTAGAAGCGAATACGGCGCCATGCCAGACTGCCCTCTTCATACCAACCGGCAAGATCCTGAAAGTTTGGGGTCTCCACTGAATCTGTTTTTTCCGGTGTTTGGGTTGCAATAAAACGCCGTGCCGTACGGATAATCAGATGAGACAGATTTTTTAATTCGTCCACTGACTGAGCATGGATGACCGCTTCATAATAGGCGACAAAACTATCGGGCAGGAGCGACAGCACCTGCAGTTGAGAAATCTGGCTTTCACCAAAACTCCTGATGTAGGTGCCATTCAGGTGCATCACTGCTATTGAAAGATAGTCGCAGATATAGGCAGCAGCCATGCGAACCTGATACAGTTTTTCTTCAAACATCATGGTGCGGTATAAACCCATCGCAACATCGAGATTTTCGAGTGCTTTTTTATATACAAAAGTTTTATCCATCAGGTTTTCCGTTAATTTTTTTTGAAGGACATAAAAACGCTTTTCATCTTCTTTCGTGCGGCTGTACAAAATTTCTCCATCACCAAGACAAAGGGTTGCCCAGTCGTCCAAAGCAGCGGTTCGCTCTGTTCTTTCCCAGGATCGCGGATACAAATCGTGCCCGACATCTCCAATGATGAAGGTTTGTGCCAGTTCATTCCCTTTTTCAGTTGCAGGCACGAAGTAATCAAAGCATTCACCGTGTCCGTCGCCATCGACATTGTGCCCATGTACAGCAACCAACAGGGCTACATCTTCGGGATACATTGTTTTGATTTTGTTTATTGCCCATGTTGTCAATTTTTCGGTTGTTTCGTTCGTTGGTTTGTTCATAAATATCCTCACCTTTCACTTTGTGTGTTTTGTTGAATCCGGTTTATTACAAGCAGTTGAGCACCTCAATAACCAAAGAATATGGATCATTTTCAATTGATTTCAACCCATTTGGGATTGAAACCGGGGTACTTACATAGCAACAGTTGTTTGACGCTGTTATATTGCAATCGAAGGAATCAGTAACGGTTGTAAGCTTACAGTACTCAGTATAGCGGAACTTGAAAAGGAAACAATACCGACATTGATTATAAAAATGCTATCGACTTGTATTCTTTTAATGTGAAATTTGTTGCCCATGTGGCTTCGCTATTCAAGAAAACATGGTAAATTAATTTCTTAGTGAAAACATAGAATTTTATTCTCTGTACAATAAATTTGAATGTTATAACCGAAAAGCATAGTGTCATCCATTACTCTGTCGCCAATATGCCCGGTGCAGTACCAAAAACATCCACATGGGCGCTGACCAACGCAACACTTCCCTATCTCCTGAAACTGGCTGATAAAGGTGTTCATCAGGCCATGAAGGCAGATGCAGCGCTTCGCGGAGGGCTAAATGTCTATGATGGAAAGTTAACCTGTGAAGCAGTCGCAGAAACATTCGGACTGCCATTTACTCCGGTATCGGATTTCTTTTCATAGTTCCGGTAGAATGTGTTTGTATGTTCGGGAAGAGGAAATGACTGGATGCTTTTACTGGAGCGGGTTTAGAAGATGGTCACCATTCGGCGTCTTGAACTTTTTAAAAAATGGTTTTATAGCAACAGCTCGTTTTGTTAGATTCAATGGAAAAGGCTACCTCAAAATGAGGTAGCCTTTTTTTATCGCGAGTATAAAAACAAATCTCCCGTGGCATCATCAATTACAACCCGGCCAGCAGCCGGTCCAGATACTTTGATTTCATCTGTTTACTCGCCATGATCTGCTTGACCGGCGGCAGCTTGAGAATCACGCCCAGCACCGTGGCCATGGCCCGATGGCTCAGGTGTGCCTGGTTGTCAAAAACCAGATGCTGCAGTGTTCCCTTCTCAATGGCCATCAGTACTGCACGGTGGGCGGAATTCACAGGGGTAATCACCCGCTTCTCCCTTGTTTTCAGTTTCAGAGCTCCAGTGGGGCAAACCCGGACACAGACCGCGCATCCCAGACAGACCCTCTCATCAAGACGTGCTTTCTTTCGGTTCGGCTTTACCGGGTCATTGGCCGACACCAGTCCGAGCGCTTCGACAGGGCAGACGGCAACGCATTTTCCACAGCCGGTGCAGGCTTCATCTTGTACATCCGGCAGGAAGTTCGTTGTATTGATGGGGTTCTGGAACGCGAACCGGCGCGCGGCAGTCAGCGCCTCGCAGCAGCAGCCGCAGCAGTTGCAGATGAAGCTGACCTGGTTGCGCACGTTTTCGCCGAACTGCACAAGGTTATGTTCATATGCCTGTTCGAGCAGTTTCATGCCCTCTATCTCCCCCACACCACGGGCATGCCCGTGCTTGATGAGGGAGGACGCAGTGCCTCCGAAAGTCATGCAGATATCCATAGGCGCATCACACGCGGCGCCCAGATGCTGCTTCTTGTGCCGGCAGTAGCACATGCCGATACCGATATGGGAGGCAGATTGGATGACATGGCTCGCCCGTTCATAATCCAGCACATGCATGGTCCGGTCGATTTCCGGCAGGGCATCTGTCGATCCATCGTTCATCCCTTGACCCGGACTGTCATCTCCCAACGCTTTCTCTTCCTGTATCCGCAGTGCCGCCTCATTCACGAAGGTACGGCCCACATTCGTTTCCGGTCGGGCCATCAAATCCGTCAGAAATTCTTCCTCGACGGTCAGATATTGGTAGTAAAGCTCTGAAAGCAGCTTTTGGTCGAGATCGCCGCGCACACGCATCAATGAGAACTCAAAGAAGCCCGCCATCGGTGGCGGCAGCATGTACAGGGTGGTCCCATCCGGCTGCTCCACGTCAAGCAGGATTGCGCGGGAAGAGAGGTCATTCAAAATGCGGTTCGTTTCGGCGGTATCCTTGCGCCAGGCCCGCTCCGCAACCGATGCCTGGAATGGGCGAACCGGAAGCAGGGAGACCAACTCGGCCTCCCGTTCGTTCATCAATGCCCCGAGAATCCGCTGCAACAGTTCCGATGGCGGCGCGCCTTGCGGAAACAGGTTGATGCGGTCGGTAAGACGGTCAAATCCAGATTTGAGGTTGTGATGTGCCATGGTACCTCCACGAGGAAATCGAGAAGATGATGTGCCAAAGTGTCTCCACAAGAGAATTGCGAAGGGTGGCTTTCAATGCCATTGCTATTTTGCATATCTATATAAAACGTCTGAATTCATTGTAGCATGAATCGAATAAATCCATACTACCAGCCAGTGCTGATTCAGGAAAATTTGTTGAGTTTCTATTAAAAGCTATTTATGATGCGTTATGCGAAATCACTGACACCGAACAAGTCGTAGAACAAGTAACCGAACAAGTTGAAAAGTTGCTAGCAGTTATTGGTGATAAAGAATATTCGACATGACCTTGGTCGGTATCAACAAGATGGAAAATCTGTCCTCCACGTTCGAGTCCTTGTCTGTTTCCATTCATCCAGAACAATGGGCTGAAATTTTCACTTTGCAGGAAAAAGAACCTTATTTGTATGTACAAGATGATTTGTGAGGGATATGATGAAGTGAATAACCCTATAAGCCGTATGAACTTATAGTAATTGGCGCAACAACCCCAGCGCAGAAGGCAAGCGGGTCGTCCGGTTTCCATGAATTCATAGAAATACAGCCGGGTCGTCCGGTTTCCATGAATTCATAGAAATACAGCCGGGTCGTCCGGTTTCTTTGAATTCATAGAAATACAACCGGGTCGTCCGGTTTCTTTGAATTCACAGGAATACAGCCGGGTCGTCCGGTTTCTTTGAATTCATAGGAATACAGCCGGGTCGTGGCTTTTCCCTGAAGTCAAAGGAAGGAAGCAGGCGTTCCGGTTTCAATGGAATCGGCGGAAGGCAACAGGCAGTCTGCTTCCCAAAAGTGATACCCGAAGAAGGAGGCAACATGTTTAAAGGAATCTTCACACCGATCATCACGGCTTTCACGGAAGAAGGTATTGATTACGGCATACAGGCCGTGTTAGTGGAACGTCTTATCGCAGCCGGCGTTGATGGCATCCTGTTCGGTGGCAGCATCGGGGAATTTCAAGCCATGACGCCGGACGAAAAGAAAGTATTCTTTCAATGGGCGGTCACCGCGGTAGCTGGCAGGGTGAAGGTGCTGGCGGGGACAGGGGGCACCTGTGTGCAGGAGGCGGTGGAGCTGACAGACTCCGCCCGTCAGGCAGGTGTGGATGGTGCCGTCGTGATTTCTCCGTTTTATTTTAAACTGACGGAAGAAGACCTCTATCGGTATTATTCTTCCATTGCGTCAGTCGGCCTGCCGATTCTGCTATACAATTTTCCGGACCGGACGAACATTTCCCTGTCGGCGGCACTTGTCAGACGGCTGGCAATCGAAAAGCCGACCATCGTCGGCATCAAGGACACAGTCGACACCATCAGCCACACGAGGGAGGTCATCGCTGCTGTTAAACCGGTTCGTCCTGACTTTTCGATCCTCTCCGGATTCGACGAATACCTGCTGCCGAACCTGATGGCGGGTGGAGACGGCATTCTGACGGGAATGACGAATGTATATCCGGAACTGTTCGTCTCCATGATGTCGGCCTGGAAGGCTTCCGATTTCGCCTTCCTGCGGCAGGGACAATGGAAAATCAACCGCCTGATGGAACTATATGGCATGGCCTCACCCTTCATAGCGGCCATCAAGTGCGCAATGGCCTTCGTGGTACCGGGTGTTCCTGAAAAACTGCGCGCGCCATTCGGAACGGTCACGGATACGCAGCGACAGGATATTCATAACCTGCTGGTGCAGACTGGTTTACTGCCGCCATCCGACAGGTGGAACAGCGTTGCGAGTGTATCGTGATGCCACCACTTCCGTTTTCGTCTACCCTGTTCTGCGCTGCTGGCCCAGAACAGGAGAATTCGATTTTGATCCGGATGCTTTGCTGGTGTATGCCCGGGAGATTCTCCGGGGTCTGGTCAAGATTGGCTTTCGACGCATCTACATCGTGCGGCCGATAATTGTTAATGGCGTATCTTGTTCGTGTCGGGGCGGCATGAAAGGTTGCTCATAAGTTGGGTCGTATGCAAAGCGACGCACTCTTAATTTCAACTGTATAGATGATAAGGCCGGCAGCGAAATTTCTAAATGCTTCCCTCCCACAACGACTTCCTGACAACCGTCTGCGATTGCCGAAAGAAATTCGTGCTCACCAAATGCGCCAGATTGTATAATGACATTACGACTGAATGTCTTTGAGGTATTGACCAACGTTAGTTCCACGAAGTGAGAGGTCAACGAGGTGACCAGGGCGGCGACGTCTTCAGGCAAACCGGGACGTCGAAGTTCGGGATCAAAATACCTGACTGCAACATGAAGATGACCGCCATGGTAGGAAACCATTGGACCACCTAAGGTCAGCTGAGTAAGAGCCTCGAGGATCGCCGGTTGCAGAATCTGCCAGTCATGAATTGAATTTGCGAAAGCATTGAGCTGGCGATCATGATCCATCGTGTATGGATTCCACTCTTCTTTGCGGAAGCGTTCGATTTGAAAGAGAACTGCTTCTAGATTGGTCTGAAGAATGTCCATCGGATAGCCGGGTTTGCGGCCATTGATGTATTGATACCAGGCTCCGGTGTGAGATGGACGTGCGCTACCTTGTTTATAGCCTTCAATCGATACCTTCTCGTTCTCTTGAACCCAGCCTCGCTCTACTCTCTGCGCATCTTCATCTGCCAGCGAAATGTTCCAGAGAAGAATCGGGTTGTTAGGATTTTGTACCCGGAAATCGCGCCAGCCCGTGTCAAAGTGACGATTGGGCGTTTTGATAACGCCATTGATTACTTCCCGCATCTCCCACAACATATCCAATTGAGATCTAAGGAGATTGAGGCGGCTAAGATCGCCGTTGGTCAACAAGACCGCGTTGGATCCAGCAACAAGCAGGGGTTCCAATATGGTCATCGAACCATGCGGCCAACGCCAACCATAATAGCCGCCCCACCACTTGCCATCGTTATATGTTCCGATCTCACCATCGAGACCAATGTTGTCAGGGATGATGCCACCATTTTTAGCCGTGCGATCTTCCCACGCTTTCAAATAATCCAAGACCCAACTCTTGTGCTTAGCATCATGGTCATACATATAGGCATGAGTCATCAAACCTGTGGATGTCAGATTCACTGGAACATCACCACGGGCAATTCGCTCATTCATTTTCTGAATGATTTGTGCATAAATTTCATCATCTAACCATGGACACTGATTGAGGTAGGGATCAACCCCGGGAAGGTCCTCGAATGGCGGTAAATAGTTAATCAATACTTCTCGATGGGTTTCCCACCCTTCAAGGGTGTGATTATGGTCGGCTCCGGCAGCGCCCGAAATCGGTCCGCGAATCATCTTCAATTCGTTATCCCAGTTATCAACGCTCTTATCTTCCCCGTTGTACAACGCTGCAAAATTCCTTGTGCGTTGCCGATCCTTTAATACATAAGGATTGGCTAACCCAAACCAGTAAAAGCCAAGTAAGCCTTCACCGTGGTGCATCCAGTCATATCCGCGGTCGAATTCATTGAGAATCTGTCCATATTGTGTCCACTGCCAGGTGATCGCATCCCAAATTTTTCGATGAACTTTATCGAGCTCCTTGGATCCACCAATGATGTAGTGCATAGTGAAGTTCATGAAGCCTTCATAGGGGTCGTCAGAGCCATCCATGCCCGGCCATTCATGTCGCCAAATTAATGTGCCATCTTCATTTGTATAACGATCAGCAAATTCCAGTGATGATTCATCAATAATCGAAATAAGTCGGCGCTCAAGTTCAGCCCACTCCGGAATCGGTTCAATTCGCGTGGCAGAAATATGTGGAATAGATGGTTGAATCGTCATGAAAAACCCTCCAGGATTGCGGTGCCGGAAACCTATATTCTGAACTATATGTTAGCATCGTATTTCCTATAAGTACTATATCTCTTAAAGCAATATATAGGAAACACTTTTTTGTTTACCAGGTTCGAATCCCATTCAGTGACGCCATGTCCTCACGGGTGAAGGGTACTTCGGACTGGGCATCCAACCATACAAGAAAGTCAGCTTCAATATCAGGTGTCCACGCAGCATCAATCTGACCAGGGGTATATTTTTTCTCTGTCAGCCTTTTTATACCAAACTGGTCCCGATAATTCTCAATTGCACCTGACATGGCAATATAGGCAGCAAGATGGGGCGGAATAAAGATAACACAGCCGTCTTTGGCAAGCACAACATCCCCGGGCATGACAGTAACAGTCTTCATGCGCATCGGACAATTAATACCCATGAGCATGATGGAATGCGGTGAAGCGTGGCTCGGATTCATACCCCTATAAAAAATATTAAAGCCCTCTATGTCACGAATTCCATCAATATCCCTCACCGCAGCATTATGAATTGCGCCATTGTGCGCATTGGCATATACGGCCGCCGATAAGCGCTCACCTACAATGGGACCATCCTCTGTTTTACCGAAAACATCCGCTACATACACGTCCCCCTCCGACAACGCATCGATAGGCCAGGAGATCATATCCCCAATCTGTCCCTCTTGATGGCCTTTTTCAACCATATGCTCTCTAAGATCCGGGCGCAGTGGTGCATAGAGAGCTGTCAGTGCACGACCCACCATGGGTTCTCTCGGGAGGGTGCAATCAAAACCATCCAAAAATTGCCATCGATAGCCTTTACCCTTGAGAACACCCCAGGCAAAGGTAATGGAAATATATTTACGAATTTTATCAAGCACCTCATCAGAAACCTTTGGGCGCCCATCGGAAAACCGTTCTCCCTCCCACTTGGGCGTAAAAGCCACCATTTCCTCACGCGTTAAATCATACGGTAATATTTTCATTATAACAAACCTCCAACAATGATTTATCCTGTTCGAGTTCTTCGAGTACTATGTTTTACGACCACGAGTTATCCTATACGTTTGTGTGATAAGACGGCTGATTGACAAATCGCTCCATATTAAGGTCCAATGTCATCCGCACACCGGGGCCAATGGTGACATCAAAGAGATTCTTGTCGATTGTATAGTCAGTAGAATGACCATTGTCATCTGTTACGCATGCGGTGGTGAACCGATGCTCGCCAAAGCCACCGGCCTGCACAGCAAGGCTGCGGGTTTCCATCGGATGGAGATTGCATAGGGTGAGGGTAATGCCAGTCTTGTCTATTCGACTGACCAGTGCCGCAATATCCTTTGGAAGGCCTGGACGGCAGCTGTCCAAGTCAAAATAACGGACACTGACCATGAGCAGGCCGCCATTATAAAGTGGCATCGGTCCACCAAGGGTAAGATGTATCAGTCCCTCTACTGTAATCGGATTACGCAGTTGCAGATAATCATCATTATAGGTAGATGGCTCTTGGTCATCCTCTCGCATTTCCTTCAATCGGCGGTATACCTGAGAAAGATTATGCCGCAGAATCTCCTCGGGATAGTTTGGAAAGGTACCGTCCAGGTAGCCGATGAGACCGCGATCCTGCCCCCCCATATATTTAAGTGCTGAAGGGTAATAGCGATACCCCAGCTTGGGCCCACCATAGATTTCCATACATGTCGGATCAATTTCCATATGCCCCATGGTACGGGCATCTCGCGTACTGCGAAGGATACGAAGGTCCTCCTCCTCCATTGTAGCAAAGTAGGCATGGGTCATAGGCTGCGGCAGAAGTGGTGCAAACTCGAACCATCCACCTTTTTGTTGTTTGCGGGAGAAATCCTCCCGATCCGTGACCTTATCGGGACGGGTGACTAAATTGTCATTATGGATGCTGTACTCAATCACGGATCCCTCCTCGGCGTATTTTTGGGGAACAAAGAGGGTGCCGTCAATTTCTATGCCCCGCTCCATGAGAAGAGCGGACTGATCCCGCACCCAATGGAGCTTTGTACTATCACCAGTCAGAAGACATTCATGTTCAGAAGCTGTGGTGATGGCCTCGGCCATGAAGCAGAAGCCATGGGGAAAGGTCCAGCCATAGTAGCCACCCCACCATTTTCCCGCCATCAATTCACCCACCTTGCCAGTAGGTCCCGCATTGTCGGGTAAAATGCCACCATTCTCAATGGTTCGTTGCCTCCATGCACCTGCGTAGTCCAGGATCCACTTTCTATATTTTTCCTCTCCTGTGTGAAGGTATGCGTTCATGACCATCGACGTAGAAAGAAGATTGATAATGGTATCACTATGCTGCTGGCGCGCCTTTACCGCCGCACCCATACGTTTCGCATTCTCTGGTTCCTTTAGATCAAACACAGTCTGAATACCAGGCAGATCATAAAAGGGGATGCCATAAAAATCCATATACTGATTATAGCCCCAAACACCGGAAAATCCGTTGAAATCTGCACCCTGGCTGCCTGTTTTAGAGGAGCGCATCACCTGATGCTCTTCGTCGAAGTTGGGCTCATGAATGGCTTTATCCTCATTCAAATAAAATCCAGCATAGCGAATGGCGCGCTCTTTCGTCTTTGAGTTTTCCGGATCGGCGAGGTTGAGATAGTAAAAAAACTCGTATCCCTCACCTTGATGCATCCAGTCTGATCCCACGCAGTATTCTTTTTCGACGGCCTTAAAGCCTGTGCCTGATGGATAACGCGCAAACTGTGCAGTCGTGACCTCAAACTGCCGGTGAGCAAGGTCAAGGAAACGATCCTCGCCCCCCAGGAGATAGAAAATTGGCCAACTGTGGAAGCTTTCATAGACATCATCCAAACTTCCGATGCCACTGCTCTCTTCCGCTGACTGTGGCGGCCATAAAAACTCACCATTGGGTTTTAAATACTTTTCAAGGACAATATCAATGGCGTTGTTCATTGTATCGATAAGAGTGCGCTCTAAATATGCCCATACCGGCATGTCCCGTGCAGGGATATTGCAGGTAATATTTACGCGTTCTACACTCATATAATACCTCCTTTTCCATGGTTCCTATTCCGTAATGTTGTACACACGTTCCGTGTTTTTGCCCATTATCTTATCGAGCACGCCAGGGCCTTTTTGCCTAAAAAAGTCCGTGGTAATGCCAACCGCTGTTTCGTAGCTGCCCTTTAGTGTGATAACCGGCCAGTCGGAGCCATACAGACAACGATCCTGACCAAATGAATCGTATATTTCTTCTAATACCGGTGCATAATAGGCAATCTCACGGGGCGGGGGGGTGGATATAGAACGGCAGAGGATACCTGATACCTTCATATACACATTTTCATACCTGGCCATTTGAGAAAGAAAGGCCAGATAGTCAACTGGTGGCGGGTTACCATCCATCGGGCAACTCGCAATATGATCTATGACAAAGGAGACACCCTGATTTTGAGCGATAACCTCCTCCATACAGGCTATGTCGCTCCATTTACCCAACAAATCGATAACATTTGCTTTTTTACCTGCCAAATATGCTATATTTTTTGCTATGCGTCCTGGCTCCACAAAGCTGGACCAGCTACCTATCCTTAATCCTCTAAATTTCGGGTATGCAGCATATCTTTCATAAACTTTTACAAAATCAGGTGCGTACGGATCTATATGGCCGGTAACGGCACAGATTGCCGGGGAATCCTTTAGAAACTCCAAGGTCCAAATATTATTTTCAATCTCTTTGGCACATTCAATGGCAATTGCACGCTTAATCCCGCAGGGTACTGCAACAGTGAGAAAATCATCTGGATCAATCTTGCGGTAAAGGTCTGACTCTGCTGCACTTGGCCAGGAAACCCCCTCTCTGGCAACATCATAAATATGGATATGGGCGTCAATCCACATAATAAAGCTCCTCCTCTGTACATATTTTAGTACATCAAATCATCCTGTACATCTACGTAAGGATTTAAGCTTTGTAATTCTTCAATCGCAGCCCAGACTTCGGGGTGAACAGTCGCTTCTATGGCCTTAATCGTTGATTCAATATTAGACATGCTTTTAATACCATTTAACGTAATATCGATATTGGGATTCAGAAGCGAATATTGAAAAGCAGGTGCTAAAATATTGATTTCCTTCTCCTTGCAAAGCGCTTGAAGTTTTGCGGTCTCCATTCTCAAACGA
Source organism: Acetivibrionales bacterium (assembly GCA_038249175.1). Lineage (GTDB taxonomy): Bacteria > Bacillota > Clostridia > DSM-8532 > DSM-8532 > JAEWSN01. The sequence goes on from JBBRWP010000014.1 coordinate 19,044, forward strand.
TTCATGTACGATTCATGAATACTCTTAGCAGCTCCCTCTTTTCTAAAATTCAGGGGATCCTCACTTTTTATCATGCCAAAGTGAAGGACAGATGCATTAATAAAAGCGCAACCTCGCTCTTTGCAAAGGCGTATGAGCGGCGCTGCCGCACGCGTTAAAAGGCTGTAGTTTTGATAACTCAGGATTGACTGTACATGACCGCTCCGAACCGCCAGCTCATGGGCATTCAATGAGCGCATCCCCGTACCGATATAGCCGATTCGTCCCTTCTTTTGCTGCTCCAGCAGAAACGGGATGACTTCCTTCTCGCAACAGGCAAAATGCTCTGTATCGTGAATCTGAAATAGATCGATATAATCCGTCTGCATTTTTTCAAAGCTGTGGAAAAAATTCTCAGAAAATTTAGGAAAGGGATCTATTTCCTTTCGCCAATCATAAGTCGATTTGGTGGCAAGAAAAATGCTCTCCCGAGGTATCCGTTTTATGAATTCCCCAAGCATAGACTCACTGCGACCACCCTGATATGCATTTGAGGTGTCATAGTAACGGAAGCCCTCTTCATAGGTTCTCATCAACAGCTTGAGGTCTTCTTCAGCCTCGGTAAACGTGTTACCCACTCCCTTACCCACATATGCACAGCCAATCCCCATTCGTATCGATCTGCCGTCCTTTTTTCCCCATAAATGATGGTTTATTTTATCTTTTATAGACAGTGTATCCTTTTCCATTTATTGGCTCCTTATAAAATGAAAATTTTTGGGTAAAAATAAATATTTTATCACCATCAATTTTCAGATGGTGATAAAATATTTAAACCCTGATACCTATATCATCAAAAAAAGTGATGCAATGCCAATATTTCTTATTTGTTGGCTGCTACCCATGCATCCAGCTGCGATTGAACCTCGGCAACGATGGTATCCGCGCCTGCAGCTTTGAGCTTTGTGGCATATTGTGCGAATCTCTCTTCATAATCATCTTCATATTCCCATTTTTCAAATTCCTTTGTTACTGCAGCTACATTGGCCATTTCCGTCGTGATATTCGCATTGCTGAAGGAGAAGCCGTTGATTGGAGTAATTTCTGCCTCTCGATTAAGTTTGTCGGTAGCTTCCCAAATGCCATCTTCCTGATTCGCCATAAGCAAGGCATTAAACTGGTTGCCGACTGCCCAAGCCATATTGTAGAAATAACCGGATTCATCAATGAGCGCTACTTTACCATTATCCAATTTGTAGTTGACCCCCTCGACACCGAAGTTGAGCATATTGAATATTTCTGGATCTGTATTCATAATTTCAAGCATTCTAAGAGCTTCTTCAGGATGCTTGGATAGAGCATTGACAGCTGTCATCGCTGAACGGGATGCAACGGAGGTTGTGAAAGGTATTTCAACGCCAACTTGTACCCAATCGTAGTTGGCAGACTTTTTCTTTCTCTCAGCTTCTCCACCGGGTTTAATGACACCTGCGATGGAAGCAAATTTGCCTGCAGCATCATCGGCAGTCTCATCTTGAACTGTGGCGATGTCCTTGCGGAGATAGCCTTTTTCCCACATGGTTCTGTTCTGAATGCCTGCATAATATGCGCCCATTCCTGTAGTCATGGATTCCTCTTTATCGATAAACATGGAGAGTTTATAGGTGGGATCACCCTTCTTAAAGTAAGTGCTTTGTTCTACTGGAATATAATCATGATTCACATTTGCGAAGGCATCATAGAATACCGCGTTCGTTGGATACAAGTTCGGATAATTATCTTGAACAAATTTCCAAAAAGGCTCTGCATCCCAATAGGATTTAACATTCATATAATCAAATCCACTCTCATCGACGAGGTCTTTACGGAAGAGGAAGCCCCATTGGCTATAGGTGATTTGATAATTCGGTACAGCATAAATCTTTCCCTCTGTTCTTGCCTGTTCAAACAAGAATTCTGGAAGGGCTGCTGCTAGTACCGGATAGTTGGGCAGAAAGTCATCCAGCGCAAGGAATGCGCCCTTGCCTACCTGGACCGGGTATTTATTCACCCAGGCTTGCGTCGTAAAGCACAGGTCATAATCCTCACCGGAAGAAATAATCAAATTCATTTTTTCATCATAAGTTCCCCAATCAATGATTCTGAAATCCAATTGAATGTTGTGTTTTTTCAGCAGGATTTCATTCAGCTTGTCATTCACTGGTTTTGCATTGGGTTGGTCGCTTCCTCCATTATACCAAATGACTGTGACGGGATCTTTGAGCACGTCCGGTTCAGGGGTTGCATCAGCTGTCTTGGTCGTAGCTGCGGGAGCAGAGGTCGTTGTGCTGGTCCCAGTGTCTGTGCTGCGTGCACAACCTGTAAATACGACTGCAAAAGCAAGAAGTATCACAGTGATCATGCTGAAAGTCTTTTTTGTTCTGTTCATTTTTTTACGCCTCCTGTTAATATTTGTATATTTATTCACCACCTGGGTGCTGAATACAGTAGAAAATCGCAGTCTTTAACCTTTGACTGCTCCAAGGGTCAAACCTTTTACAAAATATTTTTGGAAAAAAGGAAAGACTATCAGCATGGGTCCACTTGCAACAACTACCATGGCCATTAAGAGATTTTCACCAGGAATATCTTCAATTGGTATGGCGCCCATACCTGTTGTTGTAAAATTCATCGCAATGAGCAGCGTCTGTATACTCTTTTGAATTTGATAGAGCAAATACTGCAGTGGATAGAGGGATGCATCATTCAGATAATAAAGACCTGTGCTCCAGTCATTCCACTTACCCATCGTGTTAAAGAATGCGACTGTCGCCAGCACAGGAAGAGACAATGGCAGTGCAATCTTGAAATAGATAACGAATTCTGTCGCTCCGTCCATTTTCGCTGATTCATAAAGAGATGGAGGAAGCCTTTGAAAGAAGGTTCGAATCATAAATACATGGAACACGTTAATCAAGCTTGGAAGAATCATAACCCAGTACGTATCCTGTAGTTTCAGGAATTGGGTTATCCATATATAAGTAGGAACCAACCCACCCGAGAAAAGCATGGTGAAAAAAAAGAAGAAGGAAAGCGGACGACGAAAACTGCAATTTTTTCTTGCCAGGGCATAGGCAGCCATGGACATGAACATCAACCCGAAGAGAACCGTGGCAAGTGTTACAATAATGGTTACACCATATGAGCGGAGAATTGTATCCGGGTTCTCAAAAATGGTTCTGTATGCGGATAAGTCTACCTTCAGGGGCCACAAGCGATAGCCCTTTTCGCTGAGTTCCAACGGATGGGTCAGAGAAGCAGCGATAACGATAAGGAATGGAATAATGCAGGCAATGGCATACAGAATTGCCGTACTGTGCAAAAAAAACTGTGGTTTTTGTCTTTTTCTCATCAATATCCCCCCTCTCTAGAAAAAAGCATTATCAGGTTCTATCTTGTTGACAATGTAATTTGTCGTCAAAATCAGCACAAATCCTACGATAGATTGGAACACACCAACGGCTGCCGACATACCAATATTCCCAAGAGATATCAATGCACGGAAAATATATGTGTCGATAACATCAGTTGTGGGATACAGGGCCCCTGAATCTCTGGTTACATTAAAGAATAGTCCGAAGTCAGCACGAAAGATATTTCCAATAGCAAGAATCTGCAGGATAACAATCAGTGGCATTAAAAAAGGAAGAATAATGTAGCGGAGCTCTTGCCATTTTGTTGCACCGTCCAAGGAAGCTGCTTCAAAATAATCCTTCTCAATGGTTACCAGGGAAGCAAAATAGAATAAACTACCGCTGCCAACACCGTGCCACAAGCTTGTTAAAAGCAGAATGATCGGCCACTTATTTGGAACAGAATACCACTTGACAGGGTCACCTCCAAGTAGCTCAATCATTTGGTTCATGATACCACCTGCAGGCTTTAACAAAGCATATACAAGATAACCAACGACAACCCACGATAGAAAACTTGGAACTATAGTGACAGTCTGATAGACCTTGATGGCGTGTTTACTTCTCAGGTTGAAGCATAACAGCGCAAAAGCGATATTAAAAACCAAATGTACAGCAATCATAAGAAAATTCATGCCCAGGGTATTTCTTATTGTGCGCCAAGCATCTGCCGATTTAAAGTAGAACTCAAAGTTTTTGAGTCCCACCCAAGGACTACCGAAGACACCTAAGGAGACGCGAAATTGTTTGAAAGCAAGGACAATTCCTGCCATAGGGACATAAGCAAAAACGAATACCAGCACAATCGCTGGTAATGCCAATAATAGCAACTGAATATTGTCCAATTTTTTACTGGACATCAATTTCGTCACTTTGGGTTTGCGCTCGATTTTTTCCACAAGTAAATTCACAGCCAATAGAATCCCCCCAGTAGTTGATGTTGTATATATTTATTATAAAAGAAGTAGGATGAAAAGAAAGTACACTATTTTGTTGTTTACCATGCTTTTTTTGCGGAACTGTCTTAAAGATATACCGACGATATACAATAAATATGGTATATTATTAGGATAAAGTTCTAACCCAACGACTTGTGGAGGTTTGAGACATGTACAAATTGCTGATTGCTGATGATGAGCAAGTCATTCGTGAAGGCCTGCGTGATATAATTGATTGGAATTCTCTGGGCTTCATGCCTGTAGCCACCTTTGTAGATGGTCAAGACATCATCGATTATCTTGAAAACAACAGTGCCGATCTCATTGTAACCGACATAAAAATGACAAAAAAGTCCGGTCTGGATGTTGCAGAGTATGTATGTAAGAAAAACCTTTCTACCAAGATTATCCTCATTAGCGGATACAAAGAGGTAGATTTAGCCATGTCGGCCATTAAGTTCAATGTACAAAAATATGTCCTCAAGCCTATAGATATTGATATTTTAACCAAATCATTACAAGAAGTTAAATATACACTAGATAAGGAAGCGGAGGCTCAGTTCAACAATGTCGCTTTGGTAGCTATGGAAAGCGGCATTCATGAGATTAAAGACAACTTCTTTGCTGAATTGATGATGAGCTCCTTTAAAAATGAGCATTATATCAATTCCATGTTCCATTTCCTGTTCCCTAAATTAAAAATAGAGGAAAATCGCTGCTTTATGACCACACTCACCATTGACAACTATCAAGATTTTGTCGAAAATAATTGGACACACACCAATAGCGATTTATATACCTGTTTAAAAAATACTATCAATCTAGCATTTCCTGAGATTGAATACCGTATGATTACGAAAAACCATAATTGCCTGCAACTCTTAGGCATCGTGGTCTCTCATGAAAGTAATTCTCAGGATTTCACCAATGAGCACATTGATGCTGCAAATAAAAAACTCTGCATGAATTTGAAAGAAACCTTATCGAGTGATTTCACCGTCACTGGATTAGAGATTTTTAATAACATATCTGAACTTTTACATTACAGGAGCAACAATCAACAGGAAAAAACAGTCAGTGATAGTCTGATGGTAAAGATTAACGAACAACAGAAAATGATTTATTCGACCATCTTTGCAGGCAATATAGCAGCCACGGATAATCTTATTAGAAAATTTATGGAGTATATGCAAAATCTCACCATCGACACCGTTCACTCCATTGTCGCAGGCCTGCTAGAGACAATCAAAAACAAGCTCCAAGAATCCATGGATATTACAAGCAGCCTTCTCATCAAGGAAGGCTACCGTCAAATATTTGATCTGACCAATTTAATTGCCATTGAAGATTGCCTCAATCATCTAGTTCTTGATCTTCTAAACCTTGTAAAGGAATTGCATCACGATGAATGCAATGTCATGGAACAGGCAAGAAAATATATAACTGAGCATATCATGGAGGATATTTCCCTCGAAGATGTCGCTGAAAAGTTTTACATGAGTCAATACTATTTTAGTCGTATTTTCAAAGCAAAGACAGGTGAAAACTTTATTGATTTCGTTATACACAATAAAATGGAATATGCCATTACCCTCATGAAAATACCTCAATACAAAATATACGAAATCAGCATCATCATTGGTTATAAAAGCAACGCTTATTTTACCAAAATTTTTAAGAACTATACCGGATACACCCCCAATGCTTATCGCAAGCTTCTGTCTCCCGATCCATTGCGAGAGGTGAAGTCATAATGAAAGATGAAAACACCAATATTTACCAACGTCTAAAAAAAAGAAGATTTAGCAGCATATTTATAAAGAACTTGTCTCTTTTGTCCATTGTTATTGTTTTGCCCATGGTCATCGTGGTCTGGATTGCCTCCTTCTCCTTTAATACCTTCACGGATAATGAAATCCTTGTGTACAGCAATAAATCCCTGGCCATGCTTAAAAATGTGACCGACAATATGCTGTCAGACTGCCACAAACAAATGAATTACATTGCTGCAGAAAATGATACCACTGTATTTCTCATGAGTAAAGGTGACGAAGATTCCTCTTTTTATGACCAGAAAATAATGTTCAAGCAGCTTGCTGTGCAAATGCGAACCAAAGATTATCTGGAAAACATCTACATTTATTCCGAGCGTAATAATTTAATTTTTTCCAATTATGGACTTACGGATTTGAAGGATTTTTTTGACAACGCATGGTACAATGAATATGCTGAAAATCAACAACCTGGCCGCTTCTGGTGTTCCTTTCGCAATACCCGAAGCGCCTTCCAATTTACCACTCAAATTCTCTCGCTCTATAAAGATTTAGGCTATTTAAAGGAACGTCGTGGGGTTCTTGTTTTTAACATTAATTTTGATAAGTTTGTCACTGAACTTTCTAGCTTGCGAAGTTCCTATGACGATGGGCTTTTTATCGCCGACAGTGAATTCAATATCCTTGCCGATGTTTGGGGGAATCATGACGATATTTCCATCCAAGGCTTTCAAAGTCTTCTCCATTCTGCAGAGGATTATGTAAAATCTGATGACTATGTCCTTTACAAAGCACCCATTAAGTACACAGACTGGTATTATATTTCGGCCGTACCCTATGAAATTTATCAAGCCAACATTAATGTTCTATGGAAAGACATGTTCCTGGTGATCGGATTTGGTTTCGCGATTACAGTGTTCATCACCATCCTGATATCCATCCGAATATATCAGCCATACAAGAAGATTTTAAAAGTCATTGAGTATCCTGTCTCACTGCTAAAGGACGAGCAGGAATTGGGTCCAAACGAGGAAACCTACATTCTCAATACCATTAAACACACAATGAGCGAAAATACTATTATCACCCAGGAACTCAAGGAAAGAGTAGCCCTGCTTAGAAAAGCACAATCCCTTGCCCTGCAGGCACAAATTAATCCTCATTTTCTGTTCAATACACTCGATACCATCAACTGGTCCGCTATGCGGCTCACAGGTGGTAAGAATGAGACTTCCTCCATGATATCAAACCTTGCCTCTATGATTCGTTATTCTCTTGAAAGCGTTGACAGCATGGTTCCTTTGGAAAAGGAACTTGAAAATATCCGAACCTATTTGAATTTACAGGAGATTCGTTATCGTAATAAATTCTCCGTGGTGTGGGAAATAGACGATGCTACAAGAAACTGCAAAGTCATTAAAATTATGCTTCAACCCCTATTAGAGAACGCAATTTACCATGGTATCAAGCCATTGTCGGGCAACGGTACGATATGGATCAAAGCAAAAAAAGTAGAAGAAACCCTCAAAATTGTTATAGAGGATAACGGTATCGGCATGGAATCCCAAGCAATAAAGCGCATCAATGAAATGATGAAGGATAAAAAAATACAAGAAAAAGAGCATATTGGCATCATGAACGTCAATCAACGCATTCAGCTTTTCTTCGGAGATCAATACGGTATCACTGTGGCATCAGAGGAAACCCAAGGCACCGCAATTATCTTAATCCTGCCTTATGAGGTTTAACATGATAGTAAATTGCTTTTTCTATATGCATGATATCATCTAAAAAATTGCACTGTCAACAATATGTAAGCCACCATAAATGGCATGGAAGTCGGTTGACCACGGGAGACGCCAGGCCATCAGCTACATGCCGTTTTTTTCCTTTCCTGGATTGCCGTCATCGGCCTGACCATCGCGTTCTTTGACACATACGGACCTGTAAACGACATCATGAACCTGTTGTCCGGCCCCGGCCGCGAAAGGGT
>JBBRWP010000015.1:0-26680 GCA_038249175.1 Acetivibrionales bacterium
GTGGTAAGCCTTCTCATTGTCTGAAAGCACCCGAACCAAGGCATTTGTTCCGTGCCCTCGTTCCCCTTCAAAGCGGCCGCTGCAAAGAATGAAATGCCGCGCCCGTTTCATGACAACGCGCATCTTAACAAGATCTGTAAAGGAGAGTGACCCAAACCGCCTGGCCGCAACAATGCGCCTTGCCGTAGTACCGCCAATACCAGGAACACGCAAAAGCGTCTCCAAGGGAGCCTTGTTAATCTCTACAGGGAAGAATTCCAAATGCCTTACTGCCCAGTTGGCTTTGGGATCGATGCGCGGGTCGAACGAAGGGTGCTTCTCATCGAGCAGCTCATCCGCCTGGAAACCGTAAAAACGCAGCAACCAGTCTGCCTGATACATGCGATGTTCACGCAACAGGGGTGGTTCTGCATGCAAGTCCGGCAGTAATCCGGGCTGGTCATTCAGTGGCATATAGGCAGAATAGTAGACACGTTTAAGCGAAAACTGCTGATACAGCTTTTCTGACAGGCGCAAGATACGCAAATCACTGTCTCTGGTCGCTCCGACTATGAGTTGCGTGCTTTGACCGGCCGGTACAAATGCCGGTACATGTCGCACAACCGGCAGTAATGACTGCCTTTCGATGATTTTTTCTCTGACAAAAGACATCGGCTGCAAAATGGCTTCCGGTGTTTTTTGAGGTGCCAGGCGCAGCAAGCCGGAAGCACTGGGCAACTCGATATTCACACTCATACGGTCCGCCAGCAGTCCGGCCTGATAAATAAGGTCTGCACTTGCTCCCGGAATGGCTTTTACATGAATATAACCATTGAAGCGGTACTCGTTTCGCAGTTTTGCCAACGCTGCAATGATGCGCTCCATGGTAAAATCCGGGCTGACCTGAACAGCCGAACTCAAGAATAGACCTTCAATGTAGTTTCTGCGATAAAACCGGATGGTCAGCTCTGCCAGTTCATCCGGTGTAAAGGAAGCCCTTGGGATGTCATTCGAAGCCCGATTGATACAATAAGCACAATCGTAGATACAGGCATTGGAAAACAACACTTTTAACAATGAAATGCAGCGGCCATCATCTGCCCAGCTGTGGCAGATGCCTGCCAGTGAAGCAGATCCGACAGTACCCGCTTTCCGACCGCGGTCCAGACCGCTGGAAGAACAGGAGACATCGTATTTGGCAGAATCGGCCAGGATATGCAGTTTGTCCATTAATTCCATCGTGACCACTCCCCCATACACTATGCAGACTTCTAAAATGCCGTCCTGCCAAACTCATTATATCGCATTTTTCTTGCAATTACAAACGCATGTTCTTTTTAAGAAGTCTGTCATTCTCAACACAATTTGCAGCTTCGTCACAACGTACTTGCATTAACAAGGCATGGATTGTGTGGTTTTTTATACGGAAAGCCCCTCTTTTTCTAAAGGCATAACCAATCCTTTTTCTATTCTGCGTCTTCCGATACCGCCACACAAAAAAATGATTGTCACGCAAGTTCACCTATGCTATAATTCAAAAACAACAAAGGTGTTGCTGCAACGTTCATAAGAGATGATGTCGGCGATACCTTTTATTGATTTTAAGGAGGATAAACCATGAAAAACAAAAAACTGCTTTCCCTGGTCCTTGTTTCTGTTTTGGCAATTTCCCTGCTTTTCTCTGCCTGCGGGGGCGGAGATACCATCAAAATTGGTATGATTATGCCAATTACCGGACAGGTAGCTACCTATGGCGTGCAATCTGCCAATGCGGCAAAAATGTTTGCTGAAGAGCTGAATGCCGCCGGCGGTATCAACGGCAAAAAAATTGAACTCATTATTGAAGATGATGAAGCCACTCCGGCAAAAACCACGAATGCCTTCAAAAAGCTGGTTTCCAGTGATAAAGTAGTCGGCCTCGTTGGAGCTTTGACCAGCAAGTGCTCATTGGCCATTACCAATGAAGCACAACAGAAAAAAATCGTCATGATTTCGCCTTCTTCCACAAATGACACGGTTACATCTGCAGGCAACTTCATTTTCCGTGCCTGCTACAACGATTCTTTCCAGGGCCAGGTTGTTGCACAATTTGCCTACGAGACTTTACAGGGGAAAACGGCCGCCATCCTGTTTGACAATGCCAACGACTACTCAAAAGGTCTAACGCAGAATTTCAAAGACAAATTCCTTGCCCTCGGCGGCACCATTGTTGCCGAAGAGTCCTATGCAACCAATGACACTGACTTTAATGCGCAGTTGACCAAAATCGCCGGTACTTCTCCGGACGTTCTCTTCCTGCCAGACTACTACAGCACCGTATCCGTTATTTCAAAACAGGTTCGTGCCCTTGGCATTACTGTACCCATGCTGGGTGCCGACGGTTGGGATGAAATCACCAACAATGCCGGTGACGAAGTTCTCGACTGCTACTATTCCAACCATTATGCGCCGGACGCCAACGACCCGGAAGTCAAAAAATTCGTATCCTCCTATCAGGCAAAATATGATGGTGTAACCCCAAATGCCTTGGCAGCACTTGCTTATGACTCTATGAACATCCTGACCGATGCCATTGCAAAAGCAGGAACTGACCCGGACAAACTGCAGGCAGCCATGATGGAGACCAATAAGAAATTTGTTACTGGTCAGGTAAAGTTTAATGAACTTCGCAATCCTGTAAAATCTGCAGTTATGTTGAAAATTGTGAAAGGTGCTGACGGGAAATTGGCTACAGAGTACTCCGGTACTGTGAATCCGTAATCCAGCCCTTCCATGAACCTATACGTTTGAAGAACGGTATTACGGGAACATATGCATGAAGCATGTGTTCCCGTTTTCCAGATAAGGTGGTCCCCATGCTTTTACAGCAGCTGATCAACGGCTTTACCCTCGGGTTTATTTATGCCCTCATCGCTTTGGGTTATACAATGGTTTACGGCATTGTCCGCTTAATCAACTTTGCCCATGGCGATATGCTCATGCTTGGTGCTTATACGGGCTTTTTTGTATTGAATGCTTTTGGTGCCACCCCTTCAACACTCATTCTTGCCCTTTTTGTTTCCATGTTTGTTTGTGCCATCATCGGGGTTGCCATAGAAAGGGCTTTTTATAAACCTTTACGCAATGCCCCCCGCATCAATATTCTCATTGTGGCCATCGGTGCCTCATTGCTCATTGAAAACGGCAGCCGTATCCTTCCCTTTATGGGACCGAATCCACGACAATATCCCCAATTGGAAGCCACATCAACCATCACGGAGGTCATGGGTCAAAGGGTTGTCCTTTCAAAACAGGATGTCATCGTTGTCGTCGTTTCTCTAATTATGATGGCAAGCCTTGGCTATGTGGTGAAATTCACAAAAATCGGTAAGGCCATGCGTTCCGTTTCACAGGATACGCGGGCTGCTTCCTTAATGGGCATCAATGTTAACCGCATCATCTCCTTCACCTTTGCCATTGGCTCAGCGATGGCTGCCGTAGCCGGCGTGCTTTTTGCCAGCAAGTACCCTCAAGTTCAGCCATACATGGGCATTCTTCCTGGATTGAAAGCCTTTGTTGCAGCGGTTTTAGGTGGCATTGGCAGCATCCCCGGTGCCATGATTGGCGGCATCATTTTGGGCATTACAGAAATTCTATCCAAAGCGTATATTTCCTCGAAATTGGCAGATGCCGTGGTCTTCGGTATTCTTGTGCTTATCCTGATGGTCAGGCCAACAGGCATCATGGGCAAGAGTCTGAAAGAAAAGGTGTAGGTGATTTATGTTGACAAAAGTACGCTCTTTCCCCCTCCTGCTTGTCTTGACCGTACTGATTATCGGCGTAATTGCCGTTTTCATCCGTATCGGTGTCATCAATGACTATGCGGCACAGATTTTATCTTTTGCCGGCATTAATGTCATTATCGCCCTCGGCCTGAACCTCATCACCGGCTTTACCGGGCAGCTTGCATTGGGTCACGCCGGCTTTATGGCCATTGGCGCTTATGCCGCCGCAGTTTCCGTCATGCAATTTAATATGCCCATATTTGTCGGGGTTATTATCGGCGGTATTGTCACTTCTGTCTTTGGCCTCGTCATCGGTTTTCCAACCCTGCGCTTGAAGGGCGATTATCTGGCCATTGTCACATTGGCTTTTGGTGAAATTATCCGTGTTATCCTGGTGAATATGGATGCCCTCACCGGCGGTGCAGCCGGCCTGAAAGGTGTCCCCTATTTTGTATCAAAGGAAACCATAGAAAAGAATCCAAACGCTATTTTATGGGTGCCGGTGCTCAGTTTTATTTTTATTACACTGTCTGTGGTCATCGTCCTTGCTTTGGTACACAACTTGCTCAACTCATCCTATGGGCGTGCTATTATTTCTGTCCGTGAAGATGAAGTGGCTTCCGGTTCAATGGGTGTAGGCACTTTCCGCTATAAAATGATAGCCTTTATCATATCCGCTTTTATCGCCGGTGTGGGTGGCGGTTTGTATGCCTTTCTCTTCAATTACCTCAACCCGACAGACTTCAACTTTATCCGTTCAGTCGACTTTCTCATTATTGTTGTCTTTGGTGGCATGGGCAGCCTTACCGGCACCATTGTTGCAGGCTACCTGCTCACATATTTACAGGAAGCCCTGCGCTTTTTGCAGGATTACCGCCTTGTCATCTATCCTCTGCTTTTAATCATTATGATGATTTTCCGTCCGGGCGGCATTTTGGGCAGCCGGGAGTTCTCGCCAACGCGCCTCATCCATTTGAAGAGCTTTAAAAAAGCACTGCAAAGAGAAACTGCGGCAGAAAGAGAGGAAACAAAATGAGCATTATTCTGCACGCAGAAAAAATATCCATTGAATTCGGCGGCTTGAAAGCGGTCACAGATTTTTCACTTTCTTTAAACGATGGCGAGCTTGTCGGCCTGATCGGTCCGAATGGCGCCGGTAAGACCACGGTGTTTAATATGCTGACAGGTGTATACCTCCCGACCTCCGGCAATATTTCATTGTCTGGAAAAAGCCTTTTGAAAAAAAGCCCTCACCAAATTAACCACTATGGCATTGCCAGAACTTTTCAAAACATTCGCCTTTTCAAGGAAATGACCGTACTGGAAAATGTAATGATTTCTATGCATGCGAAGGTGAACTATGGCTTTGTCAGTGCCTTATTGCATCTGCCCGCGTACAAAGCAGAAGAAAAAAAAATGCGGAAAGAGGCGTTGGACTTGTTAAAGATTTTTCATATAGACGGAAAGCAGGACGAACTTTCAAAGAATCTGCCCTATGGCGAACAACGAAAACTGGAAATTGTCCGTGCACTGGCAACCCACCCGAAGGTACTTCTTCTGGATGAGCCGGCTGCCGGCATGAACCCTCAGGAGACACAGGCTTTGATGAAACTCATTCGTTTTGTACGGGATGAATTCAAGCTGACCATCCTGCTCATCGAGCATGATATGAGCCTGGTCATGGGCATTTGTGAACGTATTCTTGTTTTGGACTATGGATTAACCATAGCTTCCGGTTCAGCTGCTGACGTCAGGAAAAACCCTTTGGTCATCAAGGCCTACTTGGGCGAGGAGGTGGAGTTCGGTGCTTAAAGTACAAGATTTACAGGTTTATTATGGAAATATCCATGCCATCCACGGCTTGTCGTTTTCTGTGAAGGAAGGCGAAATTGTCACCATGATTGGTGCAAACGGCGCCGGAAAATCTTCCACCCTGAACAGCATCTCCGGGGTTATCCCTTACAAAGGGGAGATTACATTTCAAGGTAAGTCCCTCACCGGGGTGCCGCCGCACACAATTGTTGCAAACGGCCTGGTGCAGGTTCCGGAAGGCCGTCGTATTTTTGCAAGTCTCACCGTCAAAGAGAATTTGGAGATGGGTGCTTATACACGTAAAGACAAGGCTGGTATTCGTCAGGATTACGAAACTGTTTATATGCGTTTTCCACGGTTGAAAGAACGCCTCTCGCAAACCGCAGGCACCCTCAGTGGCGGCGAACAACAGATGCTGGCCATGGGACGCGCCTTGATGTCCCGTCCCAAAATGCTGCTGATGGACGAACCTTCCATGGGTCTGGCACCGCTCCTGGTCAAAGAAATCTTTAGCATTATCCGCGATATTAATAAAACCGGCACCACCGTGCTCCTGGTGGAGCAGAATGCCAATATGGCCTTGTCTATTGCCCACACTGCTTATGTTTTGGAAACTGGCCGCATTATACTTTCCGGCGACGCCAAAGAACTGTTGCAAAGTGAGGAAGTTCGCAATGCCTACCTGGGCGGTGCATAAATGTGCCTGTAGTGGGTAATAAGGGATTGTGGTGTACTTAAAATCAACAGCGTACGTGGAGAAACGCTCTTGCACCATCACCGGTTCAAGGTTTTTCATGTACCTGTTTGTTAATATATCCCTGTTTATTTCGTTCGTTTAAGATATGCCTGATATGCAGGCCAAGGAGGGATTTCCCATGATTGTTCGCAATATCATGACATCCAACCCGTACACCGTCACCCCGGATACCAACATCGCTGAGGCACTGAGTATCATGCGTGAAAAAGGCATTCGACGGCTGCCGGTCATGAAAGGCGGAAAACTGATTGGCATTGTGACCAAACGCCGATTGTTGGAAGTATCCCCGTCTCCGGCGACCACCCTGTCTGTTTTTGAAATGAACTATTTATTGGCCAGGACGGTCGTCAAAGATATCATGACCAAGGATGTGCTCACAATTGCGCCGGACGTTCTGCTTGAGCAGGCCGCCGTGATGATGGCCGATAACAATATCGGTGGTCTGCCCGTGCTTGAAAACAACCACCTGGTTGGCATCATCACAGAAAAAGACCTTTTTCAATCTTTTGTTGAAATCCTTGGATTCCGGGACAATGGCAGCCGTATCAGTGTGGATGTATCGGACAACCGGCCTGGTGTGCTCGCCACCATCTCCTCAATTACCGCCGAGTTGGAAATGAATATTTTGCATGTTGTGATTTACAAAGACGAAATTATTTTCAGGGTGAATACCAACAATGTTGAATCCCTCCTGAGCCGACTCAAAGACAAAGGTTATGCTGTGAATTCGGTGTATAAAGGCTAGTCTTACTACAATGGTCTTCAGAACGCCATGTGTGATTCTGGTCAGAAAGATAAAAATAGCCATGGAATGCGTACGATATCATGTAATAAAGCAATATAAAAGCAAAAGAAGATGTCCTTCAGCCAGAGTGTTGAAGCACATCTTCTTTTCATGATGTCCTACTCAAATTCAGTCCTGCATTAGTCCTTCACTTTACTCATCACAAGAAAGCCAAGGCCGGCATAAATGACCACAGAAACGAGGGTTCCAAAACTAAAGCCGCCATACTTCATAAACGCATAACGAAAGAACGTAACGAGCTGGTATGCCGCATACCCATAGAGCCCGGCGTATAGAAACTGTGTGTTCCGGTTGGCCCAGCACATAAGCAAGCCGACGATAAAGATGTACCAGGAAAAGGCGCCGATAAAATCTCCGATAATGCCGAGGTTTAAAAAATAGTTCACCAGCATAAAAGCAAGGGCACCAAAGACCAGAATAACATCAAGGTGCAATAGTGTACTCATAACAGGGATTTTCGAAAAGGCTTCTTTCAGATCTTCACCAATCCGTCTAAAAATACTCATACAAACCCTCCATTCTTTTGTTGACAAAACTGAAGGAAACACAGTGTTTCTTCTTTCATCAAAAAATATCACACTTATGGTTCTCCGTCAATACGATAGAAAAAATATGTAAGTTATTTACACCCACATAAGGTGCTTTCATCGTTTATATGCGGTTCTATGTCTGAAGGTCAAATTATTGCAGGGCTTAAACAACGCACTCAGCTTGTAGGCTGTTTTTTGTAACAACTGCATTACTCCACTGTGCGCTCTTCTATAATCTCTTCCTCGAGCCCATTGGGTATAGCCACTCTATTGCCCCAAACAACCGATTTCGTCGTCCATTTTCCGGAGAAATAACGCAGCAGAACAATGATGGTTGAAATAGTCCATCCAATGGGAATTGAATACCAAATAGCCCGATAGCCAATAGCCGGAATGGCTGCCATGCCGTAAGCAGCCAGCACGCGCATCCCCAAAGCTGCGATTGTTGTCACAAGGGGCACCATCACATCTCCGGCACCTCGTAAAAGGCTGTTCCCGGCAAACATAATGGCCATGATAAAAATGAAGACAGCCACAAACTGAATGTATTCCTGCCCATATTGCAGCAGTAAATCCATTTTTTCCGGATCGATATTTTTCGGCAGAAACCACTTCAACATGGTTTTACTAAACAGCAGGATGAGACCGGTTGTAAAAACATAGGCCACCAGGTCGATGATCAATGTGGCACGAAAGCCTTTGCGCACGCGATCGAAATTTCCCGCACCTACATTTTGTCCGGTAAAAGTTGTCAGCGACATGCCGATGTTCATGACGGAGAGGGTGCCAATAGCTTCCAAGGTTCCGGCCATGGTAATGGCCGAGGTCATGGTTTTGCCATAACTGTTCACCAAACCTTGAATGGCCATAAAGCCCATCGAAAGAATCGTTTGTTGTACCCCGGTCGGAATGCCCAACTTCACTGAGGCCACGAACAATTCCTTGTCGAATACCCATTCGCCTTTACGGACAGCCATCAGGGGTACCCGTCTATAAACATAAAGTACACACAGCACCGAGGCAATAGCCTGGGACAGGATGGTTGCAAATGCTGCACCGGCAACACCCCAGCCAAGACCTGCGACAAAGATCAGGTCCAGAACGATGTTCACAAGGGTTGCCACAATGAGGAAAAGCATCGGTGTTTTGGCATCCCCAAGGCCACGCAAAAGAGAACTGTAGGCATTATAGATGAAAGAAAAAGGCATGCCAATAAAGATAATGCGCATATAGGCAACCGCATCCGGAAGAACATCGGGGTCCAACTGCATGAGTTTGAGCAAGGGCTCCGCAATAATAACGCCTGTAATGGCAACGAATATGGAAGCAACAAACAAGAAAATCATATTGGTGGAGACAGCCCTTTTCACCTGATCCGGTTTTTTTGCTCCGAAATACTGGGAAACGACTGTTGTGGCACCCATACCAATGCCCATAATCAGGGCGGTTGTAAAAAACATGACCGGAAACGTGGTACCAACAGCGCCCAAGGCATCTTCCCCGACAAAGCGACCGACAATGAGCCGGTCTACGATGTTATACAGTTGCTGAAAAAATTGTCCCAAAATCATGGGAATTGCGAAGGCAAGAATAATTTTAAACTCATTGCCCTTGGTCATATCTTTCATCGTTTGTTTTTCCTCCATCAATCGAAATAAAGGCAGTTTATAAGCCCTTACAGGTGCTTTCAACACATAGGTCCGTGCCGTAAGCAAAATAATACGGATTTTAACTGTGAGCATCTGGTGATGCAAATTTCTTTTTCAGCCCGGCTACTGTCGAACCGCATCTCTTTCCAGTTGTAGCAACACTTCCTGCAAGGGATGATTTCTTTTACCCATATATCCCGTCGGGGTACCATCCGAACCGATAATTCTGTGGCAGGGAATGAAAATGGGCACGGGGTTCGATTTGAGAGCCATGGCCACTGCACGGTAGGCATTGGGGCGTCCAATGTGCAAGGCCAAACCCTTATAACTTGTTGTTTTCCCCGGTGCAATCTGTGCCGTGGCCTGCCAAACTTCTCTTTGAAAAGGCGTCCCCAGAATGGACAGGGGATAATCGATTGGCTGATCCGGGTGTTGGAACCAATGCAGCAGACCGTCCTTTGCTGAAACCAAAGCTTCATCCGCTTCCTGAATCCTGCTGCCCAAGGGTGCCTGCCAGGGATCTGCTTCCGGAAGATCCACCTGAACAAGGCCCAAATTGTCCGAAGAAATGCCCATTTCACCAATGGGTGTATCAAAACGCAAGGTGCGAAAAACCCCTGTCGTTACCATAGGGAACAATTGTTCCCACAGTACCGCCCGGTTCTCAAAGAAGGGCACTCGACAACGCTTTAAGCGTGGGGAAGAGACATGGCCATCCGCAATGAGTGCGACGCGAATACCTGCAGCAACCGCTGCTTCGTAATCATGCTCTGTGTCTCCGACAAGTAAAATTTCATCCCTGTGGTATCCGCTTGCCTCTACCCAGGCCTTTACCAGGTGGTCTTTTGTTCCACCATGGTTATCGCTCCTGCCCACCACAGAAACAAAGTAGGCAGATAGACCTTGCTCCTCAACCTGTCGAAACAGTGTGGTTTCATCCGATGCAGAAACAATGGCGTGGCTTAGCCCGGCATCCAGTCCGCTTTGAAGCACAGCCACCACATCCGGGTGGATACGAACCTTTTGTCCGGTCGTCAGTCCTTTGCCTTCCAAAGCATCGTCAGCAAAGGCCGCATACGCTTGTGCAAAATCATCGCACAAGGCCGCATAAGGTTCCTGAGACAAGTCAAACCCACACGCCTTGTAGTATTCGATTACAGGATATGAAATGCTGTTACGGTATGCCTCAAAGCTTTCCAAAGGCAGGCCGCGGGTCAGCTTCAAGCGGTTCACCGCAGATGCACATACATGGGCATCATCCAGAAGGGTACCGTTCCAATCCCAGATAATGTGTTTAATGCGTGATGCTTTTTTTAGTTTGAACGGGGACAGCCCGTTATTCAATATTGTAGAATTCATAGAAATTCCTTTCTTTTGTGTGTAATGTGCATACAGACTGGGTAAAAAGTGTTTGTACCGTTATGGCAACGAATGACGGATGTTTCGACGCAACAGACTTTTCGGGTAAATAAGGCGTACGCTTGCTATAGAAACGCTATACGGCTGACATTTCATCGCTAAGGAGATTGTATTGGACACCTTCGATTGTGCTTTAGTTTGTGTCACACAACAAAAAAATTGTGAACACCTGATACGGCATGCAGCCCACCACCTCTCAGAAAACGGCACCCTGCATGTTTTACACATATCCACCCGCTCTTTTAACTTTTTTGACAATATTCGAGAAGGCGAAGCCCTGGAGTACCTTTTTGTCACTGCGAAATCAGTGGGTGCAGAGCTAACCATTATCAACGCTGCTCAAATTCCTGAAACGGTGGCCCAGTTTGCGGAACACGAAGGCTGCCAGTGTGTGTTTATTGGTGTTCCCAAAGATAAATCACAGCCGGCTTTTCAAAACCGTCTGGAGAAGCTTTTACACGAATCTGACATCCAAATTGTCAGTGTGGCCAGTGAGAGCAGTGAAGTTTCCTCTACAACCAACCGGCGTTGATTTGAACGCATTGATGGTTGGAAGATGCCTTTGCTCCAATGGACGTCTCGCAGTTCAACCCTGGTCAGCTTCGACAACCTCAATGCATATAATTCCTGCATCACAGGGCATCATCCCCTCATGAAACCGCACAAGGACATTGAGGGTTGTTAGAATCCCCTCTGATGCCCCAGTTTATTCATCTTCGCTACTCTGTTGCCGCTGCGCATAAATCTCCCGCTTGCCAACCCCCCTGTCTCTGGCCACCCGTTTCATCGCATCCATCACAGACAATCCCTCATCTTCATACAAATGGATGTGTTCATCAACTGTGTACTGCGACCATGCTTCCTGCTCTTTCCTTTCAAGCGTATTCTCATCTGCGCCTTCTACCACCAGCACGTATTCACCTCTGGTTTCCACTTCATTATAGTGTGTGATGATGGTACTGACAGAACCCCGAATAAACTCTTCATATTTTTTGGTCATTTCCCGGCCAATGCAGCATTTTCTGTCACCAAAGACCACCAAAATATCGGCCAGTGTTGCCTTGATGCGGTGCGGCGATTCGTAGAACACCATGGTACGGGTTTCATCTTTCATAGATGTGATTCTCTTTAGCCGGTCTTTACGCTGCGCCGAGAGAAAGCCTTCAAAACAAAATCGCCCTGCAGGCAATCCGGAAAGCACCAACGCCATCACCGCAGCTGCAGGACCCGGTGCCATGGTGACAGGGTATCCTGCAGCGATTGCTTCCCGAATGAGAATCTCTCCGGGATCCGAGATACCAGGTGTCCCCGCATCACTCACCAGCACAAGATTTTTACCTGCCTGCAATTGCTGCAGGAGTGCCACTGTGCGTTCTTTTTCATTTTGATCATGGCAGCTGATCAATGGTTTTACAATGCCCAAATGGTGCAGAAGATGCAGGGTGTGCCTCGTATCTTCCGCTACCACGACATCCGCCTCTTTTAGCAAGCGGATGGCTCGCAACGTGATATCTTCGAGATTCCCAATGGGTGTTGCGACAACAGACAAGACGCCTGTTTTGGCCACAAGCGGTGTACTTTCACCGGATTCTGTCTCTGAGGTCATCTTAAGGAGATCATTTTTGTTTGTTTCTATAGTCGTGGTTCCAGCAAGCCCATCAGCATCTGGTTTCACCCCATGCAACGTTTTTGGGTTTTCTCCACCTTCGCACGTGGTTCCGGCAAGCCCATCAGCACCTGGTTTCACGCCATGCAAGGTTTTTTGCTTATCTTCAGAAGGCATTCTTACTCCTTTTATCACAGGCAAACCGTTCTGTGTCGGGTTACATGGCAACTGATGTTCACAGCAAGCGGTAAGCCTGCAATATGGGTAGGATACGCAAGGATGTGTACATCCAGACATGTTGTTCGTCCACCGAGACCCCCTGGTCCTATACCCAGAAGGTTAATCTGGTATTGAAGTTCCTGCTCCAAATTGCACCAGTGCGGCGCACTGTTTCGTTCCCCAATTGGAATCAAGACAGCCTCTTTTGCCATCAGTGCCGCTTTTTCCATAGTGCCGCCGACCCCCACACCCACAACAATGGGCGGGCACGGGTTGGCCCCGGCCATGGATACGGTGTCTATGACAGCCCTCTTCACACCGTCAATGCCATCCGATGGCTTGAGCATAAACAAACGGCTCATATTCTCACTGCCAAAACCTTTGGGGGAGATATTCAAACGCAGGCCATTCCCTGCCACAAGCGATACATGAATAACTGCCGGCGTATTGTCTCCCGTATTGGTTCGCAGTACAGGGTCGGATACCACTGATTTGCGTAAAAACCCTTTTTCATAGCCCCTGCGCACCCCTTCATGAATGGCCTCAGTGAATAATCCGCCGGTAATGTGGACATCCTGCCCCAGTTCAGCAAACACAACCACCATACCCGTATCCTGACAGATGGCCATTTTCTCTGTCCTGGCAATGGCTGCGTTCTCGATAAGGGTATCCAGCACAGACCTGCCCGCTGTTGTCATTTCTTTATCACGGGCATCTTTCAGAGCCCGTGCAATATCTTCTCCAATGACCGTATTGGCGTCGATGCAAGCACCTTCAACCGCTGCAATAATCTGCGACACATGAATCTCTTTCATGGATATTTTCCCTTCTTCCCCATGACTGCTAATAAATTTATTCTGTCAAAAAGATAAAACAGTTTTTATCTGCACTTATTTTTCCCCATACCCAAAATTTTATCCCTATTCGGCTGCAATTTGCAAATTGATGTTGGGATAACGTTTTTTCAACTGAAGCAGATTCTCTTTTTTGTGCCCCACAAAACGTTGCCAAAGCAGCTTAGCGAAAGACAAAGTGAAGACATCAGTTGCTTGAATCCCCTGCCTGTCAATTCGTTTATTCACCTCTTCCAGAACCTGTGCATCTGCCACCAGTTCTCTGAAGGCCGGATGCCAGGGTCCTTGCGGTTTTCCAGCCTTTCCTTGAAAGGTTTCGGAGGCATGCAAGCCCATTTTTATAATGGGAATCGCGGCTGCCGTGTATTTTTTCTCGAGGGCGACGCACCATTGTACCGCTTCCTCCAGCGAAAGCGGTCTATAGGAGCCGTTTGCCATCCACATCTCAAGTTTTGTACCGGGAAGGACCAAAGCCGGGTAAATGCGCACTTCATCCGGGTACAGGCGGATAACGGCTTCAGCGGTTTTGATGGTTTTCTCAAATGTGTCCAAGGGTAAGCCGGGCAGGGTTTGTATACCCAAACGAAAGCCGGCTTTTTTTACACTTCTTGCAGCATCCACCACGCAATCTGCACTGTGTCCGCGTTCGGAAGCAGCCAATACGGTGTCATCCATGCTCTGAGCACCCAGTTCAACCGTTGTTACCCGGTATGACAAAAGCCGTTCCAGCGTTTCATCGGCTACCATGTCTGGCCGGGTGGAAATGCGTATACCCGTTATATCAGGTCGAAACGGTGCAACCAAAGAGAGGAAAGCTTCTTGCACCGCTATCGGGAGACCGGTAAATGAACCTCCGAAAAAACCAACATGGAAAACCGCTCCGGCTTTGCCCTGATTGAGCGCTGCCTCTATCGTTTTACTGACGAACTCGGGCGTTGGCAGCGTAGCGTTCGTGCCGATCTGCTTTTGGTCACAAAATGTACACCGGTGCGGGCAGCCCCCGTGCGGAAGAAAAAACGGGATGGTTTTCACGTCCTGCCTGCTGCGTATTCTTTGCAGCAATATTCTTTCGTCCAAATAAATTTTCAGACCTGTTTCGTGAAAGGTTTCATGGCTGTTTTTTGTCGCTCTAAGAAAGGCTTCACGCCCGTCTTGTGCTGCTGCACGTTCAATATACATGGGGTTCATCCTTATCTAAAGCGGCTTTGGCGGCATTCTGTTCAGCTTCTTTTTTTGAATGGCCTCGACCGGTCCCAAAAGATTTACCGTTACAATAAACTTCTACACGGAAGTTCTTGGCATGGTCCGGCCCGTTACTCTCCACCACTTTGTATTGAATCTTCACATTGCCGTTTTGTTGCAGTTGTTCCTGCAAAAGTGTCTTGTAATCGGTTTGTGTCTTGCCGTGAAGCGCTGCATGGTACTGTTTTTCCATCACACGCAAAACCACTTTTCCGGCTTCTTCATAGCCGGTATCCAAAAAAACGCTGCCAAAAATAGCTTCCAAGCCATCTGCCAGAATGGACGGACGCTGCCGTCCGCCATTTTGATCCTCACCCCTGCCCATGAACAGAAAGCTTCCCAATTGCAGCGTTTCCGCCGCTGCCGCCAAAGAAGCCTCACAGACCAAACGGGCTCGCAGGCGGCTCATCTGCCCCTCTGTGTAATCGGGAAAGTCGTGGTATAGTTTTATACCAAACACAAAATCCAAAAAGGCATCGCCCATAAATTCCAGGCGTTCATTGCTCTCTACTTTCAGATTGGGATTTTCATTGGCGTAGGAACTGTGTGTCAGGGCCTGCTGCAGGAGTCCGGGGTTTTGATAATGGTACAACATGCTGTTCTGTAAGTCTTCGAGATTGGCTTGTTCCTGGTCGGTCATCTTCATCCTCCGAATATAGGTATGTTAAAAAAAGAGCAGGGCATTTGCCCCGCTCCTATTATATCCTTGAATGCTCCTGTGTTCAACATTGTGGCTTGCATGACGCTTCTTCGCATTTCAATAGGGACCATAGGCCACCTTAGCTTCTTCATATTGCAATAGAACCATGGCCCTGCGTTGCACTTCTTCGCATCTCTTTAGAACCGAGATTCACTTTATGCTTCTTCATATTGCAATAGAACCATGTCCCTGCTTTGCACTTCTTCACATCTCTTTAGAATCGAGATCCACTTTATGCTTCTTCATATTGCAATAGAACCATGGCCCTGCTTTGCACTTCTTCGCATCTCTTTAGAACCGAGATTCACTTTATGCTTCTTCATATTTCTTAAGCACAATAGCCCCGTTGTGTCCGCCAAAGCCGAGAGAATTGGACAGGGCGTAGGTCATTTCTTTTACTCGACCAACATTGGGCACAAAATCCAAATCATAGCCTTCTACCGGGTTCTCCAAATGGATGGTGGGTGGCAGGAAGGAATCAATGATGGACATGGCCGTAATAATGGCTTCAATACCACCGGCAGCCCCCAAAAGATGTCCTGTCATTGACTTTGTGGAGCTCATGGGAACATTGACAACATTTTCTCCGAAAACTTTTTTGGCAACCGCCACCTCGATGGGATCGCCAACCGGTGTTGATGTTCCGTGGGCATTGACATAGCCAATCTGAGATGGCAGAATGCCGGCATCTTCAATTGCCATTTGCATGCATTTGATACCCGCTTCCCCTTCCGGGTGCGGTGCCGTCATGTGGTAGGCATCACTTGTGCAACCGTAGCCAACCAGTTCGCAGAGAATTTTTGCACCCCGCTTTTGGGCGTGTTCATACTCTTCGAGCATCAAAATACCGGCGCCTTCACCCATCACAAAACCGTCACAATCCCTGTCGAAGGGACGGCTGGCAGTTTCCGGGTCTTCATTAAAACTCATGGCACGGCTTGCACAGAAACCCGCGAAGCCAAGACCAGAAATGGCTGCTTCCGCACCACCACTGAGGATAACGTCTGCATAACCTCCTTGTATCATACGGAGGGAATCGCCGATGGCATGGTTCGCCGAAGCGCAGGCCGTCACCACACATGCGTTATAACCACGAAGGCCATAACGTATCGCCACCTGGGCCGAGGCCATGTTGGAAATCATCATGGGTGCAAAGAAAGGGCTGACACGCTTCACACCTTTTTCTAGAAGAATACGGCTGTTTTCTTCGAGTGTGTCCATACCGCCAATACCGGAACCAATAACCACACCTGCCCGATACGGATCCATTGTGGAAAAATCGATGCCAGACTGCGTTACCGCCTGAGAAGCAGCCACCAAGGCATATTGCGAAAATCGATCCATCCGGCGGGCTTCTTTTTTATCAATGACCGCCGAAAAATCGAATTCCTTTATCTCCGCAGCTACTTTTGCGGGGAATTCCGAAACATCAAACCGTGTGACCACAGTGACGCCATTTTTTCCTTCTTTGATGGCCTGCCAAAAAGTATCCAGATCACAACCCAGTGCATGTACAACACCCATACCGGTAATAACGACACGTCTTTTCATTCGAAGAGACCTCCTTGAATTGGCGATTGATGTAAAACGATGGTTTATATGCGAACGATGCAGCGAGATCTGCATGCTTGTTTGTTTTGTTGAAAAAGGAGTCCCGCCATCTGGGTGGGACTCCTTTTCAGGATAGAACCACTTACTGATGGTCTTTGATATAATCGACAGCATTGCCGACCGTCAGGATTTTTTCAGCGTCTTTGTCCGGAATGGTCAGCTCAAACGCCTCTTCCAGTGCCATAATCAATTCAACAATGTCAAGGGAGTCGGCACCAAGGTCATCGATGAACGAAGCCTCCATCACGACGTCTTTTTCGTCCACACCCAACTGTTCCACAATAATATCTTTTACCTTTTCAAAACTCACTACACTCACCCCCTTTCAGTTTCTTCATCACAACCTGCGATTGCAGGGAATGCCCGATTTATAAAGTTACCTTCGCTTCACATCGATCCAAAGCTTGCTGAAAATGCGTAGCATTTTCGGACTTGATGGTATTACATATATAGACCGCCGTCAATATGAACAACCTGACCTGTGATATAAGCCGCTGCGTCAGATGCAAGGTAACCAGCCAATGCAGCCACTTCCGACGGCAATCCAACCCGGCCCAAAGGGATGCTCTTGAGATAACTTTCTTTTACACTATCTGACAAAGTATCCGTCATCTGTGTTTCAATAAATCCCGGGGCAATGGCATTGCAGGTAATGTTTCTGGCGGCTAACTCTTTGGCAACCGATTTTGTCAGACCGATCATCCCCGCTTTGGATGCAGCATAGTTGGCTTGTCCAGCGTTACCTGAGACGCCCACCACCGATGTGATGTTGATGATGCGGCCGACACGTTTTTTCATCATGACTCTGGCTGCCGCTTTCGTCATGAGGAAAGCGCCTTTGAGGTTCACGTCCAAAACATCATCCCAGTCGCTTTCGTTCATGCGAAT
Organism: Acetivibrionales bacterium; assembly: GCA_038249175.1. GTDB lineage: Bacteria > Bacillota > Clostridia > DSM-8532 > DSM-8532 > JAEWSN01. Next base: position 17,836 of record JBBRWP010000015.1, read on the forward strand.
CAAAAGTCCATCCTTTGTAATGCCGGCATTGTTGACGAGGATATCCAACGTGCCAAACGTTTGAACAGCAACCTGTACCATGCGCTCTGCATCCTCCGGTTTTCCAATATTGCCAATGGCTGAAGCGACAGAAAATCCCGCCTGCTTTAGCTTTTCTTCCTCTTTTTTTACAGTATCCGACGTACCGCAAAGGATAACATTCGCCCCCAGCGTACAGAAATGCTGTGCAATGGCCAAACCAATTCCTCTGCTTGACCCGGTGACCAAAACTGTCTTTCCTGTCATTTCTATTCTGTTTTCCACGCAAAGCACCATTTCTCTTTCTCTTTCCACATAAAGACCTATGCCACAACAGGGAAAGCGCTCAACAAAGCCGTATACCAGTCAACTGGTTCTTAACCGACCTAACCTGCGGGGAGTACAAACGAACTTAACACTCTCCTTCTGTGAGAGATTCAATGGTTTCCTGTATAGATTGGAGACTGTCACAATTGTAAACGGTCGCCTCTTTGTCTATCTTTTTTATAAAACCAGCAAGTACCTTGCCAGGGCCAATTTCAATGAATGTATCGACGCCTTCTGCAAGCATGGTTCTGACACAGGCTTCCCATTTGACAGCCATGCTGACTTGTTCAACCAGTAAATTTTTGACGTCGGCACTGGATGCAATAATTTTTCCGGTAACATTGGCAACCACAGGAATCTGCATCTCTTGCACCGTCAGTTTTTCCAATGCTTCTGCCAGCTTATCCCCGGCGGGTTTCAGCATACTGCAGTGAAACGGTGCGGAAACCGCCAGAATCATAGCCCGTTTCGCGCCGGCAGCTTTGGCCAGTTCGCAGGCTTTTTCAACCGCTGCAACCTCACCGGCCACAACAATCTGGCCGGGACAGTTAAAGTTGGCCGGCTCCACAATGCCAATAGTCGAAGCCGTTTCGCAGACCTGTTCTACCTGTTCATCTGACAGTGCCAGAATGGCCGCCATGGTACCAAGCCCAACAGGAACCGCTTCTTGCATAGCTTTTCCACGTAAACGCACCAGCGAAATGGCTTCGGTTGCCGTAAAGGTTCCTGCCAAAACATGGGCTGCATATTCTCCAAGGCTTAAGCCGGCCGCATAATCCGCTTTTATGCCTGCTTCCAACAAAGGCTGCAGGCAGGCCAGGGATGCTGCTAAAATTGCCGGCTGTGTATTTTCCGTAATTTTTAAGCTTTCCTCTGTTCCTTCAAAAACCAGTTCACGCAAGTCAAAACCCAACGCAACACTTGCCTCATCAAAAATACGGGCAGCGGCCGGATTCACGTTAACAACTTCTTTGCCCATGCCGGGGTATTGTGCACCCTGACCTGGAAATACAAATGCAATTTTCTTCATTTAGAATCATTCCTTTCTCTTCAAGCAGGCACAAAACCTGCAGAAAATGCTGCGCATTTTCAGATTTCATCCTCTATACACACCACTTGATGGCGGCAGCACCATAGGTAAGTCCGCCACCAAAAGCAACTATGCCCAACAAATCTCCTGCTTTGAGTACGCCTTTTTCCACAGCTTCATCCAGACAGATGGGAATGGATGCAGATGAAATATTTCCAGTAAACTCAAGGTTCGAATAGATTTTTTCCATTGGAATCTTCAATCGTTTTTGTGCATTCTGCAAAATACGCATGTTGGCCTGGTGGGGAAAAACCCAATCCAGGTCTGACAGGGCAAGCCCCGCCATTTCAACCACTTTGACGACAGAATCAGCCATGGTCCTTGCGGCAAAGGCAAACACCTCACTGCCATCCATCCAAACCACCTGGCTTGCACCTTCAGAGCGCAACGCCTTGTCTTCTTCTGAAAGGTAGAAGGCCGGCAGGGTCAACACATGTCCTTTTTCACCAACAGCGCCGATAAAACTGGACAGGACACCTTCCCCTTCTGCAACCGGTCCCACCACAACCGCCCCGGCGCCGTCACCGAAAAGCACACAGGTTTTGCGGTCTTGCCAATCGACAACCCGGGTGAGGCTTTCCACCGCCACAATCAGAATTCTGTTCGCAGCGCCGTTCGCAATATATTGCTGTGCAATGTTTAACGCATAGATAAACCCGGTGCAGGCAGCATTCACATCAAATGCAGACGCCTTAGTCGCACCCAGCACTGCCTGCAGGCCGCATGCCATAGAGGGCGTTAAGTAGTCCGGGGTGATGGTTGCAACTATAATCATGTCCAGATCTTCTGCTGCCGTATTGGAGCGGGCCAGTGCCTTGCGTGCTGCAGCCTCTGCAATGTCCAGAGATTTTGAACCTTTTTCCATAATTCTGCGCTCCCGGATGCCGGTTCGCTGCAAAATCCATTCATCCGACGTTTCTACAATTTTTTCCAATTCATGGTTTGTCAGAATTTTTTCCGGTAAAAATGAACCCGTTCCAAGGATCCCTGTTGCTATCTTTCCCATCAATTAGAGGCCTCCGTTTTCTACAGTATCGACATTTAGGAATGCTGTTCGAATTTGCTCTGTGACATTTAAACAAGCACCGTTGCATATTTTTAAAATGGTATTGGATATACCTCTTGCTTTGGAATTGCCATGGCATTTATAGACAACGCCATCAATGCCCAGAAGCGGTGTACCGCCCACTTCTTCCGGATCCACTGTTTTCTTTAAAATGCTCAAATCTCTTTTCACAATGGCCGCAGCAAGGTTGGCCATAAAGTTACGCGTATACATTTTTTTTAAGTGGTTAAAAAAATATTTTCCGGTACCTTCCATCATTTTTAACATGGCGTTGCCGGTGAAACCGTCACAAACTGCCACATCCACAGCACCGGAAGTGATATCACTGCCTTCTATATTCCCGATAAAATTAAGACCGGAAGCCGCCAGTAAGGCGTAGGCTTCCTGCACTATCGGATTTCCCTTGCCGGTTTCGGTGCCCACGTTCACAAGGCCAACCCGGGGTGATGCAATATGGTTCACTTCTTTCATATAGGTTGAACCCATCACGCCAAATTGCAAATAATTGACAGGCTTCATGGTGGTATTCATCCCCGCATCGATGAGCATGGTACCACCGCTGGCCGAAGGGAGAATGGGAGCCAGTGCAGGGCGGTTAATGCCCTTAATTCTGCCGGGGATGAGCAATGAACCGGTGAGTAAAGCACCCGTGCTGCCTGCTGATATAAACACCTGTCCGCATTTATCCCGCAGCTGCTTCAGCCCGACAACCAGTGAGGATTGGTTTTTTGTTCGGATGGCTTCTGTGGGTTTGTCATGGTTGGTGATAACATCCGGTGCATGGGTGATGGTAATACGCTGCCGACGCTCGTCTGTTGGATGAATAAGGCTTTCAATTCGGTCTTTATCGCCAACCAGTTCCAGTTCAAAGCCTTTGGCCTTTTTCAATGCATCCAGACAACCTTTCACAATTTCTTCAGGAGCATGGTCGCCCCCCATCGCGTCAACGATAATTTTCATATACCAGCCTCTCTGTCCGGGTTAGCCGAACCTGAATCATAATATAACGCCGACCCTTTTCATAAACGGTGCGCACGGTTGTGTCCGCAGAATGTCCAATTGGTCAAACAAAGGATTGGCTTTTCTTTTTTTGTCCCTTCGACAGGAATCTTAGGTCTGATTGCCATACTTTATTGAGGAGAATCTGTCACAACATCCCCATCCTCCTGGAAGGCAGTGAGGATAAATTTTCCCCTGAACATTTCAATGTGCTTAGAGCTGATAAAAATCCAGACAATAAACTGCTTTCCTTCACGGCTTTCTTTCACAGTCGCTTTGGCCAACAGACGATCTCCCGCATGCACCGGTCGTTTGTACTTGATATTGGCCACATCGATTAGCGCGACATCGGCATCAATCACCGCCAAAGCAAGGGATTCTGCCATGGCGTAGATACAACTGCCCCGGACAATGTGCGATTGGGAAAAAAGCATATCATCTGTGGCATCCAGTACGGATATGGCGGAAACCCCCAGTTCCAGTTCCACCAATTCGCCAAAAATTTCTTCGGTGTTGATGGATCGTACTTTATCCAGGTTTTGCGAGGCTACCGCCCGTATACGCCGACGCAACTCCGGAATACCGAGTTCCAGACGGTCCAGGCGAACCGTTGGGACACTGATGTCCAGAAAGTCTGCAATTTCCTCATCGGTTAAGAACGGGTCCGTCTTCATTTTTTCCAAAAAACGGCCTTGTCGCTCTTTTTTTTGATGTGGATTTCTACTCATGCCGACCTCCTGTCTTCTACTGACAATGGATATGGTATTTCAACAGAACACCACCACTTCTACCGCAAAGCATTGATCTTTTATTACCAGATGATATTTGCTGTTAACAGTATAATGGATTGCATAAAATAAAGCAAGGAGGATTCTTGCCATTTGCATGAATCCTCCGAATTTTGTGCCAAGACGAAAAAAACGGGTAGGTTTATATTTGAAACCGGCCAATCTCATCAAGCAAAGCCTGGGCCATTTCTGCCAAATCTTTAGAAGCGGCTGTGACTTCCGAAATAGCACTACCCTGGATGGTTACTGTGGCAGAAACCTCTTCTGTTCCCGCAGCATTTTCTTCTGCAATGGCCGAAAGGCCTGTTAACACTTCAATAATTCGGTTCTTTTGGACAGACATTTCTTCACTGCCCCCCGCAATGGACTGGATGGAAGTAATAGACTCTGTAACTGAGCTGTGAATAGAGGTGTAAGATGCTTCTGTCTGCTGAACACTTTCCAATTGCTCCTTCAGGGCATTCAACACAGCATCAACAGCAGAGACTGACAAATCCGTACTGTCTTCCAATTCCCGCACAATCTTTCCGATTTGCTGGGTTGACGTTGCCGACTGTTCTGCCAGCGTACGAATTTGTTCAGCCACTACGGCAAAGCCCCTGCCCTGTTCTCCCGCTCTGGCCGCCTCAATGGCAGCATTTAGAGCCAGAAGGTTCGTCTGCTTGGCAATGGTTGCAATAAAATTGCTGGCTTCCCCTATCTTTTTCACACTCTCATAGGTGTCCGAAATATTCGTCTTCACACGGCCGGAAGCATTTTCCATGACGCCACTGCTGGTTTTCAATTGGCGGACAGCAGACAATCCATTGCTGGCCGTTTCCGACATGCTGTGCGACATGGTCTGCAAACCATCCAGACCATGAATGCTTTTATCAATTTCTTCTCCTAGCAACAACGCCAGATGGCTGCCTTTTTCTGTGTCCGTCGCCTGCTCTGATGCCCCCTTGGCGATGTCATCCACCGTACGCACAATTTCCAAAGATGTCGTCTGGACGTGTTCTGATGTGGCTGTCAATTCCTCAGAGGAAGCGGCCAATTGTTCTGCAGTTGAAAGGATGTTCCCGACCAATTGACGAATGCTGGCAGCCATCTCCACAAAGGCATTTTGCAGAACACCAATCTCGTCTTTCCGTTTTGCCTTTTGGGTTCCGGTCTCCCTGAAATCCCCCTTGGAAAACGTTTCAGCCTGCTGCGACACCTTTACTATAGGCTTGCTGATTCTTGTTGACAAAAAGAATACCAGCACGAGGGCTATTACTGTAATCAATACAGCAACCAGAACAGAAATCCACTGCAATTGGTTCATATCTGCCTGCAAAGCATTCAACGGACTGGTAACACAGAAAAACCAAGTGTCTCCTTGAATGGGCGCATAGCCCATTTCCTTCTTTTCATAGACATCCGGGGCATCCGCTTTCATAAATTCATATTCAGCCGCACCCTTTTCACCGGCAACTACTTTTGTCATGGCATCGGCCAGAGCAGTCAGCTTCGGGTCTTTCTTGGCGGCTTCAAACAGATTATATTGGGTTTGCACCAAATCTTTTCTTGGATGGCCTTGGATAACGCCTTGTTTGGACACAATAAAGGCATAGCCGCCACCAGGTACTTGAATATCCGTGATGAAGCCTGATATCTGACTATCCGGATAAATGGCCACCAGTGCACCGACAACCTGCTCCCCGGATGTAACAGGTGTTGCAAAGGCAACCACTGTACTGCCATCCACTTTGCTGACAATCACATCCGAATGGTTGGTTGTTCCAGAAAGTGCAGACTGCACATAAGCCCGGTCTGAAAGGTCTTTTTCGGTATTGTCGGTATAGTGCGCCATCCCATCCGGCGTCACAAAGGCCAACCGCAGGTAATTGTTTTTCTTGAGATCATCGGCCAACGCGGCCAGTCTGTCTTCCATCGTGTTCTCCGGTTTTGAAACACGCGTTCTTGATGCAATCTGCTCCAATACGCGAAACTCCAAATCTATCTTGACCTGCACCGTGGCTGCACTGTCTGCCGCTTTTGCAGCAAGCTCTTCATTCAGGTTTTCCTGCAACATCTTTTGTGTCATCATACCGGTCACGGCTACGATAACACTACAAGCGATAAAAATGATGAGACCGAAGATGAGCACCAACTGTAAACGAATACTTTTCATAACAACTCCTCCATAGCAAGGGCTGATGGTCACGGTGTGGGTGTCTGAAAATTCAGTGACGAGTACAAAACACGGTCGGTTCACTCGAAAAAGACCCCCGCAGTGCAAAAAGTACTTTTGTCTGCGCGGGGTACATTATCTTTGTGACCATAGAGAAAGCGCATCATTCCTGCCGCTTCACCCCGAAGTGATGCATCTTTTTGTAAACACCTTTGTGACCATAGAGAAAGCACATCATTCCTGTCGCTTCACCCCGAAGTGATGCATCTTTTTGTAAACACCTTTAAACTACCCTTTTTTATTGTCAGTCAACCAAAGAAAAAGCAAAAATCGTTGTATAGTTGTAAGTTTCATTGGTCTTGGTGATTGCTGACGGAAAATGTGCCTGGTTCACGGAATCCGGGAAAAACTGTGTTTCCAAACAAAACCCGGAATATTGCTTGTAGTGTGCATTTTCCTTGCCAATAAGTGAATCCCCCAGAAAATTTCCGGTATAGAGCTGTACCCCAGGTTTATCCGTATACACCGTCATACAACGCCCGGAAACCGGGTCGGTGGCCACTGCACAGGCAGCGGACAGAAGGGCTGTTTTCCGGATAACAAAGTTGTGGTCGTAGCCCCGAGTCATACGCAGCTGTGGGAAATCTGCCCCAATACGGTCACCAATGGCCGTGCTTTTTCGGAAGTCGAAGGGAGTACCCGTCACATCCAATTCTTTTCCTGTTGGAATTGAACCTTCACCGATTTCTGTTATCGCATCGGACTGAATTTGTAATTGCTGTGCCAATACCGAACCACTGTTGTGGCCGGCCAGATTAAAATAACTGTGGTTGGTGAGGTTCACCGGCGTGTCCTGGTCCGGTTTTGCCGTGTAGGAAATCGACAGACGATTGTCCGCTGTGAGAGTATAAACAACTGTCGTTTCCAGATTTCCCGGGAAGCCTTCCTCGCCATCCACACTATAGCAGGAAAGGGCAAGGCAGGATCCTTCCTCACAGGGCATAACAACAGCATCCCAGATTTTTTTGTCAAACCCGTTTTTGCCACCATGCAATTGGTTTTTGCCTTCACTCGGCACCAGTTGATATTTTTTATTGTTCAGGACAAAACTGGCATCCGCAATACGGTTGGCATAGCGTCCCACCAATGTGCCAAAAAACGGGCTTTTTGTCAGATAGCCTTCCAAATTATCGAAACCCAGAACAACGTCCGCATTTTTCCCCTGGCGATCCGGAACAAACAAGGTTCGGAGTACGCCACCATAATTCAAGATTTCCGCTTTCATCCCGCTGTCGTTTTCGAGGGTAAAGGCATAGACCGTCTTGTCTTTAATCTGTCCGAACACGCTTCTTTGAATTCTTGTCATGACTCGTCCTCCTGTGAGTTTTTATATGGGGCACCGATGTGCATATTCACAACGGTACCCATGATTCGAAGTGTAACAACCAAAAACAATCCCGCCAGGAATTGGATCACCGACACAAACATTCTCTTCAGCTCACTTTGCCGCTTTCTCTGCAGACAAAACATGGCGATTCTTCACCAGATAATCGATTCCGGAAACCACTGTTAACATAACGGCCAACCAAAAAGCAGTCTCTCCTATCGGGAAAGAGTTGAAGAAAGCGAAAGGGTAGTTGTGCAAGAGGAGGGTGATGATGGAAATGAGTTGAACAATTGTTTTCCATTTGCCCAGAGGACTTGCTGCAATCACCTTTCCCTGACCGGCGGCCACCACACGAATGCCCGTCACAATGAATTCGCGCGCCAGAATAATAAACACACCCCAGGCGGAGAGTCCGTCAGTTTGTATCAGTGCAATGAGTGCCGATGTGACCAAAAGCTTATCGGCAATCGGGTCTAGAAATTTGCCAAGATCGGTAATGAGGTGGTACTTTCGGGCAATGTAGCCGTCCACCGCATCTGATGCGGATGCAATGATAAAAACGACAACAGCAGCCCATCGACCCCATTCCGAAAGTCCAAAAAACTGACCAAACCACCCGGGCAGAAGAAAAAACAAAAAAACGGGTGTTGCTGCGATACGAAAAATGGATATCTTATTGGGTAAATTCATCTATCCCTATTCCTTTCTCTTTGTGTAACCATAATACTTGCTGAAAATGCTTTGTTTTTCAGTTTTATGTCTATTTATTTCTCTTCGTGCAGGCAGAAAACTTGCTGAAAATGCTGTGCATTTTCAGAATTATAATCTATATGTCCTCGTCGTATTTGCAGAAAACTTGCTGAAAATGCTGTGCATTTTCAGAATTATAATCTATATGTCCTCGTCGTATTTGCAGAAAACTTGCTGAAAATGCTGTGCATTTTCAGAATTATCTCCTTGCTTTCTCTAGAATATAGCCATCGCCATCATATCATATTCCTGCATACACAAAAAC
>JBBRWP010000016.1:0-25527 GCA_038249175.1 Acetivibrionales bacterium
ACTGAGTGGATTCGGTGCTTGCCGCAGGGTAGAGAGCAACAAGGCCAGGCGGTCCATTTCCTCCTGTTCCCTGACAAGCACCATGACCGCATCCGTTGTGCGAACCCCCATTTCCCGTAACGCAAGGAATTCCCGTTCGCCGGACAACACCCGGCAGCTACCGTCACGGAGTTGGCCAACAACGGGCGGCGTGAGAAGGCCGTACTCGCGGATGAAGTGAATACTTTGGTCCACTTCCTGCCGGTTGACCGACAGCGCCAGCACCTGATTGTCTTGCACCAAGGCGGGATCCACCCGTCCGATGCGGCTTTTTTCGTCTTTTGACCTGTCTTCCATAATAAAGTCCCCTTTCGAGGTCATTATAAGGAAGAACGTGGTGCAGAGATATGGACGCTTATATGAGCATATGTCCGAATCGTTTCCAAAAGGAAAATAATAGATGGTTCCCTTCTTCCGGGCAGGTCAGAAGAGGGCTGAGCAGGCGATACAACGTCTCACAAAAAATAGGCTGCGCCTTCTTCCAGTGGATGGGCAGGACAAAGTCAAAGTGGGCCACATTACACGGTCCGGGGATATGGTCAGGTTTTTGAACCGCCGTACGAAGAGAAGCGGTGTTTACAACTGGAAGCTCAATAATGCCGTCATTGATAACTAGAAGCTCAATGGCCTTGATTACTGAAGATTCGTTGTCACAGGCAAGAATTTGAGACGGGTTGCATGGTTCCAATTCTGACTCGGGATACCATGTCTCCAGCAAGCTGCTTTCACCTCCAAGGCGGGTAAAACAGCGACTGATTGTTGAATGGCTGAAATGGGCGATTCCAAACAGAGTTCGTATCCGGCGGGCAGCAGAACGCATACTGATTCCAATAAGACACAGGAGTACGCTAAACAGGTAAACGTGGCTCGGATACCTTCTATAGGGACATTTGACGGTTGATAGCAGGACGCCACATTTCACGCCATTCTCAATGATTGTCGGACACTCCACCTGTAATTCTTTGGACAAGTACACCATACTGTAGGTCCGAATTCCATAGTCAAGCATGCCCTTTGAACGTAGGATATCCAGCTCAAGTTTGGACAATGGACAAAAAATCGTTGATGACCTTGCATAAAGCGATGAAACTTGTGGTAAACTCATAGTGTGATTTTTTAATCTTTCCCTAGTTATTGGCCGTGCTGCAGTTACTATCTGCTCACGGCCTTTCTCTTACTTACCACTGGATTACTTCCTGGTACCCAAACAACGAAGCGCTGCGCAAAAAAGGTACCACTTGCGTGGTACCTTTTCTGAATAGCGTTGGCTCCTTTTTTGGTATACAATTTGACTGGCGTTTCCAGCTAACAATGAACCACGGCATCCTATCAGCAAAACTCTCGGTCAGGTATAAAAAGCCGGGTTTTGCCAGAATTCATCACCCCAGACAAACAGCTTGTAAAGAATGAACCATTCGGGAGCATTTAGCCATTGAGAAAAGAAGGGGTTTGTATGTAAACTTATTAATGACATCGCTTCCTTCAGTCATCTTCACGCGTGTTCCTGATGGGTATAAATGATAATTCATTTTCTTTAAAATCCCCTTTTTATACCAATTTAATCGTGATATCGTCGCCTCTTTTTTCGCGAAATACCATACGCCACACCACGGCATCCACAGGCATAAAGTGTGCCGCAGAACAAGCGATGTGAAACTTATCGTGACCCTTGTTACCGATAAAAATGGCTGTTGGACCACTTGCGCCACCGATAATAGCAATGCAAGAACCATCCGAAGTCTGTGATGCATTCATATCCGAACAGTCCTGATGAGGCTGGTCAGAGTGACCGCAATCCTGAATGCTGAAAGCATCGTCTGGCAAATCTGGCGTAAGTACATAAGACATCAAGGTATAGTGTGTTGGGAATATCAGATCCTGCTCATCAAAATGCAAATGGTTTATTTCCTTTTGCTCATATTTCTGAATGGTCAGTGTATGCTGCTTGCCTGTGGTTGGGTGTGTGAACATGATAGGCTTTCCCAGCTCTGACACATGAAAGTGTTCCCCCGGCATAGTAACAGGTGCCCGCATCAGACTTACGCTGAGTGTCTGAATCTGCGGTTTGCGTTTCGACTTCCATGGAAATGCAGCACGACAGATTGACCAACCATAGGAAGGATCAAGACCATAATGCTGCATGACACTCATGGCCTCAGGAGAATTGCCCTCCGGCAGGCATGGATTCCAAGACAAGCCGCAGCTGCGAGAAGCGGATAGCTGTACCCCATTCATAATAATGCTCTGATTGAACCCGATGCCAAGAGGATTTTCTACATTCATCTGCATTCGATTTTCTTCATTGAAGCTGGTTTCATCGCTCTGTGCCAAGAATCCCCATTTATCCATAAATGATTGAATACGTTCAGGCGGAACCTGTGCACAAAAGTCAACGACCAAACCCCTTGAGCAGGTGTAAAGAGCCGGAATCTGCCAAGTTTCATTACCCCAGACAAACTGCTTCGCAAGAGGAAACGCCTTACCAGCTCTTTCACGCCCGTGGCGTCTCCAAAAACTGCCGTCAAAGTAGACCCGCCATTCGGAAATCTTATCCTTGGGGTCGTTTTCTGCTGGCTCAGAAACATCCACCCTATATTTTGCCATCGGAGATACCCCGCTTGATATCCTTCATGACCTCGTGAAGCGGACGCTTCTTTCCTTCCTTGATAGCCGTTCTGCCGTCATCAAGAAGTTTGTAGAGTTCCAGCCTACCATTGAGAACTTCATAAGACTCAATGCTCATAACCGCCAAATCACCCTGACCATTGAAACATATCTTAAAATCCCCTTTTAGATTGTTTCCACTCTCGATTTCTTCCTTAGTATAACATATCAGTGTTCTCCACTCAAAAGCTTTGTTTAAAGCCTTTCAGCGCTTTTACTTCTCCACTTTTGACCTCGAACTTTTGCAGCAACCCGTTGTACAATTGAATGTTAACGAATTATTTGGTCATGTGGTAAAATAAGAGTATCTGAAATGCAATGTAAGATTCAGCTTACAATATTTAGCATCGGAGGTGACACAATTGGACAACAATGAAAAATATGGATACTGGGAAGAATATGCACAATATGACCTTGATACCGCAAATGTTATGTTTGACACTGGTAGATATTTATACGCTATGTTCATGTGCCAACAAGCCATCGAGAAGATTGTTAAGGGTATATATGTTCTATACACGGGAGAAGAACCTGTTAAGACACATAATATAGCGCTTGTATTTTATAAACTTTGTGACCGTGAAGATTTCACTAAAAGGATAGCCGATGTCGATTTCGATTTGCGCAAGGATGAGTACACCCCGACATTTGTCAGATTGTTGGCGTTCTATATATCCGCAAGATATCCTGAATATAAGGAAAAACTAACATCAATATTGACTAAGGCAGAGACACAGGGGCTCATAGATAAAACAAAGGAGGCGTTTGCATGGGTACAATCCCTCAAGAAGTTCTCAGTGTGACAACTGACTATATAAATAAATTAAAGAAACTGATACTTGTTGAGAAAGTTATCCTGTTTGGTTCATATGCAAAAGGCACAAACACAGTGGATAGTGATGTTGATATTGCTGTTTTTTCTCCGGCGTTTGAAAACATGTCTCGTGTGGACGGGCTTACATTTTTATTGATGCAAGCATTGGAATATAAGATTGACATCCAAGCACAACCTTTTACTATGAAAGATTTCAGTGAACATACAGGCTTAGTAGATGAGATATTGGTTACAGGATTAGAATTAATTTAAAGGGTTCCGATTTGGGTGACGGGATGTGTTCTTCGCGGTCTGCGCTCTCAGGAAATCGTCGACAGAGTAAGCGTTGAACGTCATAATTTTATCATATGCTTCATAAGCATTTTTTACTTCCTTATGGAATGACATCTTTCTTATTCCAATCGCGAATGATTCAACGGTATCGTATTCATCTATAACGTTTCCTCCATTTTTTCGCGACTCTATGCATTAAATTTAAATCTTTCATTTCTTTCCAAAGAACAAATGAAAATTACTATACCGCTTTAAGGAATTCCCGTTTTGTTTGATAAAATCCCATGTTTCTTTGTAACCACCTTTAACTGCAAATTTCTTTTCACTAATAAATTTAACAAAGGTTCCTTCATTCTTATAATAGGCATCAGAAAATTTCTCTGCATACGTCATTTTCAATTCATTGGCCAGATGTATTTCATTATGCAAAACATGCTCTAGATTACAAGAAAAATAATACATGCTATATGAAATACCTGATATCTTAGGGCAAAGTGATAATCGATTGATTACTTGCTGTTTTCTACTGTTTCTCTCCACAACACGTTCTAGCGAATTAGCTGAAATAGCTAGTTCTGAATAAACAAATCCTTCTACATCATCCACTTGAATTTGATCATTCGAAGTATAAGCGCCATCCATATCAATTAAATGTACAATTTGAATAATATCACTTTTCTTAATTCCTATTTCTCTAGCAAGAAATCCTTTGATAAGATCATTAATTTTGGTAGCAGCATTTGAGCTGTCTGAAAATCGATCACTTGTTATATCACCACCAGTTATATAGAACCTTACCAAGTTAGATGAAAGTAGTTTATCAATAATACTACCTAAAGACGTTTTATCAGTAATGCCTTCCACCATAAAAAGAACAACTTTTTTAGTTGTCATCAATCATCCTCCCTGCAATCCTAAAGGCACGACTGATCTCAAAGCTATTCGTTTCTTTATAAATCTCTTCTTTCTGGCCGCCAAGATTAATGCTTCGATAATACAAGTTTCTTAAATTATTATTACTCTTCACATTTGAAAACCGCATATATCGATTTTTAGAGTTTGTTGTTGTAAATATGATTGAACTTGTACTAAGCATTTCAAGAGGTCTTAAGTTATGTGAAGTAAATATTAACTGCCCTTTTCCATTTTCACTAATAATCTGAAGAATTTCACCAAGTAAATATTCAAAAATTCCGGCATCGAGTTCATCAATAACCATACATACTGTAGGATTATTAAACACGGTTATCAAAGTACTAAGTATGGATACAATCTTCTTGATACCGTCAGACTCGTATTTCAAAGGCACTTTTATATCATTCCTTATAGATATTAATTCAATTCGAATGCCTTCATTACCCTCTTCTCTAAGCTGTTTTCCATGGTTTTTCAGACCGATATTCAGACCTGGAACGATTGTCTCAAGGACAATATTCATCTGTGTAATAATCTGAATGACAACATTGTATACTTCTTCCGGAACAACTGATGGCTTCAAAAGACCAATTGCCAAATCGTCTTGTGTCACTTTTTTCTCATCTAGCAACCTAAAACTAAAGGGAATTGGAACATTCATGTTGATCATGCTTGAATGATTATTTTTTATGATGAATAGATTAACATTGGCATAATACTTTAAAGCCAAAATAATATCAGTATTCGTTTTAAAGGCATCACTACTCTTAATTATTTCCTCTAATTCATTACTGAAAATAAAAGAAGTATTATTTCTTTCAGACATTTTTTTTGCAACACCTAAATCAATTTGAATATCAGCATTATTTGAAGTTAATATTCTATAGTTTTTTACAGGTTTAAAAATATATTCTTTATTTTTGATATGATAATCAATGATGCCGGATTTACTTTTCCAAGCACCATCAATAAACTCTTTGTATGCCAAACTTTCTCGAATAACTTTAGCTTTGTTTTCATCTGTTCTTTCAATATTTACTTCGTAGAAAACCTGATACTTATGTGTCCCTTGACTTAAATCAAAACCAAGTTTTATCGTAGCAGAATCTCCGTTTTCAAATATATAGTCGCCTGCATTTTTAGGTAGTTCATTGCCACTCATAAGGTGCTTAACAAGCCACATAGCATCAACAAAAGCTGTTTTGCCCGATCCATTTTGACCATATATACCAACAATCTCAGAACCCATTGATTTATTTGATGAGGCTTCATTAGTTGGAAAATCAATTTTCCCATATTCAACATTTTTTATATTATATAGTTCAGCTTCTTTTATACGAATCATTGCATTTTTCATTTTATGTACCTCCGATTACAATAAATTATAGCACAAAACGCCGAATTTGTAAATTTATTTACTGATTTAGATACATTATGTATCTTTTTATATAAACAACACTTGCTTTCATTGTTCTAAATTCTTTATACTTTTTGTGCCCTCTTGTTCATCCATGTTTTCTATATTCAACCACAACCTTTTTCTATCATAATGTTCGAGAGGACGCCCACCTCAAAGCGTAGCGTAGGTGGGTGATGAATCGAACCTTTTTAACCACTGAAAAACTTGCAAACAGAGTGCTTTCGGTGTCTAGCGGAACATATGTTCTTATTAATAAGGAGGTGAAATAACACAATGAAAAGCGATGACATATCCAACTACCGAATCGTCCAGATTCGCATTAAGAAGTCCCACGCCCTGTTCCAGTTTTGCGACAATGCCTGTTTTGCCTCAAAGAACCTGTACAACGTCGGAAACTTCCATATCCGCCAAGTTTTCAGTGGACTTCAGAAGGAGCCGGAATTCCGTCATCAGAACGAAATCGAAGTTCTTGAAAAGATAGAGGTCCAAATCGAACAAGTCAATGCTATCAAGTCAAATACCTTTGAAAAGCAAAAAGCAAAGCATGCATTAAAGGCAGAGCTTTTCGGAAAAGAAGAATCAACTCGTTTCAACCCTCCAGACAAAGAAAAGCCGTTCCTTGGCTACAACATGCTCGATGGCATCCTCAAACTGACCTGTCAACCAGACTATGTCGCAATGCCTGGCACAGGTGAACCAGCAGACGTTAAAGCTTTTGTATCGGAACTGGAAAAGCTTCTTCTAAGGACAAAAAGCTTATATGCAAGACCCGTCTGCCTTTACCGGGAGAGCCAAACCGCGTTTGTTTACCTCAAAGCAGTTGAATTGCCTGGACACAGATCGGCGTTCCTTCATGAAAGACTATTTTCACAAAACGTCACGGCTCATTATAAGTTACAGCCTTGCAAACAGTATTGATACCCATCGTCCTAGGCAAAAACAATGGCTGGAAGCAATACGTCAAAAAACAAACAAGTGCAAAAACATTTGCTCCGTGATAGTCAAGCTTTATCCAAAACCACACTCCCCACCCCCGGCCCGCGCAATATACTTCTCCCACCCGCCTGCGGAATCACCTGTATTTGCGTCATGATCCGTTCTTTCAGTGCAGAAACATGGGAAATCACCCCGATTAACTTACCTTCCTGGTGCAGGCTGGACAAGGTTTCGAGCGCTGTGTTCAGCGCTTCTTCATCTAGTGTGCCAAAGCCTTCATCCAAAAACAAAGAATCGACACGCACATTTTTGCTGGCCATATTCGATAAGCCCAACGCCAGTGACAGGCTGACAATAAAGCTCTCCCCGCCGGATAAATTCTTGGTGCTTCGTTCTTCGCCCGCCTGGTAGTTATCGATAATATTCAACTCCAAAGGTTGGGCTGCATCCCGCGTCAGCAGGTAACGGTCCGAGAGTTTTTGCAGCTGGCGGTTGGCATGGTGAACCATCATTTCAAAGGTGAGCCCCTGGGCAAAATTCCGGAATTTTTTTCCGTCAGCTGAACCGATCAGATCATGCAAGAGGTGCCAACGCTCCAGTTCGGCTTTCTGTATGTCAATTTGCTGCAGGCGCTCTCCAACCTTCTGCCGCGTTGCCGCATTGTCTAGCAGTTTTTGGTGCACCCCACCCATGTCCTGTCGTAACTGCCGCAGGGTATCCATGCCCTCGGCCACGAGCACGGCCAGATTTTCTTTGCTTTCGCTTGTCAGCTTCTTTTCCTCTTCACCGGCCAGGAGGGTTTCCGTACTGCTGCGTTTGGCAGCCAATGCACTTGCTTTATTCAGTAGTGCCTGAGCCTTTTGCTGTAGGCCTTTGCGCTCCCCTTCCAAAAGGCAAGCCTGCCGATAAGTTTCTTCGTCCGAAAACGCCTTTTCCTGCAACTGCTGTACAAAGGCCTCTTCAGCCAAAAGCAAGGGTTCCTGCCGCTCCGCAATATCCCGTGTCAAAGCAGCCACCTGCGACTGTTGTTTGGTCAGAACCTGTTCGCCTTCGGCCAAAAGCCGCTGTCCAACTTCTTGCGCAGCAAATAGCGCATCCCACTCTCCAGCCAGTCTTTCTTCCTCTTTTTGCGGGTCTTTCTCCCCATAAAGACTTTTCCGTTCTGCCAGCAAAGCGTCCAAATCTGCCTGAGACAACCGCCATTGCACTTCCAAGTTTGCCGTTTCTGCCTGCCGCAGCGTTAACAAGCGCATGTCGCTCTCATTTTGTGCTGTCATTTTTTCCATTTTTTGATCGGTTTGCTTCTTTTCTGTCTGCCAGGAAAGCCAACGCACCCGCCGCTGGTTTAAGGATTCCAGAAGTGTCGGCAGGGCGGCCACGGTCAGCGGCGCTATATTTTCATGCGAATCCATATATACAGAAACATCATTTTCGAGGAGAGCCAGGTCTGCTGTCACTTGTACTGCAAACTGTACCGCTTCTTTTTGAACCCGTTCCAGTGTCTGTCTTTCCGTTTCTAGCTGATGGGTCATTGCCTGCACGTCAATATCCCGCCTGACGAGCAATGCCTGCATTTTCTCCATGCTTTGACGCAATGACTCTGTTTCCTTTTCTGCACGTTCAACGGCCATTATCCGTTCTTTCAGCTTCAACTTTTCGGCCTGCGCATAGCGTTGAAGTTGTTCAAATAATGGTGCCATTGTCTCTGACGCTAAATGTGCTGCTGTAAACAAATCAGTGCTTCTAAGCTGTGCGAATGCCTCCGGCAGGTCTGTTCCTATCCCTGACGCATCGGTTTCATCCGGCAAAAGAGATTGTTCGGGTAGCGCCCCTACGATTTTCTGTCGGGTTTCTGCAACCACCGCGGATACTGTTTGTAAAATATTTTCCTGCTCCAAACGCTGCGTCTCTGCGCTCTCTATGTCTTTCTCTGCCTTTGCCAACTGCACGTATAACTGAGAAATGTTTTTTTCATTTTCTTTATAATCAGCCTTACACCTGACCAACTGCTCTGCCACTGCATCCATCAGCGGGACATTGCCTTCTGCGTAGGGGTGGCTGATTGAACCGCACAAGGGACAGGCCTCACCGTCTTCAAGCAAGCGCCGTTGTTCTTCCAGGTCTGCCATGCTGCGCAGGCGGTCTGCCTGCTTCTGTGCAAGGTCCATTTCCTTTTCAAGATTCAGTGACAAGGCTTCTTTTGCCGTCAAACGTTCCGTTTTGACTTTTTGCTCGTCCAATGCCTTGTTCTTTTTGTCTTCAAAAAGAAACCTGCGTTCGCCGCTAAGATGTGCTGTTTTTGCTGCTTCCATTGCACGGGCAAGATCATTTTCTGAAGAGGCAAAAACATCCCGTACCTCACGCAAACGGGACAGTGAGGAGACCCCCAGCAAATCCTGAATACGCATTTCTCCTTTTTCACGCGCCAAAGCCAAAGCATCCACTTCCTGATGGTGCTTTATCTGTTCCGTCTGTATTTCCATAAGCTGCTGTGCTTTATTGGTCACTGCGTTTTCAGCTGCTGCTGCTTCCTTTTTCTTATCCAGTCTCTGTCGATTAACGGTTTGAATGAAGGAAATACGCTGCTGCAAACCGGTCAATTCTTCCACAAGGCATTCATCTGCCTTTGCAGCAGCCATATCCCCAGCAATTTTTTCAAGGGCAAGTGACAACTTCCCTAGTTCTACTACATCCTTCATTGTTTTTTCAGAAAGTTTCTGCACTTCTTCCTGACCAGCCAATACAGATTTCTGCAGCAATGCCAGGGGTGGACGGCGTTCTGCAATTTTTAAGTCTAAGGTCTGGGTGGCACGAATTATCGGCAGCGACAACTGCTGTTCTTCTTTTTTCTTTGTCAGACTCGAAACAAGGGTCACAAGCTGCTCTTTCCGCTGCTCTACATTACTTTCAAACACCGGTAACCGTGCTGTTTCTGTCTCCCTGTTTTTAATATCGTTTTCTTGTTCCTTCCGCATGCTTCGCAGGCTGGCATACACAGCGGATAATTCCAACGCTTTTTCTGCGTTTTTCAGCCTTTCCTGTTCCGGCAGAAAGGCTATTTCTTCTCCAACCAAGTTTTCCTGCTCCATTTCCAAAGCGGCAAGATCCTTCTGCAGACGTTCAATCCCTGTTATCCATGCTATTTCTGCCTGACAGCGTTCTATATCACTGCCAATGCTTTTTTCCTGCACTTCAGAAGCCACCAGACTCTCTTTATATGCCGCCTCTTGTTCTGCCGTTAAAAGGGGTAAGCCTGCAAGTTCCTTTTGCAGGTCTTCCAGACAGTTTTTCTCTGCCACATACTGTTCATGCACGGCCATGGAAATATTGCTGTAAATTTCCGTTCCCGTTATCTGTTCCAAAATAGGCGCACGATCGTCCGGTGCTGCCTGCAAAAAAGCTGAAAAGCCGCCTTGGGCAAGCAACATGGACCGGGTGAACCGGTCAAAGTCCATGCCGGTCACTTCTTCAATTTTTTCTGCCACCCCACGAATTTTGCCCTCCAGAACTTTACCGGTCGTCGCATCGGAAATTTCCTGTCTTGGCATTTGCAGTTCCCCGTCTGCCTTTTTGCGGGCACGGTTTTGGCTCCAGACACAGCGGTATTTGCCTTTGGCGGTTTCAAAAGTCACTTCTGCAAAACAATCTCCCATGCGACGGGACAAGATTTCATTCCCGCTTTTATTCACACGGTTCAGCCGGGGGGTACGGCCATACAGTGCCAGACACAAAGCATCCAGTACGGTGGATTTGCCCGCGCCGGTAGGCCCTGTAATGGCAAAAATGCCATTGTCCGTATACGCGGGGTTTTCCAAATCGATTGTCCATTCGCCGACCAAAGAATTCAGGTTTTTAAAACGGATTTGCAGTATTTTCATGTTGTCCCTCCGGTAGAACGAATGCTTACACTTAATTGCAACTGTCCAGGTTATTTAGCGACTAATTTATGAAAACATCAAGGAAACTATAGTTACCCTTTTTTTTATCCTTGACTTGAAATTATGCAGTGATTTAATATGTTCAGGACTATCTATGATTCTACCGTAATAACCCGAAAATGCTCCAGGTTGCATGGGCGAGCAGCAAGTTTGCTTGCGACCAGCCCAATTTGATGCCAAATCGCGGCGTTATCGGCAGTACAATGCGCCGCATTGTACTGGCAGACCGCGATATTGGCCTGAAATTGGTCACCAGAATCATCTATAATTCTGCTTTTTCGCCCGCATCTTGCATCTGCAACAACAATTGTTTATAGGTCTGCCGCAGGGATACACATTGGTCTTCCGGTACGCTGTTCATGGCCAGGCAACGTTCGAACACGTCAGCCACATTCAAATCATCCAGCGTTTCTTCCGGTTTATCCTGCGTTAACACTTTATCCCGCAGCTGCTTGTTCTGGATGCGCAATATCTCTACAGTTGTGCCGGCAACGCTTTCATAGAGCCGCTCCCGCAAATCGGGCATGACGGTGTCGCCGGTATATGTCACTTCCAGCCAGATATTTTCGTCTGCCCTCGTCAGTGCGGACAGGCGTTCTGACAAGTATGCCCAGTCTCCTTGAAGGGATTCCAGCTTTTGAAAACAAGGTACAGGAATCGGTTCCACTATTTGCTGACAATTAGATAGCTGATTTTGTACTGGCAGTTTTTCTAGTTGTTGATATTCCATCGGCTGGTTTTCTACCCGCTCTTTATCTAGCACTTGATTGTTCACGAACTGGTTTTCTAATGGCTGCATTGCTTCAAGCTGACTATCTACTGGTTGTTTATCTTCAAAACATACCTTAACCACATGTTTTTGTTGCTTCGCCTCTCCAAAACCCATGGGGATGGGTGAACCGCTGTATCGGAGAATTTCAGAGCCGCTAACACGTTGGGGGATATGCAGGTGACCAAGTGCCAGATAGTCGAGTGCCTTGGGAAAGCTGTCCACACCAATATAGGCCAGAGAACCAATATACAAATCCCTCACACCATCATCTGCCAGGGTTTTTCCACCGGCAGTAAACAAATGACCCGTACCAACAATAGGTATATCAGTACCCAACGCTGCGCGCTTTTCTTCAGCCACCTTCACAACGTCCTCATAATGTCGCGCAATACCTTCTGCCATTTTACGGTCCTTATCCGCCATGGATTCGCCTGTTGCAGCCATTCTGACATCCCGGTCACGCAAATAAGGCACGGCACAAACAATCAATTCCGGCTTCCCCACAACATCGTGCAAGACCAACACTTCATCCTCAATATTCTCCGTGGCTGCACCAATCACATACACCTTTAGTGCACGCAGTAAATCTTTGGGAGCATCTAAAAAAGACGGTGAATCATGATTGCCGCCAACAACAACAATATGCCTGCAAGTGGAAGTGGCCGTTCGGCAAAGAAACTGGTAATAAAGTTCCTGCGAACGGTTACTCGGCGCTACCGTATCGAAGATATCTCCGGCAATAACAATCCCATCGATGGCATTGTCTTCTATTAAATTTGAAAGCCACAACAGAAATTTTTCCTGTTCTTCATAACGTTTTTTACCATAAAGGGTGCGGCCAAGATGCCAGTCTGATGTGTGCAGCAGGTTGAACATAGAGTACCTCCGGAAACCGTTATTGTGAAAAACCATTTCTTAATATCTGAAAAATTGCACGATATTATCATATGCCATATCAGCCGGGGTAACAATACTTGGAATAATCAAAGCAGGGCTATTTCAATAAAAAGGCTTCAGGCATTGCTGTGTTGATGGCAGAAGTTATTTCAAGAAAAAGACTTCAGGCATTGCTGTGTTAATGGCAGAAGTTATTTCAAGAAGCCATTTTCATGATCTCCATGCGTATAATGCATATGATAATGATGGTGGTGGCTATCTGCATGCACATGATACGTCGCATCGACCAGATTCACCTGCTTCAAGAGATCCGCCTGCGTTAACAGCTCTTCCGTTGGTAAATCGGCAACGATGGTATGATCCTCGCCAAACAAAATCGACCTGTGCGATATTTCCTGTACAAGTGCCAAATTGTGCGTTGATGTAATGATGGTCTTTCCGGCTTTGTTCAATTGATCCAGAAAGGCAACGAGCCAACGTTCTGTTCGGGGATCCAAGCCATTCATGGGTTCATCCAAAACCAAAACTTCAGGGTTTAGCGATAACACACTGGCAATAGCCACCTTTCGCTTTTCCCCGCCACTGAGATGGTAAGGGGTGCGTTCCGCAAATGCCTGTATACCAAGCAGCGCCAAACAGTCATCTACACGCTTTTTAGTTTCTGCTTCATCACAACCCATTTGACGCGGGCCAAAAGCAACCTCATCATAAACAGAAGTGCAGAACAACTGTGTATCCGAGTTTTGAAAAACAAAACCAATCCGTTGATGAAATTTTTTCGCAAACGTTGTGTTTTGAAGTTTTTTATGAGTAATCTCGTCGTCACCAAAATGGTAAGTGCCATGATCCGGAGAAACAATGCCGTTCAGCAGCTTCAGCAATGTTGACTTTCCACTGCCATTGGCGCCAAGTAAAGCCACAGATTCACCCGCCAAAATTTGCAGCGAAATATGGCTGAGCGCTTTAATCCCCGCATATGAAAAGGTGACATCCTTTAAAACAATCATTCTACTCCTTTGATGGATCGGTATACTTAAATTTGATTTCAATTTATGAACATTCATTTCCGGCACAAGAAAGCCGGTGTTGACTGGCCGGCACCAGAATCATGTATATATAAATAACAAAACGAACAGAGCCATTATCAACACATATAGTGCATCCATTTTCCTGAACCGGTATTTTGTATACACACGGTATTCTCCGCTAAACCCGCGACAGGTCATCGCAGCAACCATATCCTCTGCCATTTCACGTGATTTTAAAAACAAGGTTCCACCAATGCCGGAAAAAGAAAGCACTTTATTACGGTTTTTCCCGACAGAGCGCAATTGCACGGCATATAACATATGCAGAGAAAACTCACCCAGTAAAAGGATATATTTAATGGTAATATCCAAAACAAAAATAAAAAGGTCAGGGACATGAAAGTACTTTACAGAAGCGGTCAACTCGTTCCAGCGGGTGGTGTGGGATAAAAGGTTCACCGCAACAACTGCGGCGAACACTTTAGGCAGTATCATCTGCATGCTGTAAAAATTGCCGTAAAAAATTGTTGGCAGCAAAACAATAAAAGTGAATAAAGCAACCCCCAGGCTGACTTTAACAACCCCGAGCAACACTTCTGTTCGCATCAGGCTCAACACTGCCAATTGATAAACAACAGCAATGGCAACAAAAGAAAGGCTCCCTGTCATAGAGAGCAAGAGAACAAATAAAAAAGTATACAACATTTTAATGACGGGGTTGGCCTGAATAATGTGGGCTTTTGCATTTTGTGCGTGAATTCTTGACAGAATGCGCAATAAAGTGATAATGCTTTTCTGAATAAATGGCGCACTGTCTCTGGACGGCGCGTAAGCTTCCGTTTTTATCAGCCACTGAGGCAGCGCGTTCTGGTTAATATCATCATTAATCAACGAGTCCCCCTGATTTATGTCCTTTCATCAACCCGGCAACAATACGGAAAAGCAGAACAAAAATGACGACGCCGGCAACAGCTGAAAGGATATACCCAACAATTTCAGGCAAGCCGTTAATCTGATAATCTGGCATAAATGTATTGAAGCTAAACCCTTTTTTCATGCCTTCCGGAACAAATCCAAGGGCATTTCCTTTCGTAATAACCCCCGAAATATCCTCAGCTCCCCATTCTCCCCATGCGGTTCCTGTGGCAAGCAGTCCAAGCGGGGTAAGGCATATCAATGCTAAAACCAAACCATAGATAGCCTTTCCCTTTTTTTCCGGCACTTCATTAATTATCTCGGGAGACGCTTTTTTGATAAAGGTATATAAACCTACAGTAAAAGCGACTTCTACAAAACCAGCCACAAGCAAGTGCGGCAGCATCATTGCCGGAATGGCGACAGACAAAGGATAGGGGCAATAGAGCGGCTGACCTGCAGCATTTTTGAACAGCAAAGGCTGAATTCCAAATTCAATGGCTGTAATTAAAGCCGCAAGGTTTAGTCCGAAATAAGCGCCGACGGCCATACCAATATATTCACCTTTTTCACCTTTAAAGCGATTCTTGATGAATTTATACACCGCATAACCAAAAAACGGCAATACAAAAGCCATATTAAAACAATTGGCTCCAAAAGCCAGAATACCGCCATCCCCAAACAGAAAGGCCTGTATTAAAAGGGCAACCGTCACAGAAATACAGGCAGCAAAAGGGCCTAACAGAACAGCAATAAAGATACCACCAACCGCATGGCCCGTTGTCCCACCAGGCAGAGGAATATTAAACATCATCATCAGAAAAGAAAATGCAGCAGCAACCCCCAACATTGGCATTTTCGCTGCGGTAATCTCCGCTTTTACTTTTTTAATTGACACTGTCCAAACAGGAACCATGGCAGCCGCCATCACCGCACAGGTAACAGGACTTAAATAATTATCCGGTATATGCATTGTCTTTTCCCCTATCTAAAAAGATAAAAATAATAGCCTAAGCGCCCCCAAAAACTCGGGAACGCTTGTGCCATTATAACATATCGATTATTTTTATTCCAAATAGCATAATGCTTATTTTCATACCAAATAACACATCGAATATTTATACCAAATAACACGATTACATCCCAGATTGCAGCGTAGTTATAATTTGCCGCAAGAGGACTTACAGAGAAAAGTTGCGAAACGTCATTCTGGGGTTTAACCATAACACATCGGCTATTTTTATACCAAATCCAACTTTGAAAGATCCAATTTACCTTCGGCATCCACCAAATCAGCACGGGCATGAACCGCTTCAATTTTGCAGGCAAACATTTCATGTGAGCCGGTGCGAATAGAATCGACAACGGTACACTCCATACTTACCGGGCAATCGGTCAAAACTGGTGCATTCACTTTTTCGCCGTCTTCAAAGACCACATTCATTTTCTTGAACTTATCGACATCGCGACCGCTCTCACCGCCAAAGCAATCGTAAGTTTCCTGAAAACTCTTCTCCACTAGATGAACAACCAGTACCCCTGTATCCTTGACCATTTGGTAGGAATGTCTTGAAGGGACAATACCGACCATCACCATGGGCGGATCATAACTGCAGTTGCTGCAATACGCTGCAACCAATGCGTTATTCTTACCATCTTTTCCACGGCAGGAGATAATGACTTTCGGCACCGGGCTCATCGCCGGCTGGATGTTTGCTGTTACTTTGTTCTTCATGTTCAATTCCTCCATTCATTTTACTATTTATCAAAATTATGATTTCACTGCAACAACTCGAAAATAATCCCATTTCAGCCATAAAATATGGCGCACATCCCATTTTTATGGCTGAAACAGGTTGTTTTCACCACATTTACTGCTGGTTTTTATTCAATGAAGAGTTGTTTCAGTGAAATCAATTATATATGATACAATAAGAATAGCAAGAACTATTTTTGGCAAATGCCCAATATGAATGAAAAAACAAAGTACAAGGAGGCTCCCTATGAACACACAAAACTCCAATCAAAGCAAGTTAGAATCGCTGAATGCCTTTGCTCTTGACGAGATGTACAACAATATTCTTCCCTACTGGATGAACCGCGTCAAAGACGAAAGTACCGGCGGTTACCATGGTGCATTTCATACCGACGACAGCCCCGACTTATCTGCGGAACGCGTGTTAATTCTCAACGCCCGTCTACTCTGGACTTACAGTTCCGCTTACCGCGTTCTGGGCGACAAGGCTTATCTGGAAGAAGCCTGGTATGCCTATCGCTACTTTATGAAGTATTTCTATGATGAAAAAAATGGTGGTTTTTATTACAGTGTTCACCCGGACGGCAGCCCGGCACAGGACTTTAAACTGGTTTATGGACAGGCTTTTGCCATTTACGGATTAAGTGAATTCTACCGTGTTTCCGGCCATGAGCCGGCACTGAATGATGCCGTTGCCCTCTATGAAAAATTGGAGCAGGTGGCTTTGGATCCTGTCAATGGCGGCTACTGGGAAACTTTTTCGGCCGATTGGTCAGAACGTGCTGATGCAAAGCGCTCCCTTTCCCATAATGCCACGAAATCCATGAACACCCATCTTCATATGATAGAAGCTTATACTTCCCTCCTGCGCGTTTATCCGACGCCTAAAATGAAGGAAGACGCAACACGCCACTTCAATATTATGACCAAAAAGATATTGAACCGTGCATCGGGTCACTATTATTTATATCTGCAGGATAACTGGGAACACACGAATCTATGGGAAAGCTACGGTCACGACATTGAAGGCTCCTGGCTAATGAATGAGTGCGCCCACGTGATTGGTGACAAGGCTCTGATTGCAGAATCCAAAAAAATTGCCACAGAAATTGCACAAGCTTGCATGAAATCCATTATGCCCGATGGCAGTATGTTAGAAGAAGGAACCCCGGAAGGCACATTCATGCATAGAAAGCGCGTTTGGTGGATACAGGCCGAAAACGTGGTGGGGATGCTGAATGCGTGGCAGGCCAGCGGCAATGCACTGTTCCTGAAGACCTCCCTTAATTGTGCCCTGTATATTCGCAGTTACATGTCCGACCGGGTAAACGGTGAGTGGTTTGGCACATTGGATGACAACAAACAGCCAGGCACAGTCCATCCTGAAAAGGTCAGCGGCTGGAAATGCCCTTATCACAACGCTCGCATGGCACTCGAAATTGTAGAACGTTACCATGCACTGAAAGAAAAAGGCCACCCTGTTGCACTGTAAATTTCAAGCACCTCTGAAAGGCTGGTAGATCTATTGTATTTTCAAAACACCCAGGAATTGTCTCAATTCGCTGAAATGGTCAAAAACAACGGCATTTTGGCTGTGGATACGGAGTTTATGTCTGGAAAAACTTATTATGCCCACCTTTGCCTGATCCAGATTGCATCCGGTGGTAAAGCAGGGATTATTGACCCCCTTTTACTCAGCGATTTGAACCCTTTTATCAATTTGTTGATCGATACAGACATTGTGAAAATATTCCATTCGGCCTACCAGGACATGGAACTCCTGTCCCGGCTTTGCAGCACACCACCGTCACCGGTCTTTGATACGCAGATTGCAGCCACACTCGTTGGTCTGCCGTCGCAAATAGGTTATTCCAAACTTGTGCAGGAAATGATGGGGGTGCAGCTGGACAAGTCCGAGACCTATACCGACTGGTTCAAACGACCTTTAACTGCAGAACAGGTTACATATGCACTCAACGATGTCCTCTATTTGGAACCGATATACCAAAAAATGCACGATGAATTGACAACGAAGGGTCGTCTTCATTGGTTGGATGAAGACTTTGCAGCCTTATCCGCTGTTGATACTTACGATGCACCGGTAGCCGAAGCCTACAAAAAAATCAAACGGGCGACCTCACTCAATCGCCGGCAAATGGCTGTCCTGCGTTCTGTCGCCGGCTGGCGTGAAACCCAAGCCAGAAAAAAGAACCTCCCCAAACAATGGATTATGAAAGATGAAGCCCTGATAGAGATCGCCCGCAGAAAACCGATCAACCAGGAAACTCTCGAAGATATCCGCGGTGTAAGCCTTCCGAGCCATGGAAAGGTTGCAGACCAGCTGTTGCAGGCCGTTCAGGAGGGGCTTTCTGTTCCCGATGCTGACTTACCGGAGTTACCGGATCGTGGACCAAAAAATCTGGCCGATGATAGCATCGTCAAATTGATGGGTGTCCTGGTTCGTAACCGGTCTGCCGAACATGGCATCGCGGTTTCTCTCCTGGCTTCTGCGCAGGATTTGGAAAGTCTGGCTGCGGGAGAAAGAGGACACAATCCCTTACTGCAGGGTTGGCGCAAAGCCATGATCGGAGATGCCTTGTTAAAGCTGCTGCGTGGGGAGCTTTCCTTACGCGTGCAAGGTGACGCGGTTGTGGTGGACGATGTGACAAAGTGATTGTACCTTTTCGACAACACCAATCTTTGATATCCTAAACGGCTACAAGCCGCAAAGCAATAACACCTTACAGACATTCTTCAAAAACGGAACTTCCTACCAGAAGTTCCGTTTTTATTTTTCCAGTGTCTCACCTATTTCGGGTGCAACAACTTAACCTTTTTTCTGCTGTCGTTTTGATTGACTCAGCCAACAGCGATTCAAGTATCAAAACATTTCATTTCACACTGCCGAGTTTTTTTAGATCCTGGTTCATCCCCAGCACCGTCAGGAGGGTTTCGGAGTTGAGCTTTGTGTTGGCAGTTGGAATTACGTTATCTGTGTCATTATCCTTTGCTGCAATAATGTTCACACCATATTTAGCGCGCACCGCCAATTCTCCCAGGGTTTTCCCATGCCAGGACTCTGGTGGCCGGATGGTGATGATGCTGTATTCCGGGGAGATCTCTATCGCATCGAAAAAGTTAACGGCTGCGAGGGTTCTTGCAATCTTGATGCCCGTATCGCGTTCCGGCAAGACCACTTTATCCGCACCGATTTTATAGAGCACCTTTTCCTGAAAATCATCCTGGGCTTTGACTAGAATATACTTTGCCCCCAGTTCTTTGAGCATCACGGTAACCATGATGCTCACCTGTATGTTTTCGCCAATAGCCACAATGGTGGCATCGAACTTGTCCACATCCATCGATTTCAAAAAATCTTCACTGGTCAGATCCGCCTGAATGGTATGGGTGATGTGTTTTGAAAAGTCCTGCACTATTTTTTCATCTCCGTCCACACCCAGAACTTCATGCCCCAGTTCATAAAGTGTCATCGCCAAGGATTTCCCAAAGCGGCCCAAACCCAAAACAATAAATGATTTCATTTGTCCTCCATATGAATAATATGATTTTATCCCAAAAAGTCACTGAGTGACTTTTTGGGATAAAATCATAAAGTCCTGCATAAATTACACAAACAACATTAACCTACTGTTATTTTACCCTCCGGGTAGCGAAATGCAAGCCCCGCTTTATCTTGAAATCCGGCAAAACTCATGAATACGGAGATGGTCCCAATGCGCCCCAGTAGCATGGTGAGCATCAGCATTCCTTTAGCCACCGCTGGCAGGCCGGGTGTTAACCCTCGGGAAAGACCCACTGTTGCAAACGCCGAAACCGACTCAAAAAGGGCGTCCATAAAGTTTCCGACACCACTGAGCAACAAAACAAAAACGGTGACCAACACCAGGAAACCGCTGAGCATAAAGATGGCCAAGGCCCGCACAATTACCTCTGCGACAATTCTGCGTTCAAAAACATTCACTTCTTTTTTTCGCTGTACAAATGATATCAACGACACCATCAGCACAAAGAGGGTTGTCACCTTCAAACCGCCACCCGTAGAACCGGGTGCTGCGCCGATGAACATCAGGAGTATTGTTAACAAGGCAGATGCATCGTAAAGCTTGTCCATTGGTACCGCATTAAAACCGGCCGTTCTGGCGGTCACTGACTGAAAAAACGCATTGATGCCTTTTTGCCACCAGGACATACCCGAAAAAGCACCGTTTGTCTCCATCAGATAAAAACCAACCGTACCGACCAACAGGAGAATCACTGTCATCAACAACACAATTTTGGTGTGTAAGGTAAATTTCCTTGTTTGTCGGTTCACTGCTATATCATTCCAAACAATAAAGCCAAGACCGCCCACAATAATTAAAATGGCCGTTGTCAATAAAAGAATTGGACTCCCGGCAAAACCGGTCAGGCTGGAAAAAGGGCTTTCACTGCCGCCAAACAGATCAAAGCCGGCATTGCAAAACGCAGACACTGCATGGAAAATACTCTTGCCAACGCCTTCTGCAAAACCAAACCTCGGAATAAGAACGGTGGCCGTAACCGCAGCACCAATGCCTTCAATGCTGAGGGTTACCAGTAATATTCCCTGGAATGTGCCAACAATATCCTGCATGGTGAAATTGCTGATGGATTCTTGGATGGCCAGGCGATGGGTTAGCCCCAGGCGTTTGCCAGTAAGTACTGAAAATAACGTCACCACGGACATGATGCCCAAAGCCCCAATCTGAATGAGTATGAGAATAATGGTCTTCCCAAAAAAAGACCAGTGGAGGTTGGTATCCACCACCACCAGACCGGTAACACAAACCGCTGATGTGGCCGTAAAAAAAGCATCTAGCAAAGAAGTATGGACACGATTGCTTGAGCTGATAGGCAAAGAAAGAAGAAATCCACCGACAGCAATCAAAAACAAAAAACCAAAAATTAGCAATGTTGCCGGTGTGGCCTTCAAGCCCATCCTAAGTTTTTTGTGAAAGGGGAGCCATTTTTCTGGAATGCGCATGATATACCTCGTTGGTTGTTTATGCTTGTGATGATTATATCATGATTCGTCCATTATATATTTTTTTGAATACCCGTTGACATTTCAACCCTTCTGTTGTATTATTGTGTTATTGTATTACTTTATTAGTACATTATCTTATTAAGAAGGAGGGATTGTATGTCTTGGGAATTGAAGTCTGACCGCCCCATATACGCACAAATCATTGAGAAAGTGCAAGTCCTTATCTGCACCGGTACTTATCCGGCCGGCAGCCGCATGCCCAGTGTCCGCGAACTGGCACAAGAAGCAACTGTAAATCCAAACACCATGCAAAAAGCCTTGTCACAACTTGAAGAAATGGGCCTCATTGTCACTTACCGCACCAGTGGACGCTCTGTGACGGAAGATACGACGCTCATTCAAACTGTCAAAGACAATTTGGCTAAGAATGGCGTAGCATTCTTTATGGATACCATGCAACAACTGGGCTATAAAAAAGAAGAAACGCTGACCCTTGTTACAGAACAAATACAACAAAAGGAGTGGATCATATGAATGCAATTTTGGAATGTCATGATCTCGTCAAGACTTATGGCAACCGACCCGCACTGAACGGGGTAAATCTCTCACTGGGTCGCGGTCAGATTGTCGGCCTGCTTGGCCCAAACGGTAGTGGAAAAACCACCCTTAT
Organism: Acetivibrionales bacterium; assembly: GCA_038249175.1. Taxonomy (GTDB): domain Bacteria; phylum Bacillota; class Clostridia; order DSM-8532; family DSM-8532; genus JAEWSN01. The sequence goes on from JBBRWP010000016.1 coordinate 22,085, forward strand.
CAAACTGGCCAACGATTTGCTGTCGCCAACCAAGGGTGAAATATTGATTGATGGCAAGCGCCCCGGCACAGAGACAAAAAAAATTATTTCTTACCTGCCAGAAAAAACGTACCTGAATGATTGGATGAAAGTCAGCCAACTGGTCACCTTTTTTGCAGATTTCTATACCGATTTTCGTCCCGAAAAGGCAGCCGATATGTTGGGGCGCCTGAACATCAACCCCAATGATAAACTAAAAATGCTGTCAAAAGGGACAAAAGAAAAAGTCCAACTCATCCTTGTGATGAGCCGGGAAGCTGACCTTTACCTCCTGGATGAACCTATCGGCGGCGTGGATCCTGCTGCAAGAGACTATATTCTGGATACCATATTACGCAACTATAACGAAAATGCCACCATCATTATCTCGACCCACCTGATTTATGAGATTGAAAAGATTTTAGACCATGTTATTTTTATCAACAACGGTCAAATTGTTCTGTCCACTTCTGTAGACAGCATTCGCGCAGAACAGGGCAAATCGGTAGACGGATTGTTCCGGGAGGTGTTCAGATGTTAAGAAAACTATTGAAATATGAATTCAAGGCAACCGCCCGCATTTTCTTGCCCATGTTTGGTATTCTATTGCTGGCGGCTGTCATCAATCGGGTGCTTCCACTCATTATCCCGTCAAAATTTCAGTCACCCATGATCATCAGCATGACGCTTTATGTTTTTATTCTCATCGGTATGTTTGTGGTTTCTCTGATTGTCATTCTGCAGCGTTTTTATAAGAACCTGCTCACGGACGAAGGTTACCTGTCATTTACACTGCCGGTACCGCAATGGATGCACATTGTCAGCAAACTAATCTTGTCCGTCCTTTGGATGTATGCAAGCGTCCTTGTGGCTATTGGATCGGTATTCATTATTGCTTATGGAAAGTTCATCACGCAGGAGAATTTGGCCGAAGCCGGAAGAGCCATCTCACAATTTTACCAGTTGCCCGGCACAGCTTTACTCACCTTCGAAGTCATCCTCGCCATCCTGGTTTCATCGATCACCAGCATCTTGATGGTATATGCCGCAATGTCGATTGGGCATCTGGCCAACGACCACCGTGTTCTGGTTTCTCTGGGTGCCTACCTGGGGCTGAGCACCGTTGTTCAGATTATCAGTTCCATCACACTGCTCATCCCCGGTATCATGGGGCGTTTGGATCAAATGTCCAATCGCATGAACCTGGGCGATATTCAAGGACTCATGCATGGGGTCATGTGGTATGCCGTTATTCTTTCGACATTATATGGGGTTGGTTATTTCTTCATCTCAAAAATCATACTGACCAGGAAACTGAATCTGGAATAATGAACATGGCCATGAATACACTTATGTGAATGCCTCAACATCACTTTACAAAGGCCAGTGAAAAGAACCTGCCCAACCGGGCAGGTTCTTTTCACTGTTTTCATAAGGGTACTTCACAAAATCGGCTGCGTTTTTTCGGCCAGCCATCGCTGTTCTTCTCCATTTAAATACGGGTCTACCTGGGCTTTGACAAATGCATGGTAGGCGTTCAGCCAGTCTTTTTCATCGGTCGTCAGCAGGTTAGCGTCCAGGGTATTCACATCAATCGGGCAAGAGGAAATGGTCTCGAACTTGTAGAAGGTGCCATCCTCTGTTGTCACCGCCGGCACCACCAACAATGTGTTTTCTGTTCGAATACCATATTTTCCGGCCTTGTAGACACCCGGTTCATTCGTGAGGATCATGCCCGGTACCAGTTTCGCCGGTGAATGCGTTTGGCGAAGGCCTTGAGGACCCTCGTGTACAGAAAGGTAGTAGCCAACACCATGACCTGTACCGCACTTATAATCCATGCCTGCCTTCCACATGGGCAAACGGGCCAGAATATCCAGGTTCGATCCGGTACTGCCTTCTAAAAACTGTGCCTGTGCCAGTGCAATGTGCGATTTGAGCGTTAACGTGCACGAAGCTCTTTCTTCCGCTGATATCGGCCCCAAAGCTATCGTGCGGGTAATATCAGTCGTCCCGTCGAGGTATTGGCCGCCGGTATCTACCAGCAGCAGACCTTTGTGTTGCAGTTTGGCGTGGTTTTCTGCCGTTGCCTTATAATGCATCATGGCCGCATTGGCACCATAGGCGGCGATGGTATCAAAACTGTCCCCCTTGCTTAGGGGCAGTACTGCCCTAAGTTGCGTCAGTTTAGCAACCACATCCAACTCAGAAGGGGTAAAACTGTTTTCATCTGTGCCTGTGACCGTCCGGCCATCACAGTCTTTACTGTCTTCAATGTTTTTATAGTCCTCACAGTCTTTATTGTTTTCACGGTCTTTAATGTCTTCACGGTCTTTACCGTCTTCACAGTCTTTACTGTCTTCACGGTCTTTAATGTCTTCACAGTCTTTATTGTCTTCACTATCTTCACTATCTTTATGGTCTTTACTGTGAATGAAGCCATCCAGCCACATCAAAAAACGCACCATGGCGGCACCGTCTTTTGCCTGACAACGCTTCAGATTATCAATTTCCGTGTCATTTTTGACAGCTTTCGCTTGCACAACATAGTCGCTGATTTCTATTTTTTTGCAGGCAGTTGGTAAAGCCGTCTGCAATAGGGCATTTGAAATACTGGCATCATATGCTACTGCTGCGGATGCCGGAATTTGGCGAAGATATTCGGGAAACGTTTCATAGCCTGCGGTTTGTATGCCATTTTCTGACAAGTGCGCTCTCACATTGGCGGACACTTTTTGTTCGTCGATAAACAACACTGCTGTTGTTTCTCCAACACAGGCATAAGAAATACTCACCGGATTATTTTCCACATCATTGCCCCGGATATTCATCAGCCATGCAACCCCATCTAGTGCAGACAGAAGATAAAAACTCGCCTGGTCTTTGTTCATGGCTTCCCGGATTTGGTTTATTTTCTCTTTTGCTGTCAAACCGGTGTACAAGGGTTCATGCACAAATACCGGGGTGGCAGGAACAGGAGGTCTGTCAGACCAAAGCCGTACCGGCAAGTCCAGGTTTCCTTTCATGTGAATGCCCTGTTTTTGCAGTTTCTCTTCATATTCTTTCCACAGTTTTGCTGAAAAAAGTTCAGCGGTCAGGCCAAGAACTGCCTGCGACGGCAGATTTTTTACCATCCATTCCAAGGGTGTGGGTACCCCGGGCTGGGCCATTTTCATTAACGAAATTTCCGTTCCGGCGAGTTCCTGTTCTGCCTGCACAAAATAGCGACCGTCTGTCCAAAGAAAGGCTCTATCTGCAGTCACCAACAAGGTGCCGGCCGAACCGGTAAAACCGGTCAACCAGGCGCGTGTCTTCCAATGATCTGCCACATATTCACTCAAGTGGGGGTCATTGCTTGGAGTTAACCATCCCGTCAGCCCTTCTTTTTGCATTTCATTTCTTAAAGCGTTTATGCGTTCTTTGAT
>JBBRWP010000017.1:0-24506 GCA_038249175.1 Acetivibrionales bacterium
AACAAAAGGAATACTCAACACAAGAACAATAATTGTGAGCGCTTCTTTGATGGATTTTTTACGGACGCGTTGAAAGACCATCAAACATAGACCTGCAATAAACAGGAAACCTGCCCTTGATAACGATCGTTTCAGATTGCTATTATCGTCAATTAGAAACGGTATGATTCCCGATAGGAGATTGAGTGTTCCTCCTAAAAAAAAGGCGATAGCCAAGTTTTTAAATACAATTTTTTGGTCTGCGTCTGTAACGATGATTTCTTCCTTTTTATAATTTTTCTGACCCATGACACCATAATTTCTTGCAGAATAGTACATAGCCCAGGTAGGAAACAGTATAAAAAATGGTGAAAGTTGAGGAATTGGATTTTTTGCCAAAGAACCGAGTATGATATCTACCAGACTTCCCAGGATGAAGGCAGTACAAAAAGAAACAATAATCAGATTTGCTTTCTTTACAATTTTTATATTTTCAAGACGACGCTTCCATTTCCACACGATGACCAACCCAATTGCCATATATGAAATATAATAGAAATAAAAAAACCAATCCCAGCCATTATTCGCTTTTGTGTTTGACCAGCCGTAATCAAATTGCATCAGGTTATACTGGGCTTGCGCCAACTGAGTGGAAAAGGCAAAAATAGTCGTATTGATGAAAGCCGGTACATATAAAAACACCAATAACCATTTGTTCTTCATTTTGTTGTCTTTATTCGTCAGCAATATGAAAAAATGCAAAATAATCGCGTATAAAATGGTCCACCCAATGGCAGAAATACGGCGCCAAAGCATGGCTGTTTCCAGGCTATTGGCTGAAGTCGACATAGAATATCCCAAAGACCAAATACCCATAGCAATGCTAAAGGCTAAAAACACCCTGTTGATACTTGATTTTGGGTTCAATCGTATGATTTCAATACCCCAAAAAAGATATATGAATATCAGCGAAAAGAATAATATGGACAGTATTGATGCAGCGTTTACCACGATTATTCCTCCAAGGCAAGGTCGCCTGATTATTGTTACCCTGAAGGGGAGGTTCTAAAACTCCTCAATACAGAATAAAAGCCCTAGTGTACTGTATCATTGAAATTTAGATTCATACGCTTTTCAGTTTCCTTCTCGTGGGTTCATGTGTGATGCTCCACTTAATGCAATACAATAACTTATGTCAGCGATATGCTACACTAGATAACACCGGAGCTTGATTCGTTACCTTTTTGGTGCAATTTGTCGTCAGACTATTTGTACCAATATTCGCGGAATGCTGGTACATCGTGTTGATTTGTCTCATAATGCAACTTTATTGCAATTCCCGGCAAGAAAACTTGCGGAGAAAGTCGTGAAACGACTTTCTGGGGTACAATCACTTTATCATTTAGACCTAATTCTTCAAATGTCCGGCAAGAAAGAGACGCATGATATTTTCTGATGCACTGGCCAATAAAGTGGCGGTTTGTCCCATCGCTGCTTCCAGGGTCATCGGTCCGTCCACAATACTAAATAATGCACAGATGCCAGCAGTATATAAATCTTCAAGTTCTTCTCCTAGTCCGCCGGAAAGACAGACAACGGGAACTTCATACTTTTTTGCAATTGCAGCCACACCAAAAGGGACTTTACCATATAAGGTTTGCTTATCTGTGCGGCCTTCGCCTGTAAAGACCAAATCTGCCGAAGCCATGGCATCATCCAAACCCGCAGCCTGTCGCACAATTTCAACACCTGACATCAATGTTGCGCCAAGAAAAGCGACCAGTCCGGCACCCATTCCTCCAGCAGCACCGGCACCTGCCAAGGAGCAGGTATCCATACCGGTTGCATCAAGCGCCTTTTGAGCAAATCGTTTTAAACCGGCATCCAGTGTTTCTACCATAGAGGGGGTAGCACCTTTTTGCGGGCCAAAAACATGGGACGCACCGGTTGGTCCGCATAACGGGTTCGTTACATCACATGAAACAAGAATTTTCAGCTGTTTTACACCGGGCATGAAATGGTCTGTCTCAATGCTTGATAAGCGGGAAAGTTCACCGCCGCCAGGTCCCAATTCTTTCCCTGACGCATCGAAGAAGCTGACGCCCAAAGCTTGGAGCATACCCATGCCTCCGTCGTTGGTCGCGCTGCCACCGATACCGATAATCAGTTTTTCACAACCGGCTTCAACCACTTTGCGAATCAATTCTCCTGTGCCATAACTGCTGGTGAACAATGGGTTTCGTAATAACAGAGGCACCAAAGGAAGACCGGAAGCTGCCGCCATTTCAATAATGCCAGTTTTGTGATCTGATAATATAGCCCAATCCGCAGCTACCGGCTCTCCAAGGGGGCCTCGGACCGTGGTGGTGTATCTTGTGCCACCCACCGCGGTCAACATAGCCTCTACAGTTCCTTCACCACCATCGGCCATGGGAATTTTTCTTAAAACGGCATTTGGACACACACGTTCGATACCCTGCGCTATGGCAGTTGCAACATCCGTCGCAGACAAACTGCCTTTGAATGAATCCGGAGCGATGATAACATTCATAATGCGAATCCTTTCTATCTTGAAGCCATGGTCGTTGATAATGATGACATCTCTGAGCATGTGCAATTTTTATCATTCATTGGGAACTAAGAATTCGCAGGAACAACTTCAATCCAAATAAACCAACCCCAACAAGAAATCCGCAAATGGCACCATTGATACGTATCCATTGTATATCGTTCCCTACGTTGTCTTCGATTTTCTGTACAAGCATTTTGGTATCAAAGCGATCGATGTTTTCTTTGACGAGTCTGCCGATATCGTCATGATGTGCATCAACAAATATCATCAGTTGTTCATGCAAAAAGTCATCCAGCTTTTGAAGCAGCGCTCTATCTTCTATTGTTTGCTTCAGCAGGTTATCGAAGAAGGGAATTAGTTTCAGTTGTAGCGTGTCTGGATTCTGTAGCCATTGAACCGCCGTCTGTTGTACCGATTGTGTACTCTTTTTCAGAGTTCTGTCCCAATCGGAACCCATCATGAACTGCAATCGATTTACGTTCCAATTTTGTAACAATGTTTTGTTTTCTGGCATTTTAACAATGAACGCATGAAGCGTTTGTAAGAGGGATAGTCTGCTTGGGTTTGCATCCAGTTTCATATCCTGTACAAGTGACAGCAGAAAATCCTGAATCAGCAAGCCTGTCTTCTGAACACCTAAGAGGCCAATGACAGTAGGAATTGACCGTTTCACAAATCCTTTGGCCGGCATGTTTTTTACGGCATCTGTAGCAATTTGACCCATTTTTATGTGGAAACCTTCCTGTTGCAGTCCTTTTTCGGACGCCTGCAGTACAAAATCGAGTGCGGCGGTTTCCATGCGTTGGGTTAATACCTCTTCTGATATGATTTTGATGAAGGGTTCAATATCTATATGCATGACAAAATCCGAGAGCAAATTCTGAAAAAAATGCAACGTTGTGCTTTTTTGTAAGTGATTGACCAGTGCATCTGTTATTTGACGGAGCATTGTTTTCATTGAGATGGATTGTAAATGATTTTTGAAGGCGGGTAGGACAGATTGCGCAATAGGAAAAGTTTGTATTTTTTCCTGTATGCTTTTTTTGTTCAGTAAGTCATTCTCCACCATGGTGACCAACGCGGTAGTGATGCGTTCACGACTGTTCGGTAAAATGGCGGTGTGGGGTATCGGCAAGCTGAAGGGGTGACGAAATAGAGCAGTCACGGCAAACCAGTCCGCCAAACCACCAACCAAACCCGCCTCAAATCCACTGATGAGTAAATTCAGTCCTATGTTGTCTGGGAATATCCTTTGTTCCATTACAAATACAAAAATAAATCCAGCAGCCATTAGAATCAGTGAAAAGCCTGCTATTTGTCGGGTCTTGCCATTCAAATTGTTCACCTTTTCCTTCTGAAAATGATAATATGATTGTACTTTCATCGCGCATAATACATCATAGCATACATAACAGTACGTTTAGAAAAGTAAAATGTTGCTGCAATAACGTAAAATTTCGTCCCAAAGGACGAAATTTAGGAAAAAACCTCAATAACCTGAATTTTCGTCCCAAAGGACGAAATCTAGGAAAAAAACTCAATAACCTTAATATTCGTCCCAAAGGACGATGCATTTTTACTCAGACCCGACAAGGAGCAACCCGTCAGCGATTTATCTGATGATCAACTGATCGACTTGATTTTGGAAATCCACCATGCAACAGAACGAAACCTGTGGAAAGAACTAGATCCATTAATAAACAAGATTTTGCTTGTGCACTATCAGCATGGAAAAGATTTGCTGATGAAACTTCACAGAAGTTTTAGCGAGCTAAAGATGGAACTGGAAGAACATTTTGCCAAAGAGGAAAAGGAGCTTTTTCCAGCCATGCGCAAAACTGAAAAAACAGACGAAGAAAAGGAAGCAATTCGTATGCTGATAGCCAAATTGGAAAAAGAGCATGAAACTGCGGGGGATATTACCAAAACCATGATGAAAGAGACCGAAGATTTCAAACTCCCGGACTATGCGTGCCCGACAATGAAAGCAGTTTATGCAAAACTACACGAACTGATTGATGATATTTTTCTACATATTGCTAAAGAAAACAGTGTTCTTTTCAAGCGGTATGAATGAAAGTTGTTTTGAGATATGCGTTCGCAAAGGTACTTTATTTGTGCATTGTGTGCTTCCCTTATAAAAAATTATTTCTGAACCGGAAAATCAAATGAAGTGCTCGCGAAGGGTTCATTTTTGAGTCGGAAATGCTACCATTCTATGGACGAAATGACAAAGCCGGCGTCCTCCATCAAGAGATCCGCTGACAGCAACAAACGCCTTCTTTTTCTGTTGCGACACCGAATCTCATTCATTATATGGGCGGTGTGAATCTCACGCATAGGCTCCTTTCATTAGCTGAAGATATTATACGTGAATCTGGCTATATTCTTCCGGCATCATCTTAACAACGAAACACCCCCAAAGCCATGCATCCGATAAAAGATATGGCACTGGGGGTGTTTTTCTGTGATTCTTTGTGTTGGATTTTGGTGTCACGTATGCCCTGCAATCAAGTGTGCAAATCTCTCTTTTCAAAGAAATAGTAAGTTCCGGCTACTGTTACTAAAAGGATAGCAATGCTCAATAGTGTATAGAAAAAAGGTATTTCGCTTTGAAACATCACCTTGCCGGCGTCAAAGTAACGGAAAGGCGTTAGAAAATCAAGATAATCCAAATCCTTTTTCAAATCAATAATGACTTTTAATACGAAGGTTCCCAGAATGACAGCCGTCATAAAGCTGGATGCTTTTTCTGCACTTTTAGCGACTGCACCCATCAAGAAGCCAATGCCCATAAAGAGCAGTTGAATCATCAGCAAGGCTGTCGTCAGGCGAAATACAGCAGGGGTCAGGGATTCTCCGGTGGTGTTGTACAGCTGAACAAACAGGGCGGAAAATACGAACGTTACCAGGTTATAGAGTACAACGAGGACAGTGGCAGCCAATACTTTCGGGGTGACAATCTGGTGTCTTTTTAGCGGTTTGACCACGAGAAAATCGGCGGTCTTGTCTCGTTCTTCTTTACTAATGATGGTGGCGCCGAGCATGGCACTATGGACAGACATCAAAAGAAGAAAGTATAAAAAGAAAATGCTGTAAAAAACGCCGACAGACGTTAAATCCATATCGCCAGTCATCCCGATAATCTTTAAAAGGCCCTCCGGCATGCTGGCAAACATGTCGTTGATGGCTTCTCCTGTTTTCTCAAAGGCCGAATACTTCATCATGCCGGCAGCAATCAGAAAAACCATGGTGGCTGACCATATCAGCATGGATTTGACATGGCATTTTAACTCCCGAAAGAATATATTCATAGGAACCTCCGTGTGTATTGGTCTATCCTCGTTTTATCCTCGTTTTATCTTCGTTTTATCTTCGTTTTATCCTCGTTTTATCTTCGTTGCGACCACAGTCGCTATCCGTTGATCTTCCTCACTTGCAAATGTTGAACCATTCATCCCAAATGGTTGAAACATTTCAGGGGGAGTGAGATTGGAAAATAGTTAAGCCTGTGGCTTCCTAGTGTACTGTCTGGTTCAAATTTAAAATAATTAGAGTATCAGTAATTCATATTTCCACTTATTATGAATGATCATTACCGGTCTTTATTAAGCCATATTTTAACTATATATCAACCAGACAGTACACTAGATGGACTCTTCTTGTCCTTGGTATTCAGCAGGTATGCACGTTTTAAAATAGTTTCTTTCATAAGTAAAATGTGAATATCAGCGGATAAGAGTTACTCAGAGTTCAGAAAGAACCCCTAGACGGCGTGAATGTCTTTTTTTGCATAAATCCAATAACTGAGTGCCGTGAAAAGGATAAAGACCGCCAAATCGATTATAACATAGAGCATGTCATACCCATGATTTTGTAACAAGTCTGAACCCTTGAAATAAGAGAAAGGGGAGATGAAGGTGAGTGCCTTCTCCATAAGGGACGCGTTTAACAGCTCAATAATAAAGAAAAGGAAAACAACCCCAAGGGTGAGGGGCATCACGGACTTAATCTTGTCTAGCTGTGCAGCCAACACAAGGCCGATGCCAACAAAAAACAATTGTACCAGGAATACGGAAAACGACATGGCTGCAAATAGCCCCATATCCATGGATTCGCCCGTAATCAGACGGAGCACTGCCGCACCCAGCAAAAACAAGAGGACATTTTGTGTCAACAGCTGTACCAAAATTGAGCACAGTTTTGCTGTGACAATCTCATGCCGTTTGATCGGTTTGGCAAGGAGAAAGTCAGTTGTTTTTCTGCGGCTCTCTTCAGAAAGTGTACCAACACCCAGTTTCATACCGAAAATAGCACCAATTAAAGTAATATAACTGAAGATGAAACTGAAAAAACCATCCACTACAGAAAGATTCACATCGGCAAAACCAAATGCTGCTCTGAATTCCATAGGAAAATTCTTCAGGAGTTCATCTATCAGCGCGGCATCTTCCTTGAAAAAGTTGAAAAAACCGCCAAAGACAAACATCATTGCGAGCAGGCTGAAAGTATACCAAAACCATGAGCGAAAAGACATGTGAAGTTCTTGCTTCAGTACGTTTACATTCATACGCTTCAACGGCCGGAGACCCGTGACTTTAGTCATGGGAGGCCGCCGCTTTCCTCCATTCTTTTCAGTTCAGTTCCCCTTGTCATAGTAGTGCATAAATATTTCTTCAAGATCTGGCTCTTCGATGGAAATATTTAAAATATTCTGTGTGCTGATGGTTTGAATGATGGTGTTGATATCTCCGGCAAAAAGGAAAATGAATTCGCTGCCAATGCGCTTGAAATCACTGATGCCGGGGATGGTTTCGAAGACAGAATCCGGTGCGTCTTTGAACAAAACCCTCATTCTCTTATAAGCGGTACTGCGCATCACCTGAATGTCTTCGATTTTAATAATGCGGCCTTCTTTAATAATGGCCACACGGGAACAGAGTTTCTGCACTTCTGAAAGGATGTGAGAGGACATTAAGATGCTTGCGCCGTTTTTATTTTCGGTGCGGATCAGTTCAAAGAACGTTTGCTGCATCAGTGGGTCCAGTCCACTGGTGGGTTCATCCAGAATAATGAGCTTTGGGCGGTGCAGCAAACCTTGCACAATACCCACCTTCTTTTTGTTGCCATAACTGAGGTCGTCAATTTTTCGATTTAAGTCCAGGTCCATGGCATCGGCCAGGGATTTGATGTGTGCCATATCCACTTTGCCATAAAAAGATGCAGAGTATTTTAAAAGCTCCAGAACACGCATGTTGTCATAGTAAAAGACTTCTGATGGAAGGTAACCAATGTCTTTACGGATTTCGTGTCCGAATTTTATACAGTCTTTACCGAAAATTTCCGCGCTGCCGCTGGTCGGGTAGATGAGGCCCAGTAACGTCCGTATGGTCGTAGATTTTCCGGCGCCATTGGGTCCGATAAAGCCAAAAATCTCGCCGGTTTCAATTTGAAAACTGACATCAATGATGCCCCGTGCACCATGTGGATAATATTTTGTCAGCTTGTTGAGCGCTACAATTCCCATAGATTTGCCTCCGTTCATTGTCAGCTTGCGTTTATAAGTTGCATTTTATTCTTTTCAAAAGGATATTGCAATCTGTGTGTACCGGGCCTGTTCTGTTTTCATGCGCTGCATCATGGGGATACATGCATGATTCTGGTGTAAGAACCCCGATTTCGACTCCGCAGGAGACGAAATCGATTGAAAATGACCAATTTCAGGCCAATATCGCGGTCTACCAGTACAATGCGGCGCATTGTACTGCCGATAACGTCGTGATTTGTCATCAAATTGGATCATTTTCGAGTTCTTACGCTAGAATCATGCATGAAAACATAGTGGGCTAAAGCAGCAGACACTTTTTAAGTAAATCTAAACAGCCGAGGACTGTATTTTATTTAAGAAAAAAGGGCAAGTGGTATACTGATGTACATGGCCAGTTTTTAGGGTTGCATGTTGTTGTCCTGTTCGTTTATGTGACCTTGTTCCTTGGGACTTTTTTTTGTGTTCCTTGGCTTTGTTTTAGGGTATAACTTAAGCAAAGCTTTTTGTTGCAGGTGAGATGCTTGAAGACAGTGATAATATATTTTTGAAAGAGAGGTTCAGTATGAAAAGATGGATGGCATTGTTTGGAACACTATTGATTGCCGCCGGCCTGATGGTCGGATGTTCGGCGAAAAAGACCGATACCTTTACAGTGGGTATGGAATTGGCCTACCCCCCATTTGAAACAAAAGATGAAAAAGGTGCAGCCACCGGTGTGAGTGTGGATTTTGCAAAGGCGATGGGTGAATATCTGGGAAGACCGGTGGTCATTGAAAACATCTCCTGGGATGGCTTAATCCCGGCCTTGCAGACCGGACGCGTGGATGCAGTTATTTCGTCGATGACCATCAAGGAGGAGCGCAAAGAGAAAATCGACTTTTCAAAACCCTATGCCAAAGCCTTGCTGGCGCTGCTGGTCAATAGCAACTCAGGGATTGAAAAAATGGAAGATTTAAATGTTGCCGGAAAAAAAGTGGCCGTAAAACTTGGTTCAACCGGCAATATCTATGCTGAAAAGAACCTGAAAAACGCAGAAATCATTACACTGGCCGATGAAAGTGCCTGTGTCACGGAGGTTATTCAAGGAAAAGCCGATGCCTTTATTTATGACCAATTGACCATTTACCGCAATAATCAGAAGAACCCGGACACCACGAAAGCAGTATATATTCCATTTCAGGATGTCGAATACTGGGGTGTTGGCATCAAAAAAGGAAACACAGAACTGCTTTCGCAGGTCAATACTTTTATAGACGATTTTTATAAAAAAGATGGCTTTGCGCCACTGACAGAGAAATATCTTAAAGATGAGAAAGATAATTTTGATCGGTTTGGCTTCGCATGGTTTTTCACCGATGTGAATAAATGAGGAAGAGTATCCCGGTTTTGTATCCGGCAAGGGTAGGTTTGAACCTTCTCCTGCCGGGTATAAAATTGTTTTCACTGCAACAACTCTTCATTGAATAAAAAACAGCATTAAATATGATGAAAACAACACGTTTCAGCCGTAAAAATGGGATGTGCACCATATTTTATGGCTGAAATGGGATTGTTTTCGAGTTATTGCAGTGAAATCAAAATTGTTTGAATCCGTGAAGAGATTCTTGTCGAAGGGACAACATGAAATTAGCACAATTCTTTTTTTTGAAAGAGGGAAAACAAGCCTCTTTCACCCAGGTTTTTTTCAGTATTCTTATTGCAGTCACGGCATTTTCAACGATATTTCTATGGTCGGTGCAGCGACTGGGAATTGCACTTGATTTTTCCTTTCTTGTGGACTTTCGTTACCGCTATGCCAGTGGTTTCCTTACCACCGTTGGTATTAGTTTGGTCAGTCTGGTGTTCAGTCTGGTCATCGGATTTTTGTCTGCACTGGCCAATCGGTCCGGCTTCCTGCCCCTGGCGTATATCAGCAAGGTTTATGTGCAGTTTATCCGTGGCACACCCATGATGATGCAGGTTTACCTCTTCTTTTACATTGTCGGCACAGCGTGGGGTGTTACCAATCGGTTTTGGGCGGGTGTGCTCATCCTATCCATTTTTGAAGGGGCCTATATTTCCGAGATTATCCGTGGTGGCCTGGATTCTATCGAATCTACGCAACTGGAATCGGCAAAAGCGGTGGGGTTGGACAAGCACCAAACCCTGCGCCTGGTGATGCTGCCGCAACTGGCAACACGCATTCTGCCCTCTCTGGCAGGGCAGTTTGCATCCATTATCAAAGATTCATCCTTGCTTTCTCTGATTTCAGTCATTGAGCTAACGCAAACAACGCGAGAAATCAGTGCGACAAATTTTGCAATTTTTGAATGCTATATCTTTTTAGGCTTCCTGTATTTATCTTTGACGTTCCCCTTATCGATGTTTACCAAAGTGCTGGAAAAGAAATTTCATTACGACAGTTAGCGTTGTATAAACGTTTTATCTGACGCGTTTGAAGAATTATTTTAAGATGTCAGCCTGACACAATAGGTTACCAGAGAAAACACCTTGCGGACAAAGACCGCTATGCTATCAAAGAGAGAAATGGGTAGGACTTTATGCACATTGAACTGAAAGAGATACGTAAAGAATTTACACAGGAAAAATCGGTTCTTCACAAACTGACTTACGAGGCAGATATCCGTTCGCTTGCCATCATTGGGCCTTCAGGTGGCGGTAAGTCAACATTGTTGCGCATTATTGGCGGTCTTATTTATCCAACGAGCGGAAAAGTGCTGATTGACGGAAATAATGTACAGTTTGAAGAAAAAAAACTACTGGCATACCGGCGCAGTATTGGCTTTGTTTTTCAATCCAAAAGTTTGTTTGCTCATCTCACAGGTTTTCAAAACATAGTGATGCCTTTGGTGCAAGTGCACAGTTATACGAAAGAAGATGCTGAAAAAGTTGCGAAGAACTTACTCGACCGCTTTGGATTGCTGGAAGACGGACACAAGCTGCCCAATGAGCTTTCCGGCGGTCAACAGCAGCGCATCGCCATCGCACGCGCCATTGCGGCCAAACCGAAGCTATTGCTCCTGGATGAACCGACGTCAGCCCTTGACCCGGAGTTGACCGGAGGTGTGCTGGACATGATCAAAGAGCTGCAGGATGAAGGACTGGTTGTTATTCTGGTGACGCATGAGATGGGTTTTGCAAAAAATGCCTGTGAAAAGGTGATGTTTTTGGCAAATGGCGATTTGATGGAACATGGGAGAAGTCAGGACATTTTTACAAAACCACAGTCGCCTGAATTAACCTCTTTTTTGAACCGGGTTTTGGAATGGCATATATAGTGACAGGAAATTATCGGCTGTTTATCAATTTTTCTGGTGGGATAAGTCTAATTTGAAGAATAGTTTGGAGCGTTTACTGAAAAAAGGTGCAATAACTTTTTATAACAGCCATGGCAATGTGTGCGATGATAAGGCGGTTCGCAAATTATTGGCAAAAAAGAAATAGCAAACAATTGTATTGGTAGCCATGGCTATAAACTTCAGCTGTTTTTCAATGTACAATTTAAAATAGAAAGTGAGACGAAGGTGTTTTTTAAGGTTGCGATAGCTTCATTGTAGTTTCTCGATTCCGACCCTGACGGAACCGAAAGTTTTGGTTTTTGGATAAATATGCGGGTCAATGTATTGGTGACATAAGAAAGAGGTGTGAAATGGTAGAAAAAAGATTTGCATTCGGTTTGGGAGATTCTAAACTGATTGAACGTATCATTGACGACGAAAATGTGAATATTAACCACATGATTTTGCCCAAAGGAGATGGTTTACCAGAACACAACGCCAACTCAAATGTTTACATGATTGTTGCAAAGGGCATAGTGACATTAAAGCTTGATGATCAAGATGCGAATGATTATCCGTTCGGGAGTATTATGACAATTCCATATATGACAAAGATGAATGTGTCCAATCAAAATGATGAATTGCTTGAATTGTTTGTTGTGAAGTCACCGGCACCAAAAAATTATAAACCGGTGTAAACACTACAGCGTGACTTCGATATTTACGCCAAGTCTAGCATCATTTTTGAGAATTCTGACTTGTTGTAAGTCCGCATAAATAAAGGATCATAAAAATGAGTTATTCAAACTCACGCTGTAGTGGTAAACACCTTTCCGGGTGTAATCAGGCAATAGGCTGTAATCCATACCCGTGATGACGTCGAAACGTGTAATGCAGGCGATGGTTCTCACAAAGGAAGAACCATCGCCGATATTGCAATGATTGCCTGAATGTTGCATTATTTTATCCTAAAAAAACCAATGTTCAAGGTTTATAAAGTGTTATTTTGACAAAAGTTTTTCAATGGCTGGTACCAGTTTTTGTGGTTTCGTGGCAGGTGCATAACGACCCTTCACTTTCCCTTCAGCATCCACAATAAATTTTGTAAAGTTCCACTTCACTGCATCACCGCCAATACCGGGTTTTACTTTTCGCAGGTATTGGTAAAGGGGGTGCGCTGTATCCCCGTTCACATCCAGTTTGCCAAATACGGGAAACGTAATGCCAAAATTCACTTGACAAAAATGTTGTATTTCCTCATTGCTCCCCGGCTCCTGGTTTTTGAACTGGTCACAAGGAAAGGCCAGAATTTCCAAACCTTTGTCTTTCCACTGTTCATACACCTTTTGAAGATCATCATATTGTGGCGTGAAACCACACTTGCTGGCTGTGTTGACGATGAGCAGTGTCTTGCCACGATATTTCTCAAGGGAGATATCCCGGCCAATCGCATCTTTTACGGTAAAATCATATATTGACATGTTGAGTCCTCCAATCGAATGTTTTATGTTTAGATTATATTTACCATAATATTTGTGAATGAATCAATCATTGCAGGGCAATAAACACAAGGTTCTTAATCGAATTGAATCGGGACAGCTCATTATTGCATCAGAATGCAAGTTTGAATTTGCAAACTTGCATGCAAAAATGTATACATTCCAATACAACGACTACATTGTTGAATTTTTCACATAAATATGGTAAGCTTTGAATGGGAAAAGGCGGGTTTTGTTTGTGTAAAACAAGGAATTGCTTTTCCTGATAGCTATTGTTGCATACTAGTACGTTACAACAATTAAAAGTGTACTGACAGGCATGATGAAACCTTGGCTGTGCCTGATGTTTTCAATCAGAAGGTGAAAGTTTTAAACGTTACAACGTACTAGGTAAGGATGTTGCAAAAACATACGAATCGGAAGGAGAAAATGCATGACAACAAACAAAAAATTGCTGGCATGGGTCGCAGAAGTTGCGGAGATGTGCCAACCGGACCAAATTTACTGGTGCGATGGTTCTGAGGAAGAAAATACAAGACTTTTAGAGGAAATGGTAAAATCAGGTGCTGCAACCCCTTTGAATCCGGAAAAACGTCCCGGTTGTTACCTTTTTCGCAGCCAGGCTTCTGACGTTGCCCGTGTAGAGAACAGAACATACATTGCTTCTGTAAAAGAAGAAGATGCCGGTCCGACGAACAACTGGGTAGACCCTGTTGCACTCAAAGAAACCATGCGGGGCTTGTATAAAGGGTCTATGAAAGGTCGTACATTGTATGTGATTCCTTTCTCTATGGGTCCTTTGGGCTCCGACATTGCAAAAATCGGCGTGGAGATTACGGACAGTGCCTACGTTGTTACCAATATGCGCATTATGACCCGTATGGGACAGGCTGTTTTGGATGTTTTGGGTGACGGTGATTTCGTGCCTTGCCTGCATTCCAATGGTGCGCCACTGGAACCCGGCGAAAAAGACGTGCCGTGGCCCTGCGCTCCAATAGAAAAGAAGTACATCAGTCACTTCCCGGAAGATCGCATGATCTGGTCCTTTGGTTCCGGATATGGTGGGAATGCCCTGCTTGGCAAAAAGTGTTTTGCCTTGCGTATTGCTTCTGTTCAAGCCCGTGACGAAGGTTGGATGGCAGAGCACATGCTCATCCTGAAATTGACCAGTCCTGAAGGTATCAAGAAATATGTTGCCGCTGCCTTCCCGTCTGCCTGTGGAAAAACGAATTTGGCCATGCTGGTGCCGACCATCGAAGGTTGGACAGTTGAAACCATCGGTGATGACATTGCATGGATGAAATTTGGAAAAGATGGTCAATTGTATGCGATCAATCCTGAAGCCGGCTTCTTCGGTGTTGCACCGGGTACATCCATGGATTCCAACCCCAATGCCATGTACAGCATTGAAAAGAACAGCATTTTCACCAATGTTGGCTTAACCGATGATGGTGATGTGTGGTGGGAAGGCATCGGAATCGATGCACCGGACCACATGATTGATTGGAAGGGTAATGACTGGAACAAAGGCACGAAAGAATTGGCTGCGCATCCGAATGCCCGTTTCACAGCGCCGGCATCCCAGTGCCCCGTTATTGCAGACGAGTGGGAAGATCCTGCGGGCGTACCCATCTCTGCCATCTTAATTGGCGGTCGTCGTCCTGGCACCATACCGCTGGTGCATGAAAGCTTTGACTGGAACCACGGTGTGTTCTTAGGATCCATCATGGGCTCTGAATTAACCGCTGCGGCTATTTCCGATAAAATCGGTCAGGTTCGTCGTGATCCCTTCGCCATGCTGCCCTTTATTGGCTACCATGTGTGCGATTATCTCCAACATTGGTTGGATATCGGCACCATGACCAGCGCCGACAAACTTCCGAAAATTTTCTACGTCAACTGGTTCCGCAAAGATGACAGCGGCAAATGGTTGTGGCCTGGTTTTGGCGAGAACAGCCGCGTTTTGAAATGGGTTGTGGAACGTGTTGCCGGAAAAGCCGATGCTGTGAAAACAGAAATCGGTTATATGCCAACCGCCGACGCCATTGACCGTACAGGTCTCACCAGCGTATCGGATGCAGACATGGCAGAACTTCTGAAAGTTGACAAGACCCAATGGCTCGCAGAAGTTGAATCCATTAAAGCCCATTTTGCAACATATGGTGCAAAACTACCCAAAGAGCTTTCGAAACAACTTGAAGCTTTGGAAGCCCGTTTGAAGGCATAATTCTTAGACAAATCTTGAATCAACTTTAAAAGAGCCGGTTTGCACTTTGTGCAGATCGGCTCTTTTATAAGGTGCTGGAAACAATACTTTTCAGTGTTTTATTGGAGAAGGGATGACAAAAATGTCATCAGAGGTTACACTATGATTAACACAATGTGAAGTATTCTCTGAGGGGGCAACATGGGGAACAGTTTGATATTACTGATCAAATCAGTTTTTATCGCAGTCATTGAAGGAATTACAGAATTTTTGCCAATATCATCGACTGGGCATATGATTATTACTGGCCATTTCATTGATTTTACAGGAAGTTTCGCAACCTTGTTTGAGATTGTGATTCAATTGGGTGCAGTATTGGCCATTGTTGTTTTGTATAGAAAAAAGATATTTGGGTCTTTCCGACACCTGAAGCCGGGAGACAGCGGTTTTCAGTTTTGGGGTGCTGTGGCCATCGGGTTTATCCCTTCCGGCATATTGGGATTTTTTTTCCATGATATTATTGAGCAGTATATGTTTTTTCCCTTGCCTGTTGCAGGAGCCTTGCTGGTTGGCGGTGTTCTGATGATCGTTGCAGAAAGGAAATTTCGCAAACAACCTGTGCATGCAGTGAAACAACTGACTGTGGATTTGGATGAAGACAAAAAAGTGAGCTGGAAACAAGCGGTCATTATTGGCTTGTTTCAATGCCTTGCCCTTATATGGCCGGGCTTTTCCCGATCTGCCTCCACCATCATCGGTGGTTGGATTGTTGGGCTGTCAACGGTTGCAGCAGCAGAGTTTTCCTTTTTTCTGGCTTTACCAACCATGATCATTGCATCGGGTTATTCATTGCTGAAGATGGATATTCAATTATCCGGCGCAGAAGTACTTTCTTTGATTGTGGGTTTTGTCGTTGCCTTTGTCGTTGCGTTACTGGTTGTGGAACGATTCATTCGTTTTTTAAAACAAAAACCGATGCGACCTTTTGCAATTTATCGCATTGGCCTTGGATTGATCATTTTGATTATGGCTATGTTTAAAGTTCTGTAGTGCAACACGAAATCAAGGTTGATTTCACTGCAACAACTCCTCATTGAATAAAAAACATCAATAAATGTGGTGAAAACAGCCCGTTTCAGCCATAAAAATGGGATGTGCGCCATGTATTATGGCTGAAATGGGATTGTTTTTGAGTTGTTGCAGTGAAATCAAGGTTAAGTTCTCAACTTGTTAGGTATGGAGAAGTTATGTTTAGGATTGAAACACATTTACACACCAGTGAAACCAGTGCCTGTGCAGTATCTTCGGCCTATGAAATGGTAAAAGCCCATCAGGAGGCCGGTTATGATGCCATGATTGTCACGGATCATTTCTTTAACGGGAACACCACGGTGCCCTCAAATCTGCCTTGGAAGCAATGTGTGGACTTGTTTTGCAGGGGCTATGACAATGCTGTTCTGGCAGCACAGGGCAGCGAATTTCGTGTTTTTTTTGGTTGGGAGTATGGTTACCATTCAACAGATTTGTTAACATACGGGCTGGATAAGGATTACTTACTTGCCCATCCGGAGTTGATGTCCTGGCCTTTGGAGAAGTATTTTGAAGAAGTGCATCGTGCCGGGGGCTTTATTTCCCATGCTCACCCCTTCCGTAAGGCGGAGTATATTCGAAAAATCCGCTTGCTGCCGGAATGGGTAGATGCTGTGGAAGTAGAGAATAAGAGCCATATGAACCCGTTATTTGATGAACTCGCATTGGAATTTGCCCAAAAGCACAACTTATATAGGACCTATGGCTCAGATACCCATATCGCAGAAGCGCTCAGAGGCGGGGGAATGGTGTTTCCGGAACCGTTGAACAGCATTCATGACTTTATCAATGCTGTGAAAGCAGGAACGCATATACAAGGGATCTTGTAACGTGCTGTTACTGCAATAGCAGAACCGGGACTTTTTCGCATCTTGTTCGCTTGCTGCATAGACTTGGATAGGCAGACAGACATTTGAATCGAGAATCTTTTCGTGAAAGTGAAATTATAAGGAGGAGCCAATGGCAGTTCAATTTGAACGGGCGAAACAGGAAGACCATAATGAGTTGATTGATCTGGCGAACTATGTATTTTCTCACAGCAGCAGCCCGACCGATTTTCCGACGCTGTTACCAAAACTGTACAAAAAAGAATATGGTTTTGCAGACCAGCACTATGTTGCCCGTGAGGATGGGAAGATCCGTGCAGCAGTGGGGTCATACCCCATGAGCATGAACGTGCAGGATCAGACACTGAAAGTCAAGGGCATAGGTATGGTTTGTGTACACCCATACAGCCGCAGCACCGGATATATGAAAAATGTGATGAAAATGGCCATGGATGACATGCGGAAAGATGATATCGATTTTTCCTGTTTGGGGGGTCAGCGGCAACGATACCAGTATTACGGGTTTGACGTTTGCGGGCAGAGTGTCAAATTCTTGCTGGATAAGAAAAATGTAGAGCATGTTTATGGCAAAGACTTTGAGGCAGTTTTTACGTTTACCCCTTTTACCGAAAATGAGGCAGAGGTAAAACAAGCACTTGTTTGGTATGAAAGCGGTCCTGTCAGTGTCGTGCGCGAACCGGAACGGTTTTTGGATATTCTGAGGAATTGGACCTGTCAGGTATGGCGTATCTGCAAGAATGATATGTTTGTCGGTTATCTTACGGCTTCAAGTAAAGGTGAAGAAATCAATGAACTTGTTTTGGATGGACATTTGATGGAAGGTGTTGATCAGGTGCTTGCTTCCTGGATGACGCAAAAGCATATAAAAGAAGTCAGGTATGCAGTTCCTGTTTACGAACAGAAGCAGCTGATGGCATTGATGCCTATCTGTGAATTTCATAAATTGGAAATGCCGGAGCAGTTTTGTATTTTACGTTTTGATCGCGTGGTACAAGCGTTTTTGCAGTTGAAAGCCGGATATGAAAACTTGCCGAATGGCTTTTTGGTCCTGGACATTGCAGATCGGCAAAAAATAGAGATTGTTGTGAAAGATGGACAGGTTACGGCCGCAATCAGTGAAAAACCGGCGAATCTGCACCTGCCCTATATGCTGGCTTTGTCATTGCTCTTTGGCATCACGGGCACTTATATTCAAAGTGCACAGTTGGCACAGTGTGAACTCGGGCCGGCAGGTTTTGATGCCAAGGGAACACAAATTTTCCGTCAGTGGTTTCCCTTACCTTTGTTTTTCAGTAAGTCCGATGCGGTTTAGGTTCATCATTGGGAGCAGCATTGTTCTTGGTGAACAATCAACAGGGTGTTGCGGCAATTATGAGCGCGGGGAATGGGTATTTGCATTATAACTGAGATTTTTGCTAAATGGTTTGGCTTTGATATTGAATGAAAGCCTGGGTGAATTGTATGCGAATTGCAGTGGTGGATGGACAGGGTGGCGGTATTGGTAAAGCGCTGCCTGAATTGTGGAAGAAGTGGTGGGTAATGTATTGGCTCAGTACAAAGAAATAGGGAAGTCTGTGCCACATTGATGACGGCTGAATACGCCCATCTCTTTTGGTGAGATCATGTTCAATCTAAATGTAGGAACAGGAGAAAACAGATCATGAGTATATTAACAGTCCAAAACGTCACGCACGGCTTTGGTGGCCGCGGCATTTTGGACGATGTGTCATTTCGACTATTAAAAGGGGAACATGTTGGTCTTGTCGGAGCTAACGGCGAGGGAAAATCCACTTTCTTGAACATTATTACAGGAAAATTGCAGCCGGATGCCGGCAAAGTGGAATGGTGCAACCGCATCACAACCGGTTATCTGGACCAGCACACCGTGTTGGAAAAAGGCATGTCCATTCGTGACGTGCTGCGTACAGCCTTTATCCATATGTATGATTTGGAAAAAGAACTGCTGACGCTTTATGATGCCATGGGTGACGTGGATCCGGAAGCATTGGATGCGATGCTCGAAGATGTCGGTGAACTGCAGCATGAGTTGGAGCACAGCGGCTTTTATACCCTTGACGCGAAGATTGAAGAAGTAGCCAACGGTTTGGGTCTGGGTGAAATCGGTCTTGATAGGGATGTTGCTGAATTAAGTGGTGGTCAGCGTTCCAAGGTTTTGCTGACCAAACTGCTGCTGGAAAATCCGCTGATATTGCTGCTGGATGAACCGACCAATTTTTTGGATGACAAGCACATTAACTGGTTGAAAAGCTTTCTAAAAGATTATCCGAATGCCTTCGTGCTGGTTTCACATGACATGCCCTTCCTCAATGATGTTGTCAATGTTATTTACCATGTCGAAAATGCCACACTGACACGGTATACAGGCAACTATGAGCAGTTTCGTTCCATGTACGATGTAAAAAAGCAGCAGGTTCAGGCTTCTTTTGACAGACAACAGAAAGAAATTGAACGGCTGGAAGACTTTGTGGCGCGCAACAAAGCCAGGGCGGCGACAGCGACCTTGGCCAGAAGCCGTCAAAAAAAGCTGGATAAGATGGATATCATATCGGTTTCCCGTGATAAAGTAAAACCGACATTCCGCTTTCCGGAAGCCAGAACCCCTGGGCGTATGATTGTCGAGACGAAAAATTTGGTCATTGGTTATGATGAACCGCTTACGAGTCCGTTAAGCCTGTCGATAGAGCGTGGGCAGAAAATTGCATTAAAGGGGGTCAACGGCCTTGGTAAAACAACGCTGATGAACACGCTTTTGGGCATTCTGCCCCCCGTTACCGGATCGGTCGATTTGGATCCTTTTGTTGTGCCCGGACACTTCATTCAAGAAGCCTCACGCAACAACAACAGAACAGCCTTGGAAGAAGTCTGGCACGCTTATCCATCCATGGGCAACGGTGAAGTTCGTGCAGCTCTTGCCAGATGTGGCTTGACGAATGAACACATCACCTCGCAAATGATGGTTTTGTCCGGCGGTGAAAATGCCAAGGTTCGCCTGTGCAACCTGATGCTGCAGGAATCCAATTTTCTTGTGCTGGATGAACCGACCAACCATTTGGACGTGGATGCCAAGGCGGAATTGGCTAGGGCTCTGCGTGCGTTTAATGGAACGGTGTTGCTTGTATGCCATGAGCCGGAGTTTTATGAAGATTGGATCAGCGATGTTTGGAATGCAGAGAACTGGACGAATAAAATTGTGTAAGCAGGTTATATCAGATGATAACAGGTGTCTGAAACAAATCGGGCAGTTTTTCCGTAGTGCAAAAGGGCATTGCCTCCAACACCATTCTTTAGCGAAAAAAAAGAAGGGGCTGCTGATATGACGGGTCCTGGTGTGATAAAAGGAAGGCCAGTCGAAAAAGTTGACATTAAGCAGTGCGAACGCTATAATCAGTTTGTAATTACATATTTTACTGGGGAGCTGAAAGGCTGAGAGGAAACAGAATTGTTTCGACCCACGAACCTGAGACGGATAATGCCGGCGTAGGAAGTGCACCATGATTTTTGTATCATGTAACCTCTTTGCCAGCATTGGTAAAGGGGTTTTTTATTTGCTGCAGCAGATAAAAACAGAATTTAAAATGAGTTAAGAATAATAAAATGTATCGCTGGATGGCTGAGAAAAAATGCGGAAAGAGAAGGTAAGGGAAATGGATATACCAGAAGAACTGATCATTGATGACATGATCAAACATGATGTGAAAAATGATGACAGGCATGTGCACACCATTGAAAAAGGGAAAACCGGGGGATATAAAAAGCCGTTTCATGCGGCAAAGAATAAAAAGACAACCAAAAGAACCAACACATGGATGCTGGCCGAGGCGGGTATCGTTTTGGCCATGGCCTGGGTGCTGGGTCAGATAAAAATTTTTCCGATGCCGATGGGTGGATCTGTTACAGCGGGTTCCATGGTGCCGCTGTTGGTCTTTGCTTACCGATGGGGTGGTAAAAAAGGGATACTGGTATGTGCTTTGTATGGCGTGATGGATTTTATACTGGGGGCAAAATATTCCTATCACCCCATTTCTTTAATTTTTGATTATCCCGTTGCCTTTGGCTTTATGGGCGTTGCCGGGTTTTTTGGTAAAAAGACTTCTGGGTTGATGATCGGTACAGTTGTTGCCTTGTTCGGGCGGTTTCTCTGCCATGTTTTTTCCGGGGTTGTGGTGTTTTCCGCCTATGCACCGGAAGGTGAGAACCCGCTGGTGTATTCCATTCTCTACAATGGCTCCTACCTGCTTCCGGAACTGGTCATTTCATTTATTCTGGTCTTCCTGCTCTTGCGTTTGGCTAAACTGCCGGAGCCGAGAAAGTTGGGAAACGCGGCTTAACCCTATTGCCGGCATTTAGAAGGCTAAGAAATGGCTTAACCCTATTTGCCGGCATTTATTAAAATCATGCTGTAATGATTGATATAAAAGACTTTTAGCTGATAAAAATATTTGCAATTTGACACTAGTTCAGGCCAAAAAACAGGATGAGCGCTGTCTTTTGGCATCAAATCGGATCATTTTCGGTTTTTTACGGTAGAATCAATAATAAAACTTTGTGTTTTTCTTTTTTATTGGGTAGATATAAAGGAAGAACAAATTGTGATGAATGGAGCAACTGCCGGTGACAGGTTTTGATGGATTTAGCCACCCGCTTAATGACAAACCCATATTAACAGGTCCCGTTTTTTACTGGATGAACAGGGACCAGCGTGTGATGAATAATCGCGCTCTATTAAAAGCACAGCAAATAGCGCTATCCACTGATCAACCTTTATGTGTTGTGTTTTGTATGTCGCGTACATTTCCTGCAGCGTCTGAGCGACAGATTGCATTCATGTCTGCTGGTTTGAAAACACTCGAAACATCGTTGGATAAATTGAATATTCCTTTCCTGTTGCTCAATCATCAATCGATTGAGCGACTGAATGAGCTGTTCAAGGTAATAAAACCTGGTGCGGTGTTCACTGATTTTTCACCTTTGACGCAGTGGGTGAACTGGCGCTCACAGGTATCTGAAAAGCTTAACTGTATGTGCCTTGAGGTGGATTCGCACAACATCGTCCCTTGCAGAGAGGTAACGGGTAAACAGGAATTTGGTGCTTATACGATCAGACCTAAAATCAACAAAGTGCTGAACGACTATCTGCACCCGCTTCCAGATATGATGAGGCACCCTGTATCTTTTGGGGAGTTAGATCTGGATAAACTGAAACCATATCAAGATGAATTTGTTCAATCGTCTCTCTCCTCATCGGGGGAAAAGGCGGCAGAGACCCAACTGGAACAGTTTTTAGAGTATGGAATTCATCGATATGACAGACGTAATGATCCGAATCAGGATGCAGCCTCGGGTCTCTCGCCATACATCCATTTTGGTCAAATATCAGCCTTGCAAATCGCATTGGAAGTACAGCAAGGTATGCGATCAGATGAAATATCGGAAAAGAATGGATCCGATTTTCTTGAGCAACTGGTGATCAGGCGTGAACTGTCTGACAACTTTTGCTTTTATAATCCGCATTATGAAGAGTTTTCAGGATTCCCTGAATGGGCAAGGAAAACACTGGATTTACACCGAAGTGACAGGCGCACTTGGCTGTATTCTGTAGATCATCTCGAGGGTTGCAAAACGCATGATGCGCTTTGGAACGCAGCTCAGCAGGAAATGATGACGACAGGCAACATGCATGGGTATATGCGCATGTATTGGGCCAAAAAAATACTGGAGTGGAGTGAAAGTCCCGACCAGGCATTGAAAAGTGCGATTACGCTCAATGACAGGTATTCACTAGATGGCATGGATCCTAATGGCTATGTCGGCATAGCATGGAGTATCGGTGGCGTTCACGACAGGGCGTGGGGGGAGCGGCCCGTGTTTGGTAAAATTCGTTATATGTCTTTTGATGGGTGTAAACGAAAATTTGATATTGATGTCTATATTCAAAAAAACAAGCAAAAGGGGTGAAATGATGGAAAAGCAAAATGTCATCCTCCATGAGCGGATAGCAATCGGGATTAGTGCGTGTTGTATGGGAGCTCCCGTACGGTACAATGCAAAAGGCTGGGATATGCTGAAAAGTCTTGGCAGAGAAAAGGGAGACTATAAGTGGTGCCCTGTTTGCAACGAATGTATGGCAGGACTGGGTGTGCCAAGAGATCCCATCCATATAGCAGGTGAAAATGGCGCAGCGGTATGGATTGGGGAAGCGACCATTCGCTCTCGAAAAGGCAAAGATGTTACAACGGACATGTTGGCAGGAGCAACTGCTTGTATGGATGCTCTGAAACGCTCTGGCGCTATTGCATATGTCTATATGGAGGGCAGCCCGACTTGCGGTGTTTACAGGACGACGCTGAAAAATCAAAAACGAGGCAAGCCACCGGGTGTTTTTGGCTCTCTTCTTTTGGAGAACGGTTTTTTCCTCATTCCGTCCACCGATTTGCAAAGTCCTTTGAAATGGTGGGATTGGCGACGCAGGCTGTTGGCTTTTGCATGGCTGAAAAGTCTGCCGCTGATTGATAAAAAAGCTGTTTTTGAGGCATGGTACATTTTGAAGTTTTTGTGTCAGGAACTGGATAATGAATGGGCGAGAAAACTTGGCAGAAAGCTTGCCTCGCTTGAAGGCAAGGCTATTATAGATTATGCGGAAGAATTCAGGAGTGATGTGTTGGAGCATTTGAGAAAGCCATCGACAACCGCCAAGATAACTGGGAGCTTATGGAAAAATTATTCCCACTATCGTAAAGCCAGCGGCAAACAGGTTGATGCTGTCAAGTCGCCTGAGTTCAAACGCAATATCACATCAGTTGCACAAGAGTTGGTGCTGATGGAAAGAACAGCGATATCAGAGGGTGTTATGTTTGGAACGTCACCGGTTCTCTATCGTGCCAACAGTCAACAGAAAGGCAAAGGAAAAGACGATGTACGCATTGAAAACGAAAGTGAATGATGCAAGTGTGATGAATTTTCTATCATCTGTTGAAAACAAACGCAGGCAGTCTGACAGCTATGAAGTGTTGGACATGATGCGCGAGGTGACAGGTGAAGAGCCTAAAATGTGGGGGCCGGGTATTGTGGGATTTGGATTCTATCATTATCAATATGCAACAGGAACTGAAGGCGATACAATGAAAATAGGCTTTTCACCACGAAAAGCCAGTTTGACGCTTTATATACTCAATAGCTACGAAGGAGAAGAGCCGCTGCTTGAAAAACTTGGGAAACACAAAAGAAGTGTCTCCTGTTTGTATATCAACAAGCTAGCGGATGTGGAGATGGATGTTTTAAAGCAATTAATCATAAAGTCATGGATAAGGTTTGAATGAAGAATGCCAGTAAAAATTAAAGTTGATTCCGGTGTAATGCGCGTCCAGATAAATTGTACCATACCAGCCGGTGAAAGTCCGGTCCCGGTAATCACCAAGGAGCCGGGTAGCAAATCCCGGTGCGCCATAGAGATATGGTGTACTATGCGG
>JBBRWP010000018.1:0-24407 GCA_038249175.1 Acetivibrionales bacterium
ACATCCGGATGATTATTGGACGATGGTTGGTTTATTGAAAAGCTATAAGGAATAAGCTATAAGGAATAAGCTATAAGGAATAAGCTATAAGGAATAAGCTATAAGGAATAAGCTATAAGCTGTAAGGAATAAAGAATAAAGATTAGGGTCATTAGTTTTTGGGCATTACTTTGATTTCAACGACTCCGAGCTGTGGCATGTTGATGCGTCATCGTCCTCACAACATTGGGGCTGTAAGCGTCTGATACAGGGAAAACGGGGTCGCCGCGGTTCGCACGTCCTGTGCTCAGCGCGGCTCAAAACCGCGTCCGGCGGTTTTGCCCCCGTTTTCCCTGCATCAGTCGCAACAGCCCTCAGTGTTGTTGTGGGTGATTCCTTCATCAACACGCCACAGCTCGATCAAGTTTACCTATATTCTTTATATCGTGGTAAAATACATTCAACTTATTTTACATACGGTTTGATTAATTCGCCCACAATACGGGCTGGAAAGTGGCTTTTTGAATGAAAACAACAGAATTATTCCAACGGAAAAAGGTCCTGTCTTTTGAAATATTCCCGCCAAAGCGCACCGATGCGGTGGAAACCATCTATGATACCGTGGATGCGTTAAAAGACTTAAAGCCAGACTTTATAAGCGTTACCTACGGTGCTGGTGGCAGTGAAACCAACAAAGAAACGCTGAAAATTGCCAGTGCGATAAAAAATAGTTATGGCGTTGAAAGTGTTGCCCACCTACCAGGAATTTACCTGACAAAGGACGAAGTGAACAAAATGCTGGCAGAGTTTAAACTTGCCGGCATTGAAAACATCCTTGCACTGCGGGGTGATATTCACCCGGATTACACCCCGAAAACAGATTTTCGCTATGCCAGCGATTTAGTGGCCTTTATCAAAGAAAACAGCGATTTGAACATATTGGCAGCCTGCTATCCGGAAGGGCATAAAGAAAGCGGCTCAGTGGTAGAGGATCTCCGCCATTTGAAAGAAAAAGTGGATGCCGGGGCGAACCACCTCATTACACAGTTGTTCTTTGATAACGCTTATTTTTATCAATTTCAGGAACGGGCAAGCATTGCGGGTATTCAAGTGCCCATTGAGGCTGGAATTATGCCGGTTGTGAACAAAAAGCAGATAGAACGCATGGTTTCGCTTTGCGGCGTGGATCTGCCAAAGAAATTTTTGTCCATTATGAATCGTTATGAACATCAGCCGGAAGCCCTGCGCGATGCAGGCATAGCCTATGCGGTGGATCAGATTGTAGACCTTATTGCACAGGGGGTGGATGGGATTCACCTGTATACCATGAACAACCCCACCATTGCCCGCCGTATTTATGCCGCCGTTCACAGCATGCTGGCTGTGTCGTAAATGAATATACATATTTAGCGTACAATCGCTATCTGCTGATAACAGAAATTTTAGGAGAGCATATGAATCAAGTCATTGAAGCATTAAAAAACAGAAAATCAGTCAGGAAATTTACAGACAGGGTAATTCCTGCGGACATGAAAGAGGCCATTCTGGATGCCGCTTTTCAGGCACCGACAGCAGGCAATCAGATGCTGTATGCTATTATTGATGTCACGGATGAAGCCATCAAAAAGAAACTTTCACAGACCTGTGACCATCAGCCCTTTATTGCCAAAGCGCCACTTGTGCTGATTTTTTTAGCAGATACGAGAAGATGGCTGGATGCATATGAAGCGGCTGGTTTAGATGCCAGACCGCCACAAATGGGGGATCTCTTTTCGGCGATTCAAGATGCGGTCATTGCAGCACAAAATGCGGTGGTTGCGGCAGAATCTTTTGGTATTGGTTCATGCTATATTGGCGATGTTTTGGAGAATGTTGAAATTCACAGAGAATTGCTGAACCTGGATGATTACGTGGTGCCAATCTCTATGCTGGTCATTGGTTACCCGACAGAAGATCAAATCACCAGAACCAAACCAAGGCGTTTTGAATGCGAATATATCGTTCATGAAAACCAATACGGACGATTGAGCGAGGAACAACTGAGGGAGATGCATGCGAAGCAATCCGGCAAGGCAGATTTTGATTTTGATGCGTATATGACAACTTTTTGCAAGCGAGAGTATATGTCAGATTTTTCTGTGGAAATGTCACGGTCTGCTGAAACATACGCAAAGGCATTTATAACAGAAAAATGAAGGGTCGTTTCTGATATATTTCGTCTCACCGATTTATCAGCAGCCAACATGTTTCTTTGACAAGAGACATTCATTATAAAAATGAAAAATAGATTTATTTTTGTAGCCGTAGCAACATGAAAAATTTTGTATGAAGCAGATAATTGTTATTGAAACAGTAGGATTTGCCTTAGAATCAGAAGACCAGTGCTGCTTACGGTTGAACCGCATCAAAAAGACAAGCCTCTGTAGTTGTGCGTGAAGGAGCGTGAAATCAATGAAAAAACAAGTGAAGAACAATGTGTCCTGGGTAGGTAAAGTCGATTGGGAACTTCAGAAATTCCATGGAGATGAGTATTCCACAAACAAGGGTTCCACCTACAATTCCTACCTGGTACAGGAAGAAAAAACGGTATTAATTGATACCGTTTGGGCACCCTTTGCTGAAGAGTTTGTGGAGAACCTTTCAAAGGAAATAGATCTGGACAAAATTGACTATATCATTGCCAACCATGGTGAAGTGGATCACAGTGGTGCACTGCCGGCCCTCATGAAACGCATTCCTGGAAAACCCATTTACTGTACAGCCAACGCCGTGAAATCTTTGAAAGGCCAATACCATCAAGATTGGAATTTTAAAGTCGTGAAAACCGGAGATAGCATTGACATTGGCAATGGCAAAGTCCTGGTTTTCGTTGAGATGACCATGCTGCACTGGCCGGACAGTATGGCCACCTATATGACAGGAGACAACATTCTTTTCAGCAATGACGCATTCGGACAGCATTTGGCCACAGAAAGGCTTTTCAATGACCTTGTGGATCCCTGCGATTTGTACAATGAAGCCATTAAGTACTACGCCAATATTTTAACGCCTTTTAATACATTTTTAATAAAAAAACTGGATGAAGTCATTGCACTCAACCTGCCCATTGATATCATCGCAACCAGTCACGGGGTGATTTGGCGTGACGATCCAATGCAGATTGTTGAAAATTATGTAAAATGGTCCAATGATTATCAAGAAAACCAAATTACGATTATTTACGATACCATGTGGAACGGCACGAAAACCTTGGCTGAAAAAATTGCAGAGGGCATTGGCCTGGCGGATCCGGATGTGGTAGTGAAAGTTCATAATCTGGCAAAGAGTGATCAGAACGACTTGATTACAGAGGTTTTCAAATCTAAGCTGGTCCTGGTTGGCTCTCCGACCATCGGAGGCAGTATTTTGCATTCAATGGCGGGCTTTATCCACTTGATGAAAGAGTTGAAATTCAAAGGTAAAAAAGCAGCAGCCTTCGGCTGTTACGGCTGGAGCGGTGAAGCTGTGAAAGAGATGAACCAACTCATGGCCGGTGCCGGTTTTGAAGTTGTCAACGATGGCTTTAAAAGCCAGTGGAACCCGGATGATGCGGCGCAAGAAGCAGCCAGAGCTTTCGGAAAGAGTGTTGCAACGCTTTAATTGTTTAGGGAAGCAGGGCATTAATCTGAAAATGCATAGCATTTTTAGCAAGTTTTGTGCGAACCCAACGAGGACGCATAGGGTATTAATCTGAAAATGGCAAAATTTAATCACTTTTTGTGTCTGAGCGAAGCGAAAGGAATGTCTATAAATCTGAAAATGCATAGCATTTTCAGCAAGTTTTGTGCGAACTCGCTGAGTTCACATGGTGTATGAATTGGTTAAGTTTCAAAAGTGATGCTGGATAGCGTCACTTTTTTTGATATTCATCCTAAAAAAAACAGATACCTGTTTCATTGATAAACCGTCGTGTTATGCTTATAATGCATTATAGGGCATTGCGCTGTGTGAATGAAGAGATCTGTAGAACACAGTTTACATGACCTCAATCACTATTTTTTATAATGTATGTGGGGTTTGAAAAATGAAGCAACAGATTTTAGAAAATTCTTTTGTCGGAGACCGCGGCAGAAAAACAGGATTACCGCCCGGAACACCCGTTCATGTGGGCGAAAAACGTTTGGATACAGTCAAAATGACCGTCATCGGATACAATCCGGATGCCATGACCTGGGTGGATGAGGCAAGGATCGACGATTTGCATCAGTTGCCTCGCAAAGAAGGCCAAGTGTGTTGGGTGACTGTCAACGGACTGCATGATATTGATTTTTTGCGTGAGGTGGCCACCTATTTCGGTTTGCACGACCTGGTTTTGGAGGATATCGTGAACACGGAACAGCGTGCCAAGATAGAAGAATATGACGACTACCTCTATCTGGTCAGCAAATTGCCGCAAATGCAGGAAGAAAATGCCCGCTTGCATGTGGAACAGGTGAGTCTGGTACTGGGAAAGGATTTTGTGTTGTTGGTTCTGGAAGACGAGCATCCCATTTTTCAGGATATCAATGATCGTCTGCGCAACAAAACCAGTAAGCTGCGCAGCAATGGCGCGGATTTTTTGTTCTACACCCTTTTGGATGAAGTGGTGGATCATTTCTTCAATATTTTGGAGATATTGGGAGAAAAGATAGAGCATTTGGAGGACCACATTATATCCGACAATTCGCCCGAAACATTGAGGAAAATCAATCGTCTGCGACATCGTATGATACTCCTGCACAGAATTGTCATGCCCATGCGCGAGGTCATGTCTTCATTGGAGCGTCATGACAGCAACTTGCTTTCGAACGAACTAAGCCCTTATTTGCGGGACGTTTATGATCATATTGTGCAGGTTATCGACACGGTAGACACCTATCGCGAAATCCTATCCGGATCTCTGGACATCCACTTGTCGGCCAATGGCAACCGGATGAACGCCATTATGAAAGTGCTCACTGTCATCTCCACCATTTTTATGCCACTGACATTTATTGTTGGGCTCTATGGGATGAATTTTGAACATATGCCAGAGCTGAAATGGCGCTATGGCTACCCCATTGTCCTGGTTCTGATGACGGTTATAGGTTTATTGATGGTTCGCTGGTTCAAACGGAAAAAATGGTTCTAAATATTGGCACTTAGAAAACATTTATCACTACAGCGTGACTTTGATATTTACGCCAAGTTAAGCATCTTTTTTGAGAATTCTGACTTGTTGTAAATCCGCATAAATAATGGATCATAAAAAATGAATTATTCAAACTTACGCTGTAGTGTTATATTGCGCATGAATAAACAATCTTTATATGGATGACGGACAGCAAGATTTGAGGCATGAAACGCAAAGAATGCCTATCATATCTTTGTAAAGTCGTTATAATATGAGGTGTAGTTGCCGCGATGGCAACATAAAAACAGGTATCAGTAGAAGCTTGTCGTTGTAAAGGAGAAAAAATGACGGATCAGAATTTCGAAAGCACACTGGCTTATGTCAGACAGTCTTCAAACCCTTCCGACCTTCGTATCACCGATATGCGCTTTGTAGATATTGCCGGCGCACCGATGCATTGCATTCTCATGAAACTGTACACCAATCAAGGCTTGGTTGGCTACGGTGAAGTTCGGGACTTTGCGAGCAAGAAATATGCATTGATGCTCAAGCGGATTCTTTTGGGCGAAAACCCTTGCAATATCGATAAAATCTTCCGCCGCATCAAGCAGTTTGGTTTCACTGCACGTCAAGCAGGTGGCGTCTGCGCGGTTGAAGTAGCCTTGTGGGATTTGGCTGGTAAGGCTTATGGCATTCCTGTATGGCAAATGCTCGGCGGCAAGTTCCGCGACAAAATTCGGGTATACTGCGATACCGATGTCGATGGCAAACATACCGGAAAAGACATGGGAAAAGCTTTGAAAGACAGAATGGGCAAGGGCTTCACTTTCTTAAAAATGGACTTGGGTCTGGGTGTTCTCCATGGTGAAAAGGGTGTACTCACAGCGCCCCTCGGCTTCATGGAAAGTATGTCGGCCTCCCACGAAGCGGTTCGCCGTGCACAAGAAAATGGCGATGATATGGCCTTGCGTCAGGCAAAATCGCATGCCTACGACATGTACAACATCGCTCATCCGTATACCGGCATCCACGTTACCGAAAAAGGTCTGGATATGTTGGAAGAATACGTCAAAGAAGTCCGTGATGTTATTGGTTATGAAATTCCTTTGGCCATCGACCACTTCGGGCATATTTGTGTAGAAGACTGTATTAAACTATGCCGTCGCGTAGAAAAATACAACCTCGCCTGGGCAGAAGACATGATTCCGTGGCAATTGACAGATCAATATGTTCGTTTGCGCAACAGCACCACCACACCAATTGCAACCGGCGAAGACATCTACCTGAAAGAAGGCTTCAAGCCCCTGCTTGAGAAAGGCGGCGTTTCTGTGATCCATCCGGATATTTTATCTTCCGGCGGTATTATGGAAAACAAAAAAATCGGGGACATGGCACAGGATTATGGCGTGGCTATGGCAGTACATATGGCGGAAAGTCCAATTGCCTGTATGGCAGCGGTGCATTCCATTGCAGCAACCGAGAACTTCCTGGCGCTGGAATTCCATTCAGTGGATGTTCCTTGGTGGGATGATATGGTCACCGGTTTACCGAAACCTTTGGTGGATAACGGCTGGATTACCGTGCCTGATAAACCGGGACTTGGCATTGATTCATTGGTAGACGAAGTACTGGCTGAACATGTGCATCCGGCAGTGCCGGGCATGTGGGAAGCCACAGATATGTGGAATGACGATATCGCAAGCGATCGCTTGTGGAGCTAGTGTGACACGGGGACGGTTCTGTTGTCACAGGCACTGTGACAACAGAACCGTCCCCGTGTCACATGAGAGGCTTTAAAAAAGAAAAGAGTGTAAGAACAAGTCATTCCCGATGAAAAAGTGGCTTATGATGGACGGAGACAATATGATAGAACGAATAAAAGCGGCACTCATAACAGATGCGGGAACAAAAGCAGCGGAAGCCGTTGCAAGACGCTTGGAGAAAGACGGGTTTTTGGTTATCCGTAATTTTCCGAGTGGATTCCCGATAAACTTAGAAGGCCTAGATGTACAGCATTGCTGTGCCTATGAAACACATCGCTTAAGTGCTGTGCAGGAAATGCTGGCCTGGCTTGGTGACATGAATGTGCAACTTCGTGTGCTGGTTCATACGGACAATGTTATTTTTCCTAAAAAGGTAGAAGATATTTCTGAGGGAGATTTTCAATACTATGTAGACCGTAATGCCAAAAGTGCCTTTATGACAGCAAAAGTCATGGGTGAAGTCATTGCGAAAAACGGCGGGGGGTCTATTGTTTTTCTTTCCTCGCTGCACGATGAAAAACCGACCGGTGTTGCGTTTGCATACAGTGCCGGCCGTGGCGCCATCAAGATGCTATGCAAGGAACTGACGCTGTTTTACGGCCGCAAACGGGTTCGTTGTAACCTGGTTGAAATGGACACAACCCTTGAAACAGCAGAACTGTTGGATAGCCTGCTGGTGCCATTTAATTATGATATTAAATCAAAGATTGCTTTGCGCAGGGTAACGGAACCGGAAGATTTTGCAGGAACGGTGTCTTACCTGGTTTCGGATGATGCGGCACAGGTCAACGGTGCAGAAATTCGTGTGGATGGCGGACACTTGTATCATTACGGCGATCGGGAGGTATAGACGTGGATTTACAATTGAAAGATCGCGTCGCTGTGATTACCGGTGGCGGAAAAGGTGTCGGCGCAGGGATCAGTCGAAAATTGGCTGCAGAAGGTGTAAAAGTGCTGGTAGCCTATAATTCCAATCCGGATATGGCCATAGCGCATGCGAAAACCCTTTGCGACCTTGGTGGCACAGCGGAAGCGTACAAAGTGGATGTGACAGACAGAGATCAGGTAGACAAGATGATGGCCTATGCTGCTGATAAATTTGGCGGCATTGATATTGTGGTGAACAATGCCGCATGGCAGCCTAACTATGATATTGATGAGTACACCGAGGAACAATACGACATGATTATGAAGACCAACCTTGGTGGTTATTTTCGCTGTATGCAATCGGCTTTGCCTTATTTGAAAAAGAGCACACAAGGTCGTGTCATCATGATTTCATCGATTCATGGCAAACGACCGGGAGATTTTGATGTGTGTTACTCCATGACAAAGGGTGCCATTAAAATGATGACGCGTGAAGCCGCTATCGAATTCAGCGAATACGGCATCACGGTGAATGAGATTTTACCCGGAGGGGTAAAAATAGAATTCAAATCCGGGCATACTGCACCGTTTAAAAGAGTTCGTGTTATGCGGGATCGCCGGTATATGTGGAGTCCTATTCGCAGGATGTGCGTACCGGATGATGTTGGGGATTTAACCGTTTTTCTGGCTTCCAAGACAGCAGAATACCTTACAGGAACCAGTGTGCGCATTGACGGTGGTGCCGTACTGCTATAGAGTGGTGTATAAAGGGAGGTATAAAGAGATTAGAACATTTTCAGGTTATAGCGCCAGTATCCTATAACGGTTTTTGAATACAAGCATTCTATAAATCCTGAGTTGAAGGTCCCCGTATAAAAGCAAAAAAGAAATGATCTAAAGGAACAAATGACGAAACAACGAGAGGAGAAAAGGTATGAAATTCAGTCATGAAGACGACATCAAGCAGATTACCCCCCAATGGACAGGCGAAAGGTTTGAAAACGGCCGGCCAAAAGTATCTGAAGATATTTTGCGTCGTATGCGCAAAATTACACTCGAAGAAGCATGGGGTCCAATATGGAATGAAGGTTACCGCTTCCAGTTTGAAGGGGAATTCAGGGTTTCTCATCCCGGTAAAGTGCTGGTTGGCCGGGCTGTTACAGCAGTCATGGTTCCCAAACGTCCGGATTTGGATTCAAGCCTTATGACCTACGGTTTGGAACAAGAAGGGCGTCGCGGTTTCTTTAATCAATGGGTTATCGACTCTTTGGTGGAAGACGACGTTGTGGTCGTTGACTTGTTTGATAAGATTTATGAAGGCACCTATGTTGGGGGAAACCTCTCTACGGCCATAGCGGCCCGTACAAAACGCGGTGGTGCCGTTATCTGGGGCGGTGTTCGTGACTTGGAACAGATTGTCCAAATCCCGGATATGCAAACGTACTACCGTGGTAATGACCCTACCGGTATTGCTAACGTGACCATGATTGGGTTTAATTCTCCCTGCCGTATTGGCAAGGCCATTTGTATGCCCGGTGATGTTGTCCTGGGGACGCAGTCCGGGGTTCTCTTCATCCCGCCGCACCTGGCTGAACGCTGCGTTGTTGGCGCTGAAAAATCTCATGTTCGTGACATTTTCGGCTTTGCCCGTTTGGCATCACAGACCTATTCAACAGCAGAAATTGATGCCGCATGGACGACACCCATGTGGGCAGATTTCGTGAACTGGTTCAACACCGATGCAGAAGCGGTTGACTACCGTCACCTGACATGGGATGATGAATTGGCGGAAGCGAAAACCCGTGAAGGAAAGAAAGAAGAGCCGAATGTCCGTCTCTAAACCCGATTTTGACATCCGACACAACCAGGATATAAAGCCGGTTGTGTCGGGAAGATTTTCATGATGATTGCACAACCATGGCCT
This sequence comes from Acetivibrionales bacterium, assembly GCA_038249175.1. Classification (GTDB taxonomy): domain Bacteria; phylum Bacillota; class Clostridia; order DSM-8532; family DSM-8532; genus JAEWSN01. Next base: position 9,665 of record JBBRWP010000018.1, read on the forward strand.
TGTCATGTAAAATCATTTTACAATTTCGTTGAAACGAGGCCTGACTTTTAGTATAATAAAGGTCAGACCTCGTTTTTTATACAGGTGTTTCACTAAAAGGAGAAAAATTATGCAATACAGACCATTTGGTAACACAGGATTCAATATTTCAGCGCTGGGATTCGGCGCCATGCGCCTACCCGAGAAAACGGTAAATGGAAAAAAGGTTCTCGACGAAGAGGAAGGCATACGCATTATTCATCGTGCGTTTGAACAGGGGGTCAACTACATTGACACTGCCCCTTATTACTGTGATGGCGAAAGTGAAATTGTTGTTGGAAAAGCCCTCAAAGGCTGGCGTAACAAAGTCATGCTTTCCACCAAAAATCCCATTGAGGACGACTCCGGGGACCATTGGCGGGAACGTCTGGAAAAGTCTCTCAAAAAACTGGATGTCGACAGTATCGATTTTTATCATTTTTGGGGGATTGATCTGGAGACCTATAACACTAAAATCATCGTACCAAACGGACCCATGGCTGCGGCACAAAAAGCAAAAGAAGAGGGACTTATCAAGCACATCTCTTTCTCTTTTCACGATGATGCGAAAAATCTGATACCGCTCATTGATACCGGTCATTTTGAATCGGTCCTGCTCCAATACAACCTGTTGGATAGAGCCAATGAAGAAGGCATTGCCTATGCCCATAAAAAAGGGCTTGGCGTTGTTGTGATGGGTCCTGTCGGTGGTGGTCGCCTTGGTGCGCCTTCTGCAACAATACAGAATTTGCTGCCGGGAAAAGTCAGCAGCAGTGCACAATTGGCCTTAAGGTTTGTTATTGCCAACCCCGGTGTATCCTGTGCATTGTCCGGCATGGGTTCAATGGCCATGGTGGAAGAAAACTGTCAGGTCGCTTCCAATGAAGCAAAACTTTCCAATGAAGAGTTGCTGCAGATTAATTCTTCCATGGAAGAGAACAAAAAAATGGCCGATCTCTATTGTACCGGCTGCAACTACTGTATGCCTTGCCCGTTTGAGGTCAATATTCCTTTGAACTTTCAGATTATGAATTATCACAGGATCTATGGTATTACCGATTATGCCAAAGAGCAATACGCTCAAATTGGCAAGGAAGACTGGATGAAGGGAAAAGATGCCTCGGCCTGTACCGAGTGCGGTGCCTGCGAAGACAAATGCCCGCAGAAGATACAGATACGGAAGCAACTGAAAGAAACCGCTGCAGCTCTAGGCTAAGGGTAAAGTCGGCTTTTTAGATTTGATTGTGTTTACAAATCGCATGTGCCCGCTTAAGCTAAATGCAGGCTGAATCATCTGTTAACAGGGTTCCATATGCGGATTATGTACTGTTTCACGGAAGGAAATCGCTATGAAAGACCAAAAAATGTTGCTGGATGAAATGTGGCAGTTTCAGCCCGAAAAAGGGTGCATGGCATTTTGGTGGCTGGGGCAAATGGGCTTTGGCATTAAAATAGCATCAAAGCTATTGCTCATTGATGCCTTTCTTTCACCACATGCCTCTCGCACTGTCCCACCGGCACTGGATGTTCATACACCGGTCCTGGCAGACTTTGTTTTTGGAACGCATGATCATATCGACCATATCGATCGTAAGGCCTGGGTTCACATCGCAAAAGCGAGTCTCAAAACACGGTTCGTGGTGCCTGAAATACACCGTGTTAGTGTGATGAATGAACTGCAAATTACGGAAGATCGTATCATTGGCATTGATGAGAAAAAGTCATTTTCTGAAGATGGCTTGACCATCAAAGCCATTCCATCAGCCCACGAGTTTTTGGATACCGACCCGGACAGTGGTTTGCATCCGCATTTGGGCTACATTATTGAAGCAGATGGACTACGCTTTTATCATGCGGGAGATTCCTGCATTTATGAAGGCATGCAAACTAAATTAAAGGCCTACGAACATTTTGATGTGATGTTCGTTCCCATCAACGGCCGCGATGGGGTGCGTTACAGAAAAGGTACCATCGGAAATATGACGACGCAGGAAGCGGTGGATCTTGTTGGAACTGTTCGGCCTGCGTTGGCGGTACCTGGGCATTATGAAATGTTTCTGAAGAATCCGGGTGACCCGGCATTGTTTCAGGATTATATGGATGCGAAGTATCCCGGTATTGCCTCATGGGTTGGTGAACATGGTGTTCGCGTGGACGTAAAGGGCAGGTAAATTTCGCCTAAGCAGACTGAATTTTTGGCAATTGCACGACAATTATTCGAAACGCAAGGTTTCTAGTGTAAGAACCCGAAAACGCTCCAATTTGATGCCAAATCACGGCGTTGTCGGCAGTACAATGCGCCGCATTGTACTGGTAGACCGTGATATTGGCCTGAAATTGGGCATTTTCAATCGATTTTGCCTCCTTCGGAGTCGAAATCGGGGTTATTACACCAAAATCAAGGTTCATACTGGCGCAACCCCTGTGAACCCTTGCTTTTCCGTGTGAGACAGTGACAAATGAATCAAAATATCTGTTAAATATGGTATACTGTTCTCACAACAAGCTTGCCTGCGTGCAGCACATAATAGGAGGTAGCTACCCGCTGCGGGTGGCGAAAAATTCATGATCAATGTAACAGGCGTATCTTTACGGTACGGAGACAAAAAACTATTTGAAGATGTCAATGTAAAATTTACGGCGGGCAACTGCTACGGCATTATAGGTGCTAACGGTGCCGGCAAGACAACATTTATTAAGATTCTGTCGGGGGAGATAGAGCCAAACGAGGGGGATGTCACGATTACCCCCGGCGAAAGGCTTGCTGTTCTGCAACAGGATCAATTTGCATTTGATGTCTATACTGTTCTGGATACCGTCATGATGGGGCATAAAAGACTGTACGACATTATGAAAGAAAAAGATGTCTTGTACGCCAAGGAAGATTTTTCTGATGCCGACGGCATGCACGCATCTGAACTTGAACATGAGTTTGCGGAAATGGATGGTTGGGATGCCGAGACGAATGCTGAAAAACTCCTGATGGGGCTGGGTATTGGCAAGGATCTGCATGGAGAGTTGATGTCCAACCTTTTTTCAGATCAAAAGGTAAAGGTGTTGCTGGCTCAAGCACTTTTTGGCAACCCGCACATTTTGCTATTGGATGAACCGACCAACCATATGGACTTTAAAGCAATTAACTGGTTGGAAGAATTCTTGATGGATTACCAAAACACGGTCATCGTTGTCTCCCATGACCGGCACTTTTTGAATAAGGTTTGCACAAACATGTTGGATATCGATTATGGCCGGGCTACACTGGTCACCGGTAACTATGATTTCTGGTATGAATCGAGCCAGCTGGCGGTCCGCATTCTGAATGATTCCAACAAGAAAAAAGAAGACAAGGTGAAAGAATTGCAAGCCTTTATCGCCAGGTTCTCTTCCAATGCTTCAAAAGCAAGACAGGCAACCTCTCGTAAAAAACTGCTCGATAAAATTACCATCGATGACATTCATATCTCTTCCCGTAAATACCCCTTTGTCGGGTTTACACCCACCCGGGAAGCCGGCAAAGAGATATTGGAAGTGGAAGGCCTTACAAAGACCATTAATGGTGAAAAAGTACTGAACAACGTCTCTTTTCGCGTTGAAAAAGATGATAAAATTGTTTTCCTGTCGCGGGATGATACGGCCAGAACCGTGCTCTTCCAAATTCTCATGGGTGAGATGACGGCAGATGAAGGCACTTATAAATGGGGTGTTACCACATCGCAATCCTACCTGCCCAAAGATAACACCACTTTTTTTGATGGTGCTGAATACTCTCTGGTGGATTGGCTGCGACAGTTTTCTACGGAAAAATCGGAAAATTTCATCCGTGGATTTCTGGGGAAAATGCTTTTTTCAGGAGAAGAACCGTTGAAAATGTCTAGCGTCTTATCCGGTGGGGAAAAAGTTCGCTGTATGTTTTCAAAATTGATGCTGTCCGGTGCCAATGTGCTTTTACTCGATGATCCGACGAACCATTTGGATTTGGAGTCGATCACAGCAGTGAACAATGGCCTGATTGCCTTCAAGGGCACCATGCTTTTTTCCTCTCATGATCATAAATTCATCGAAACGATCGCAACCCGTATTATAGAGATTACCCCATATGGCTTGATGGACCGCAGAATGGAATTCAATGAATTCCTCGAAAACGAAGATTTGCAAAATCAGATAGACGCCATGTATGAGGGTAAAGCTGAAAATGCGTAGCATTTTCAGCTAGTTTTGTGCGAACCTGAAGAGAATGGAATAAGCATAAATCTGAAAATGAACAGCATTTCATCACTTTTTGTGCCTGAGCGAAGCGAGAGGAATGTCTATAAATCTGAAAATGCGTAGCATTTTCAGCAGGCTTTGTGCGAACACGACGAGGACGCATGGGGTATAAATCTGAAAATGGCAAAATAGCATCACTTTTTGTGCCTGAGCGAAGCGAAAGGCATGTTTTTAAATCTGAAAATGCGCAGCATTTTCAACAGTTATATAGTCTGTACTAAGCGAAGGGAATATTTGTAAGCATGAGAGAATGTATTTGCAGTACCTGCAAAAAATTAATCGAAATTGTTGGAGACGACGGGTCAACAGGTGAGTTTGAATGCGTCCACGGTTACCCGAATGTTGCCTGTGAAACCTGTGAAACTTTAGAATGTGACTTCACTTGTGAATTCTATGAAGATGATGCGGTAGAGCCGGAAAGCATCACCGTTCAATGCGCCAATTGCAGCAAAGACATGCAGACAGATGCATCAGATGACGGGGATGGCACTTATTACTGTCTGGATTGTTACTTGAAACGCAACTTTCCCCAAGCCTGAAAGGCGTGTTTCGTGAAGCCGGGATGCGGCAAGCTGCCGTGTGGCTCACACCGCCGCCATATCGTCCGCGAAGCGGACAGGCAACCGAAACAAGTGGGGGAATTTGCGTTTGGGGTGTTCACTATACCTGAAAGGCAGATATTTTAATTATTTTGGAGGATACGATGAGCAGGGTTGGCAATGAAATTGCCCGTTTACGCACAGCAAGCGGGTTAACACAGAAACAATTGGCCAAAAAAACCGGTGTGGCGGAAAGCTACATCGCCGATGTTGAAGCGGGACGAAGGGTGCTGCAGGATGCCCTAATTGCGCGTATCACGAAAATACTCGGAGGCGGCATTGGTTCTGAAATTCCAGATGAAAAAGAAGCCCCGACAACGTCAAATGTCGCAGGATCAGCGGCAAGAAATCAGGCGGTTCCAACTAGAAAACCCCTTCCGGCCGAAACAACGGTTTATTCTACTGCCACTGACGGCACCACTGATATTATGACCGGTGGCAAAGCTGCCTGGAGTGATGCATTTGGCCAAATGCTCAAAGATGTACCGGTGTATGACCTTTCCATGCAGCACCAGTTGAGTAAAAGAACGATGGCTGTGGTGGATGGAAAAGTAGAAGGTCAACCCAAAGAAAATGTCTTTTGGGTAGAGGCTGTCGATAACGATATGATTGGGTACCGTATCCAAAGGGGAGACCTCGTGTTTGGGGCCAGTACCAAAACCGTTGTTGAAAATGGCTATTACCTTATAACCCTGCGGGACCAAAACCTCATGAGGCAACTGAAAAGGTTGCCCGGCGGTATGATACAGGTATCCTGCCATAAAGGTGCACCGGTCAGGGAAACCATGCCGGAAAATATGCTGGCGGTTATTGGACGGCTTTTGCGTGTAGAAATTGGCTTTTCTCCGGTGTAGTTCTTTGTAACATCTTCCACTATTTAAAAACAAGAAAAACCTTGATAGAAGGTGTTGCTTTCTATGAAGAATGTATGTCATGATTGCATCCCATAAAGTCACTATGTAAGTTTTTGGGGTATCATAATAAGTTGAGGGATAAATGACACAACTTTCTGAATCCGTTAAGAACAAAGTTGGAAAACCAAAAAAGGACAGGGGTTACGGTGGTAAGCCCAACACTTGTCTGGTGCTTGGCTTACGGATTTTTTTATGGTTCTGGTTTTTGCGGTTTCACCCAAAGTGTGACAAATCGGACATTCAGGGGATGAAGGGTCCTTACATCCTCATCGTGAATCATCCATCCAATATCGATGCCTTTATCATTGGACGGGTATTGAACCCGATAAAAACAAACTTTGTGGCCAGTCAGCATTTTTTTAAGTTTCCAATACTGCGTTTTTTGCTCAGTCTGATTGGGGCTATACCAAAATCCCATAGTGCCAAAGACATTCAGTCTTTGCGTCTGATGATGCATGTATTAAAAGCCGGTAGAATTCTGGTCATCTTTCCGGAAGGGCGGCGTACCATGGATGGTACAGGCAGTCAGTTTTCACCGGCCATGGCGAAATTTGTGAAAAAGAGTAAGGTTCCGGTTGTTTCAGCAACCATTCAGGGGTCTTATATTGCATGGCCACGCTGGGCTGAAAAAGCACGGCCAGGTCCAGTCTCTGTGGTTTTTCGACGTGTTATGTCCACTGAAGAGGTGGTGATGCTGACCTTGGAAGAAATCCATGATAAAATGCTCAAAGCCTTACAATTTAATGAGTTTGCATCGAATGCTGTCCTGCAAAACCAATACAAATGCAAAGCCCCGGCCCGAAATATCGAATGGCTCTTGCATGCCTGTCCCGATTGTCGACAGGAAGAATGCATGACCGCCAAGGATGACATTGTCCGTTGCTCTTCCTGTGGTGCCTCGGTCCGTTATGCTCCAAGTGGAAAACTGGAGCAGCTGAGTGGTACACCAGGCGCATTTCAGGATATTCCTTCCTGGTTTTTAGTACAGCGAAACCTTCTTGCAGATAAGATGAACGATGCAAATTTCGCCATACAAGCCACAGTCTCATCTCTGAGCTATACGGTTGACCCGGAACAACCGATGAAAGTAGTCGGGGCTGGCAAAGTGTTATTGACGAGGGAACACCTTGCTTTTGTTGGACAAATAAATAAAAAAGAAACGGCTCTTCATTTTCCAATTGCTCTTTTGGACATGTTGCCTTGCTATCTCGGGAAATACTTCGAAATATGTGATGAAAATGGTGAGGATTGGCACTTTGACCTTGAAGATGGCCGAAAGGTAGTCCAACTGGAACAGTTTGTTTCTATTGCAGGTCAGGCACGCTGATTCCTGTCGGTGGCTTGTTTGGATTTGCAGGTCGCTACTTCAAAAACAACAAACCCGTTTGAACAAGCTGGGAGGTTGAATATCATGATGATTAGAAAAAGGCTTCCTGTAAACACTGGCATAGCCAGACGATTTGCCAGGAACATTTGCCCAAAAAAATGTTTGTCATGGGTACTTTTGTTCATTTTTTGCTTTGGTCTTGCTGGCTGCGGTAATCAGCCGATTGCACCTGAAACCGATGAATTTGTACCTGCACCGCCAGTTGCCGCAGTTGACACCACGGATCCTGTGCATCAGGTGTGGCTGGTACCCGGAGATGCACCGACGGATCTTGCAAAAGTGTATGAAACGGTGAACACCCAACTGAAGGAAGAAATCAATACAACGATAGAACTGAAGTTTATACCGTGGCAAATGTGGGCAGGGCAAACGGAAACGCTGTTATCGGCGGATACGGCACCGGAAGCCCTATATGTGTCCTCTTCAGCTAATTATGACCGTTTGGCAGAAAAAGGTTTGCTTCAGGAAATCAATATGGATATGCTGACGCAAAGTGCACCAAAAATTGCGCAGGCTTTGGCAGACTACACGCCGGACGGGTTAAAAGAATGCAACATTGGTGGAAAGGCCTTCATGGTTCCATCGGTGGGGAACCTTTGGGTGGACGACTACCCTGTCCTCATTCGCGGGGACATTTGCGCCAAACTGGGCTTGAATGAAATAACAACCCTGGATGCGCTGGATGAATATCTAAAAATGGCGGCCAAAGCGGAGCTGGGGACCTGGGGTGCCGATATGGAAAGCTTGTCGGCTTACTTGAAGCTTGCCTGGTTTCAACCCAACAACATGCTGCCGGTGGTGGAAGATTTTCCGTTCCTCGCGTATAACATCACGGATGAAACTGCAAAAATTGTCAATGCCATGGAGGACAAGAATTTTTCGGATTCCCTGCTGCGTCTTCGCAGTTTAGCGATTGCTGGGGCTTTGCCGGAAACAGTGCTTTACTCAAGAATGCCCGCTGTTCGCCAGTGGCAAATGGGTCAAAGTGCTTGCCTTGTGTCGAACATGGAGACGATATCCGAAAATTATGATTTGGCCTTCCGGGACCATCCGGAATGGAAAACAGAAATCTGCTTTCTGAACCCGGATGCCAAACGGGTGAAGCAGGCGGTCAACCGTCAGGGACTGGCGTTGAACGTATCCAATGACAAACCTGAACGTACGCTGCTTGTTTTAGATATGCTTTACGGTACAAAATCGCTGCAGGACTTGACCTTGGCAGGGATAGCAGGTACACACCGGCTGGACGGGCAAAGTGGCTATTATGAACCGGGACCGGAAGCCGCCAGGTTTTCCTTCAACAATACCGGTGTCTGGGCGTGGAAAAACCGTGACCTCGCAATGGCCGGTTCCTCTCAAGGCTGGATACTAAAAGATCTGTACGATAAATGGAACGCAGATGAAAGCAAGGTAGTTCATGCCCCTCTGGGTGCCTTTGTCTTTGATATGGCACCGATTGCTTCCCAGTTGCAGGCACTGCAAACGACTTTGACAACGGTCGGGCAGTTTTTATTGGCCGGTGCATCGGATGATTTGCCGACAGACATGAAAAAACTTCAGGACGCTTTTACTGCAGCCGGTATTGATGATGCCAGAATTGAAATGCAACGTCAGGTCGATGACTTTTTGAAAAAATAAGTTGAAAAAGGTAAGACCGGTTCCGTTATGTTTTCAAGGAAAACATAACGGAACCGGTCTTTTTATGCCGTCTTCTGCTGTTCTGAAAAGTTTCTCAGAAGATTGGACTGTAATCATAAGGCTCATTATAAAACATTTTTTATCCTGTCATCTACAGCATCGACAAATTTTACAGAAGATTAGGCTTCACAGGGAGCATTATCAGCAAAAAACTGTCTGATGCTGCCTTGAAAAAGCTTATATTCTGTTCACTCCAGTGCGTATAGCTGCCTCAGCCACAGCTTTTGCCACAGTAGGGCCAACACGGGGATCAAAAGGAGCCGGAATGACATAATCGGCTGTTAGTTCTTCCTCGATGATTAAAGAAGCGATAGCCTCAGCGGCGGCGATTTTCATTTCGTCGTTAATATCACTCGCCCGTACATCCAAAGCGCCACGGAAAATACCGGGGAAGGCCAGAACATTATTAATCTGGTTCGGGAAGTCTGAACGCCCTGTGCCCACAACAGCAGCGCCTGCTTTTAATGCTTCATCAGGCATAATTTCTGGTGTCGGGTTTGACATGGCGAAGATGATAGGGTTCGGGGCCATACTTTTGACCATGTCCTGCGTTACACAACCCGGGGCAGACAAGCCGATAAAGACATCGGCGCCCACCAGAACATCAGCGAGGGCACCTTTTTTACCTTCTAAATTGGAGATTTCTGCCATCAGCATTTTTTCACCATTCAGGTTGTCTCTGCCTTTGTAAATTGCTCCTTTTGTATCGCAAAGGATAACGTTTTTCAGCCCCATGCTCATGAGCAGGCGGGTCACCGCAATGCCGGCGGCGCCGGAGCCGTTTACAACCACATCAATATCGGCCATATTCTTGCCAGTCAGTTTCAGTGCATTTATCATGGCGGCCAAAGCCACTACTGCTGTACCGTGCTGATCGTCGTGAAAAATGGGGATGTCACAGGTGGCCTTTAATTGGCGTTCAATTTCAAAACACCGTGGGGCAGAAATGTCTTCGAGGTTCACACCCCCAAAACTGCCAGCCAGGAGCTGCACAGTTTTAACGATATCTTCGACTTCTTTGGAACGGATGCACAAAGGGAAAGCATCCACATCGCCAAAGGTTTTGAAAAGTACACATTTTCCTTCCATCACCGGCATGCCCGCTTCAGGTCCAATGTCTCCCAGCCCCAGAACAGCAGTGCCATCGGTGACAACAGCCACCAGGTTATGTCTGCGCGTCAATGTGTAGGATAAGTCCACATCTTTTTGGATTTCAAGACAGGGTTGTGCCACTCCGGGGGTATAGGCGATGGACAAATCTTCCCGATTGGTCACCGGTGCACGGCTGACCACTTCAATTTTTCCAGCCCAGATTTCATGCTGTTTGACTGATTTTTCTCCGATTGTCATTTTCTCGTCTCCTTTAATTCTTAGATGAACAGGGACATATCCGATTCTTCTGCTGATGCCAGCATGGCGGCCACGCCACCCAACTGAACGCCATCAATCAGTTCCGCCATTTTGATCCCCATCAAATCCATGGACATGGTACAAGCGGTCATCTCTACACCATTTTCTATACAGTTTTCAATCAGCTCCGTGAGGGAGGCGACATTTTTCTTTTTCATAATGCCTTTGATCATGGCACCACCCATGCCGGCCATGTTCATCTTCGATAGCTTCAGCTTGTTAACACCCTTTGGCATCATAAAGCCAAACATTTTTTCGATGAAGTTTTTCTTGACCTGTACTTTTTTGGCACTCCGTAAAATGTTTAAACCCCAAAAGGTAAAGAACATGTTTACTTTTCGTCCCATGGCGGCAGAACCGGCAGCAATGATAAAGGCAGCAATTGCTTTGTCCAGATCTCCGGAAAAAACAATGATGTTCTTGTCATTGTGTTGATCCATGGCTGTTTTTTCGACAACACGTGGACTGCCTTTTTGTATATGGCAGGTAATCACCCCTTTGTCCGTCACATTTTCCAGCAGATCGTTACCGGTTCTGCGGCACCATGCGGCAACATCTGTTGCAAAGGCGGGGTCGTTGGCTGTAATTTTTAAGATTTCTCCGGGAAGCATGTGCTTCAAACCGTCATGAACCTTTAAAATCGGACCGGGGCATTGTAATCCGCAGGCATCAACATTCACAATCCTGGCTGCGCCGGAATGGACATTATCGGAGAGCACGGTACCGGATGCGGTGGTCTCCGTTAACTGGTGAGATGGTGATTTTTCGGACAGATCCATCACAGCGGCGTCATTATTGACGACCGTATGGGTACGTCTGGTTGGGGCCGTGGGCGGTGTGGGGGTATTGGCCATGGTATAGAAACGGTAACCGCCGGAGAGGTTGTATACGTCGTAGCCTTTTTGGCTGAGGATACGGCTGGCCACATAACCACGCAAACCGATTTGGCAGAAAAGGTACACTGGTTTTGTTTTGTCCAGTTCGCCATGGCGTTCACGCAGGTCATCGAGAGGCATGTTCTTCGCTCCGGTAAGGGTTCCGTTTTCAAACTCAGCATTTGTTCGTACATCCACCAGTTGTACAGCTTTCAGGTCCAACTCGGCAACATTGTGCCAGTAGAAAGGTTTCCAGGACTTATCCAGCAGATTGGAGGCAGTGTAACCGACCATGTTGACAGGGTCTTTCGCCGAACTGAACGGTGGGGCGTAGGCCAGTTCCAATTCTGTGAGGTCATAAACTGTCAGACCGGCACGGATGGCAGTGGCCAAAACATCGATGCGCTTGTCTACACCGTCATAACCGGTAATCTGTGCGCCAAGAATCTTGCCGGTATCGGGTGCAAACAACAGCTTGATGGACATGAATGTGGCACCGGGATAGTAACCGGCATGGGAGCCGCTGAAATTATAGACTTTCATATAGGGGATATTGTTGTCTTTGAGCACCTTTTCATTGCTGCCGGTCACGGCAACCGTCATATCAAAGGCTTTCAAAATGGCAGTGCCTTGCGTGCCGCCAAATTTGAAGTTGCCGCCATTGATATTATCGGCTGCAATGCGGCCTTGACGATTTGCAGGTGAGGCCAGGGGGACGAATACCTTCTTGCCGGTCACGAAGTCCGTGACTTCAACGGCATCCCCGACGGCGTAGATGTTCGGATCGCTTGTACGCATATACTGATCCACCGAAATGCAGCCGCGTGTGCCAAGGTTCAATCCGGCGTCTTTTGCCAGTTGGCTTTCCGGGCGGACCCCAACAGCCATAATAATCATGTCTGCATCCAAAGCGCTGCCGTTGTTCAGCATCACTTTATAACGGGCGGCAGAAGGACCATCCTGCTCAATCATGGCGGTCACGCCAATATTCAGATAAAGGCCAATACCTTTGGATAAAATGTGTCGGTGAATTTCACCGGCCATATCGGCATCCAGGGGTTGGATGACATGGTCAGTGAGTTCGACAATGGAAACATCCACGCCGGCTTCGTGCAGGTTTTCGGCCATTTCAATGCCAATATAACCGGCACCCACCACGATGGCGTGTTTCGGTTTGGCTTTTTTCACATAATTTTTAATTTTGAAGGTGTCCGGGATGTTGCGAAGGGTAAAGACCCCACCGGTATTGGCCCCTTCGAGCGGGGGCAGGATGGGTGCGGAACCAGGGGACAGCACCAGGGCATCGTACGGCTCTTCATAGTTGGTACCCTTGGTCAAATCCTTTACGGTAACGGTTTTTGTTTCACGATGAATGGCGGTCACTTCTGATAGTATGCGCACATCCACGTTGAACCGTGCATTAAAAGATTCCGGTGTTTGTAAGGTGAGTTTATCCTCATCTGTAATCACGCCGCCAATATAATACGGCAATCCACAGTTTGCAAAAGAGATGTACTCTCCGCGCTCAAACAGGATAATCTCTGCGTTTTCATCTACCCGCCGCATGCGTGCAGCAGCAGTAGCGCCTCCTGCAACGCCGCCAACAATTAAAACTTTCTTTCCCATGGTGCCTCCTCTGTTCTGCTGATTCCTTACGAACCAGGTAGCTGTTGATATTCCATTTTTTACCTGGACATCGGTGACGATTGACAACTGTTTCACATAGTGAACCGGGTTGAACCAACCCGGCAAGTGAACTAATTTTATCGGATTGGGCGGGAATGCTCTGTGATGAAGTTACACATAACCCTTATAAAGGCACACGCTATTTTCTTCCGTAATGGCTTTCCAAACTGATGGCGTTGCGGTTAATGGATTTCAGTGTTACTTTACCTCGTTGCATGGTCAAAATACCATCCCGTTCAAATTCTTTCAATAAACGGGATACGACTTCACGGGCTGTTCCCAATTCTGATGCAATACTCTCATGTGTGGCATAAAGGGGATAGGTGCCGCCACCGGTTTTGGTTATGAGCAATTCCATCAGCCGTTCGTTGGTGCGTTTAAAAGTCATATTTTCTACCAAACTCAAAACCGTGTAGAACTTGGCAGCCATCGCAGAGAAAACAAACTGGCGCACAGCATCACAAGTTTGGAAGAGCTGGCGAAATGCTTCCATCGGCAGAACCACCATTAAGGTGTCGTGTTCCGCAACGGCTGAGACGGGGTACGGTACGGCATCGGAACCCAGAAGGCAGGCTACCGTTAACACACAGGTCTCGCCGCGACCGATGCGGTACAAAGTGACTTCCCGTCCTTCGTCTGAAAGTTTATAAATGCGCACCAAACCGCTGACAATGAGAGAAATACCGCTGCATTTGAGGCTTTCATTCATGATAATGGTTTCTGCCGGAAACGTGCTGTGCCTGCTTTGACCCAGGAGTAGTTCTTTGTCTTGCTTTGTCAAAGATTGGATAAATGGAAAAGCGGATTCCAGGTCTTTCATTACTTTATCATTTGTCATGTTTGTCTCCTTTGTTCGTTTTCCTTGCAACGGCCAGGCTTCTTGATTTTTTCACACCCTGCCAAGCTTGTTAAGAGAATTTTATTAATATGGATGCCATGTCCACCACTATTATAACAATAATATTTGGAAATAACATGATTGTTGAGCAGGAGCCTTAATTTTTCAAAGGTTGTCAGCCCGATTCACATGAGAACGTAAAAAAAAGAACAGGTTTCCCTGTCCTTTGACGATTGTATTCTTTTTTTCATTTGTCCATGACCATCGGTCACTGAAAAATTATTGAACCATTTTTTTGAAATCATCTTTCGGGCGGAAGCCAATAGTTTTTGCCGCTGCCTGCCCATTTCTAAAAGCGATGACGGTTGGAATGCTCATAATACCATATTTTGCAGCCAATTCCGGTTCTTCATCGACATTGACTTTCACAACTTTTGCAGTATCACCAAGCTCTTTGCCCAGTTCTTCCAGTGTCGGGGAAAGCATACGACAGGGTCCGCACCAGGGTGCCCAGAAATCCACAAGGACTGGAACCATAGATTGAAGTACTTCCTGCTCAAATGATTGCTTTGTTACATCCTTTGCCATAATCATAACCTCCATAAAAATCTTTCGACGATTGCCACAATTCCTGAAGCGGAACTTCTTGGCAATGCAACATATATTTGTTGTATTCATTGTACCATGATTTTGAAGCGGTATTCGTGACGAAGTTACGGGATTTTTTTACCATGCTTATTTTTTAACAATCGAAAGCTGGTGTTTTTTTCCCAATGAATATTTCTTTATCTGCATATAACAGTCATTTTTCTTTCCTTTGGTCAACCCTTTTTTAGAAATTGACTGCCGGATTTCTTCTGTCTGTGCTATACTAGTTTTCGTGTGCCTGTTTCAAAAAAAGGCTACCATTAAAAAACATTAAAAAGGCAGGAAAAAAAATGACTGTTATATGCAGATAAAGAAATATTCATTGGGAAAAAAACACCAGCTTTCGATTGTTAAAAAATAAGCATGGTAAAAAAATCCCGTAACTTCGTCACGAATACCGCTTC
>JBBRWP010000019.1:0-24317 GCA_038249175.1 Acetivibrionales bacterium
CACTTATGCGTTTCTTAATATCCGCTCTCTATCTCTAGAAAGTTGAATTACTCAATTTTTTTTGTGCTAAAATATAGCACGTTTCAACGAGTTCCACACCATATAGAATATGATGCTCATACGATATTCAATTTTCAATGTCCAATCCGGTTTCCCATTGGTTGCCGGTGCTGTCTATTTGGCTGAAACCCGCTTGCCATAAGCATTTCAGGTTGTTACCGGTTTCGACGGCTTATTTAGTTTACCACGTTGTTCCTGTTTCGTCAAGCATCATTTCAAATTTTCTTTTTCGGCTTTTCATGGCCTTCTGAAGGTTTGCGATGATGTTTTATGTCCCTGCAACAGCGGCTTACATAGGTTAACACAATCCATGGAATGCTGTCAACACCCGTTCAACATTTATTTATGGACAGATGATTTCCCGATAAACAGTTGAAAGCCTTTTACATAAAGAACACGACGCAATTGCCAATCAATCTGATGCCGTATCCCGCTCTTCAATGAAAACATAGGAAAGGCCATGCAGTCGACCTTCGCTGCCTTTGATGGCTTCCGATTCAATGGAATGTGTCACAGAGAGGAATGTCTCCGCTTTGGCGCCATAGTCAACAATCTTATCCCAGCCTTTGATGCTGGTGATAATATTCTTACCTATGAAATCTGAAATATCCGAAAGCCGCGACAAGTTACGTAATGTCAGGTGTTGCTGCAAAAATGCCCTGAAGAACTTCGTTTGGTTTTCTTTGCGGAACAAATCACCATAATTGTTAAAGTTGCCTGCATCATCAAAGCCTTGACGAAACCGAACGAACCCCTCGGCCTGATAACCTTCCAGAAGTTGTGAGCCTTTTTGCAAATTGATAAACAAGTCTTGTGTTGGATCTTCGTAGAACATACGAATCGGTACATAAACCTTCACGCCGCCGAAATAATCCACAATTCTGCGAAAACCCCGTGTTTGCATGTAAATATAGTCATCAATATGCACATCAAACACTTCTTCAATCACATCGGCCAAAAACTCAATATAGGGACGGTCAAACCGCCCAACCCCTTCTTTATAATGAAGTTTATCTCCTATGGCATGCACAGCATTGATTTTTTCCATGCCGGCCTGTTTCACCAGACCAGGCTGGATGTCATCTACCCTTTGGATCAAGGCATCACTGTATTTGATATAAATATCACGTGGCAGGCTAATCAGTGTCAGTTTGCTGCTTCCGGGATCCATGCTGGCAATGACAATGGTGTCCATGTTCCAGGCTGAAGGATCCGGTGCACAGATGATGACATTGATACTGCCTTCTGCAACCAATGGCTCTATATAATGCTGATTCGTCAGACGTTCAGCAATCGGTTCTGGTGCAGTATTTGGGATTTCTACCGACGGCAGCGAGGCTTCCGGTAATGGCAGGGGTTCTGGTTCCGGTTCAAATGATGCGACAAGCTCTGGCAAATCAGGCTCTGCTGCAACCGGCTGCGGAAAGAAAAAAGGTGCAGCCGCCAAAATTACAACGGTCGCCACCAGGCAAACAATGATGCGTATGCGGTTATCCCACTTCATAAGCACTCCCTGTCTTTCTTCTGTCTACGAAAAGTCAATCAACTCTCCGCAAGCTACACACTCTTATCCATGACCTGCCATGCCACCACCTGCAAGCGGCTTTCTCTTGCCTGATGCCTGTCAATCAGCTTATCTGTATCCCAACTGACTACAAATCTTTCATCGCTTTTTGAAATCCTTGCAAACGCTCTTCAATCTTGACCAGCATTTCCTTATAAGAAAGTTCCTTATCGCGCTCAGAATCAATCACTGCTGCAGGTGCTTTGGATGTGAACCCTTCATTCTTAAGTTTCTTCTGAACACGGTCTACTTCGTTCAACAAATTCGCTCTTTCTTTTTCCAGACGTTCCACCTCTTTGTCCAAGTCAATGAGGTCTGCCAGTGGCAGGTAGATTTCTGCGCCATCCACAACCAATGCAATGGCCGTGTCATCCACACCTGACAAATCAGATTGTATTTGTATCTCCGAGAGGGCTGCCAGCCGTTTGAAGTTGCCTTCTTCCGTTTGGAAAGCGCCAACCAGTGCCATATTCTTCGTGACCAGAATGGCCTTGGCTTTACGACCGAGCGGAATATTCATCTCTGAACGAATATTGCGAATGCTTCGGATAATTTCCATGGCCGTTTGAAAAACCTGCTCATCATCCGGATACAAAACACCATCAGCTACCGTTGGCCAGTCAGAAATCATGATGCTTTCGTCCCCGGTCTCCAAATTGCTGTAGATTTCTTCTGTAATGAACGGCATGAAAGGATGCAAGAGCTTCATGGCAACAACCAGCACATCATTGAGTATCTTGAGTGCAACGATTCTCCCCTGAGATTCCTTGTCATATAAACGCGGTTTAACCATCTCAATATACCAATCGCAGAATTCTTCCCAAATAAACTCATAAATATGCTGCAAGCCCATCGCCAAATCAAATTTTTCGAGGTTCTCTGTTACTTCGCGTGACACCGTGTTCAAACGGGAAAGAATCCACCGGTCAGCAACGGTGTATTGTGTTGCGTTAACACCCGAAAAATCCATATCCTCATCAAAGTTCATATTGACAAAGCGGAAGGCATTCCATATTTTGTTGGCAAAATTTCGGCTGGCTTCCAGCTTTTCATCTGACATACGCATGTCGTTGCCGGGGGCTGTGCCAATCGTAATAGCATAACGCAGGGCATCTGTACCATATTTCTCGATGACTTCCAGCGGGTCAATGCCATTTCCCAGGGATTTTGACATTTTTCGTCCCTGCGCATCGCGGATGAGACCATGCATCAGCACGTGCTTGAAAGGTTCCTGGCCCATCTGCTCTATGCCTGAAAATATCATTCTGGCAACCCAGAAGAAGATAATATCGTAGCCTGTAACCAGTACCGATGTCGGATAAAAATAATCCAGATCCGGCGTTTTGTCCGGCCAGCCCAAGGTGGAAAAGGGCCAGAGCGCAGATGAGAACCAGGTATCCAGCACATCCTCATCCTGATGAATGTTTATGCTGCCACATTTTTCGCAGGTCTCCGGATTGTTTCTGGTAACAGTGATATGTCCACAGGCATCGCAGTGCCAGGCGGGGATGCGGTGACCCCACCACAGCTGGCGAGAAATGCACCAGTCCTGAATATTTTCCATCCAGTTGTAGTAGGTTTTTGAAAACCGTTCCGGCACAAAGGAAACCGTACCATTGCGTACCGCGGCAATTGCAGGGTCCGCCAGGGGCTGCATCCGCACGAACCACTGCCTGGATGCCCGCGGTTCAATAACCGTGTTGCAACGGTAACAGGTCCCGACATTGTGTTTGTGCGGTTTCACCTTGACCAGGAAGCAGCCGGCCTCCAAATCAGCCACGATTTTCTTCCGTGCTTCATAGCGGTCCATACCGGCATAGACACCGCCGACATCATTGACTTTAGCATCTTCTGTCATCATGTTGATGATGGGCAGGTCGTGCCGCAAGCCCACTTCAAAGTCATTCGGGTCATGGGCCGGGGTAATTTTCACAGCACCGGTACCAAAATCCTTTTCCACATAAGTATCCGTGATGACTGGTATTTCACGATTCACCAAAGGTAGAATCAGCGTTTTACCGACCAGAGCCGCGTAGCGTTCATCATCCGGATGGACAGCAACAGCGGTATCACCAAGCATCGTCTCCGGTCGTGTCGTGGCAATTTCAATATATTCGCCCGGTTGGTCCTTCACAGGATAGCGAATGTGCCAGAAGTGTCCGTCCTTTTCTTCATACTCCACTTCTGCATCAGAGATAGATGTACCGCAACAAGGGCACCAGTTAATGATGCGCTCGCCACGGTAAATGAGGCCCTTTTCGTGCAAACGAACGAAAACTTCCCGAACGGCCCTGGAACAACCTTCATCCATGGTGAACCGTTCCCGCTCCCAGTCACAGGAGCTCCCCAGACGCTTGAGTTGCTCAACAATCTTTCCACCATATTGATCTTTCCATGCCCAGGCGCGTTCCAGGAAGGCTTCACGTCCAAGATCTTTTTTCGTCAGCCCTTCCTCCGCCATTTTTTCAACAATTTTCACTTCGGTGGCAATACTGGCATGATCCGTTCCGGGCAGCCAAAGGGTACAGAAACCGCGCATCCTTTTATATCGGACCAGGATGTCCTGCATGGTATTATCCAGTGCGTGTCCCATATGCAGCTGACCGGTAATGTTCGGCGGTGGAATAACAATGCAGAACGGCTCTTTGTTCGGATCCGGTTCCGCATGAAAATACCCTTTATCCATCCAACGTTGATAATGTTTTTCTTCCACTTGACCCGGTTCATACTGTTTTTCCAGCTCTTTGCGCATATTTGTAGCCATTCCTTTCGTTTCAAACAGGCAGAAAACAACCTGAAAATGCTGTGCATTTTCAGATTTGTACCCCATGCTTTCTCATCGTGTTCGCACAAATCTTGCTGAAAATGCTGCGTATTTTCAGATTTATACCCCATGCTTCCTCGTTGGGTTCGCACAAATCTTGCTGAAAATGCTGCGTATTTTCAGATTTATACCCCATGCGTCCTCGTTGGGTTCGCACAAAACTTGCTGAAAATGCTGCGCATTTTCAGATTTAACCCTATTCCATTCCTGTTTATCTCAGCCGCTCGTATTCCTTGATGCAATATTTCACACCACTTTTGCTGACCTGCCACAACCCTTCCTCCACACATATCCATCCACTGGAAACTGAAAGTTCCGGCAAAAAGGCATCCGCTGCATAAAGCGCCTCTATGTGTGTAATCACAGCCCTACTGCAAAACGGCAGCAACTCTTTATAGATAGAAGCACCACCAATAACAAAGAGTTTTTCCTTTGCACCTTCCACCACATCAAACAGTTCATGCAGATTGTGGACAACAGTAGCCCCTTCAGCTGAAAAATATTTGTTCCTGGACAAGACAATATGGCTTCTATTGGGCAGGGGACCATTGGGCAGTGATTGGAATGTCTTTCTGCCCATAATAACCGTATGCCCCGTCGTTTGAGCAGAAAAGTGTTTCATATCTTCTGTAAACCGTACCAGGAGAGCATTTTCTTTTCCAATGCCGTTGTTCTCATCGGCCGAAGCGATGAGGATAAAATCATCTCTGACGAACATTTTTATAATTCCCCCTTCTTTTATCATGATTTATGGGTAATCGATGACACACAAGATGTCATTATAAAAACTTTCGAGCCATAGTTACGAGTACATTGTAATATCTAAAACTCTCACTTTCTGATTGAAAATAACAAACACAGCCAAGGTTTCATCATGCCTGTTGGCACGCTTTTAGACATTACGACGGATTAGTTAATGATCACAGGAATGAATATTGGAAACTTTCGTAATGTCATGCTGAACTTCATGAAATAATTGAAGTTCTTGCACCCGAATCAGTTCTATATCCGCTATACTGCTACCGGGATTCCTTTTATCGGTTCACCATATAGATAATCCTTTAATACAAAATCCTTTACTGAGAACTGATAAAAATCCCGATTTTCGGGCTGAAAATTCAAGGTTGGTGACGGAAAGGCTTCTCTTAACAACAATTCCTTGATCATAGGAATATGGCGGTCATAAATATGGGCATCAGCAATCACATGTACCAGTTCACCCGGGATAAGCCCGGACGCTTTGGCAAACATATGAATCAACACAGCATACTGAACAACGTTCCAGTTATTAGCAACCAGGACATCCTGTGACCGCTGGTTCAAGATGGCATTCAAACAGTTTCCGCTGACATTGAAAGTCAGGCTCCAGGCACAGGGATACAGTTGCATGTCATGCAGATCTTCATGATTGTACAGGTTTGTGATGATGCGGCGGCTCTGCGGCTGGTGATGCAAATCATACAAGACACGATCCACCTGATCAAAGAGGCCTTCCTTATACTGGTGTTTTATGCCAAGCTGGTAACCGTAAGCTTTTCCAATGGTGCCGTTTTCATCCTGCCAGGCGTCCCAAATATGGCTGTTCAATTCCACAATCCGGTTAGATTTTTTCTGCCATATCCACAGAATTTCATCAATGGCCGCTGCCATATTGGTTTTACGCAAGGTCAAAATCGGAAACTCTTCCTGCAGATTATAGCGATTTACCACGCCAAATTTTTTGACGGTGTATGCAGGTGTACCGTCTTCCCACCGGGGGCGAACCGCCGTACCTTCATCCGATACACCCTCTGTCAATATGGATTGACACATGTCTTTGAACAAGAGATCTGCTTTGCTCACGATTCACATCCTCACGTTATCAACCACGGTTCTGCCCAAGGCTCACATGTTTTTTGTAATGATACCATTTTTCAATGCTTTCCTGCAAACAAAAAGACGATCCAGGTCTCATTCTCCTTCACGCAACTTTTCGAGGATATCAGCGCAAGCGCAACCTGACTGGCCTTATTTATGGCTGAAGCGGCCACTCGTCCCCAAGCTCAGCCTTTCTAGCCAGGCGATAATCCTGTTTTTGGCTGCGTGTGACTGTTTTTTCAACAAGACCTTCCCGAGAACAAAGTGGCAAAACCACATATCCGGAATGGTATACCGGCCGGCGTCGAATTCTGCCCAATGCCATAGAACCCGGTCGTTTGGAAAAGCAAAGATAGGAAAATTTCTCATCCTCATAGGACAATTCTCCGGTTTTTAGCTGCCGGTGAAGATGACTGCGCTCCACGCGTCCCATAAAATGACACCAATCCGGCTTTTCAATCGGGCAGGGGTGCGTATGTGGGCAGGGGGCTACCAAATATGCACCGGCTGCAATCAATTCTGCCCGGACATGCATCAAACGCGCCCATCCGGCAGTGGTTCCCGGTTCAATCAACACCAGCACTTCTTTCGTGCGCTCCCAGAGTTTCATCGTTAGCGCCGCAACTTCTTCCTCGTTCATTTCATTGAGCACATAGGCACACAGCACAAGGTCAGCAGCGGCAGGTACTGTTGTCCGCAAATCCGCATGCTGCCATAGCGCACTTTGCAGTGCGTCTGAAGAGGACTGTTCCGCCAGCAGTTTTCCAATATCCACCATCCCACTTACCCGCTCAATTGCCTGCATCCGTTGCAATCCAGGCCAGATATCCAAGGCAGCCCAAAGGCCGGTCCCCGGACCGGCGCCGGCATCGGAAACGGTCCGGGGACAAAAATCCGGCCGTCTTCGTTGCAGATGGCTCAAAACCGTGTGAATGGCAACATAGGTTGCCGGCATCCTTGCACCAATATATGCAGCAATCTCAGTGTCTGAATGCACCATTGGCGCATGGCTGTTGCGGACATCGCTTCTGTACCGGTCTGATATTTTTTTTGCCACATATACGTCCGTACGGTATTGGGGCAGTTGAACAACCGATGCGATGGCTGATTGTAATTCTTCCGGAAGTTGCATGTTTTTAAACATTCCTTTCGTTTCGCCAAGTACGAAAAGTAAAAAACGGCTCATCCTGTCCACAAAGTGGACAGGATGAGCCGTCCTGTGAATGGTGTTCCTGCTATTTATAGAGTACGGCGGCTTGTGCTGCAGCCAGTCTGGCAATGGGCACACGGAAAGGAGAACAGGAAACATAGTTGAGCCCGATTCTGTGACAGAATTCAACCGAAGACGGGTCGCCGCCGTGTTCACCGCAGATACCCAGTTTGATATCCGGCCTGGTTTGCCTCCCGAGTTTTACAGCCATTTCTATTAAGCGCCCGACACCGTGCTGATCCAATTTGGAGAAGGGATCTGATTCATAAATTTTCTTGCTGTAATAGTCCTCCAGGAAGGTCCCGGCATCATCCCGACTAAAGCCAAAGGTCATTTGCGTCAAATCATTCGTTCCGAAAGAGAAGAATTCTGCTTCGGTCGCAATTTCATCGGCGGTAATGGCTGCCCTCGGTATCTCTATCATGGTACCCACCATATATTCCATTTGAACACCGGATGCTGCAATGATCTCATCCGCTGTTTTGACAACAATGTCCTTCACATATTTCAGTTCTTTGATATCCCCAACCAGCGGAATCATAATTTCCGGCACCACATTCAAACCTTTGGCATTCGCCGCAATCGCGGCTTCAATAACGGCACGGGTCTGCATTTCCGCGATTTCCGGGTAGGAAACGGCCAAACGGCAGCCACGATGGCCCATCATGGGGTTGAACTCGTGCAACGACTCCACAATGACTTTCAGTTCTTTAAATGTCATGCCCATGTCATCGGCAATCTGCTGAATGTCCTCATCTGCCTGCGGCAGGAATTCATGCAGCGGCGGATCCAAATAGCGGATAGTCACAGGGAAGCCCTTCATTTCGGTGAAGAGGCCTTCAAAATCACTCCGCTGCATTGGCAAGAGCTTCTCCAAAGCCTTTCTGCGTTGTTCTTCCGTTCTGGCCACAATCATTTCACGCATCGCCTTGATGCGTTCACCCTCGAAGAACATATGTTCTGTGCGGCACAAGCCAATGCCTTCGGCGCCAAATTTACGTGCTTGTATGGCATCCGTTGGGGTGTCGGCATTGGCACGGACTTTCAAAGTACGCAGTTCATCCGCCCAGGACATAAAAGTCTCAAAGTAGCCGGTCATTTCCGGATCCACGGTATCCAGTTTGGATCCATATATATTGCCGGTAGAACCATCCAGGGACAGCCAATCCCCTTCTTTATAGGTTTTCCCGTTTTTATCGGTCAATACTTTCAATTTTTCTTCGATACGGATATCCCCGCACCCGGCCACACAACAGGTGCCCATGCCACGGGCCACAACAGCAGCGTGTGAGGTCATACCGCCACGCGCTGTTAAAATCCCTTCTGAAACATGCATACCTTCGATATCTTCCGGCGATGTTTCCAAACGAACCAGAATAATTTGCTTTTCTCCACCTTTATAGGCCGCGACAGCATCTTCTGCCGTGAAGAAAATTTTACCGGTAGCGGCACCGGGCGAAGCCGGCAAACCTTTACCAATCGGTATGGCTTTGATGAGGCCGGCAGTATCAAAGGCCGGATGCAAAACGGCATCCAACTGTTTTGGATCCACCTTTAAAATCGCTTCTTCTTTTGTCAAAACCTTTTCTTCCACAAGTTCCACAGCAATCCGCAATGCGGCTTGTGCGGTTCTTTTCCCGTTACGGGTTTGCAGCATAAAAAGTTTTCCTTTTTCTATGGTAAACTCCATGTCCTGCATATCTCTGTAATGGGCTTCCAATGTACCAGCGATGGTTACAAATTCATTGTAAGCATCTTTATTCGTATCACGCAACTGGTCAATGGATTGGGGTGTTCGTATGCCGGCGACCACATCTTCTCCCTGCGCATTCATCAAAAACTCGCCATACAGCTTGCGTTCACCGGTGGAAGGGTTTCTTGTAAACGCAACACCTGTGCCGGAATCTTCCCCCATATTGCCATAGACCATTTCCTGTACATTCACAGCGGTTCCCCAACTGCCGGGGATATCGTTCAGCCTTCTGTAGGTATTGGCACGCGGGTTATCCCAGGAGCGGAATACAGCTTTGATAGCTTCTAAGAGTTGTGTTTTGGGATCCTGTGGAAAAGTTTCACCTTTCATTTCTTTATACTTGGCGAGGAAAAGACGGACCAATTCGCGCAAATCGTCTGCATCCAGGTCGGTATCCTGTGAGACCCCTTTTTGTTGTTTCATTCCTTCTAGAATATGCTCATACTGGTTCTTTTCAATATCCATGACCACATCGCTGAACATGGCAATGAAACGGCGATAGCTATCAAAGGCAAATCGGGGGTTGCCGGTTAGTTTTGCCAAACCCTCCACCACGGTATTGTTCAACCCAAGATTTAGGATGGTGTCCATCATGCCCGGCATGGAAGCACGGGCGCCGGAACGAACAGAAACCAGGAGCGGATTCTCCGGATTTCCGAACTGCTTGCCGATATTGGTTTCCAATTCTCCAAGATAAGACAGAATCTCTTCGTGTATATCGGGGGATATGGTTTTTCCATCTTCATAATACCGGGTGCAGGCCTCGGTCGTTACCGTAAAGCCTCTGGGTACCGGTAACCCTAAGCCTGTCATTTCTGCCAGATTAGCACCTTTACCACCCAGCAGGTTTTTCATGCTCGCATTTCCTTCATGAAAAAGATATACATATTTTGACATGCAAGTCCTCCTCGTTTCTATATCGTTTATCATTCCGCCGGATCAACAGGCGGCGCTCCCATTGGGCATTTGTAAGCTTACTCTATTGACCGGCGATTCGCATGGCGTGAACGATTCTTATGTCCATCTTCACGATGCATATACAAAGGGATCACCCTTTATTGTTATGAGGGGTGCCCGTACTTAAAAGGTAAACTTCCCATGAAACCAAGCCGTTAAATCGTCAATTTTCACACGGCTTTGCTGCATATTATCGCGCTCACGAATGGTCACAGCACCGTCTTCCAAAGATTCAAAATCAAAGGTAATGCAGTAGGGCGTTCCAATTTCATCCTGGCGGCGGTAGCGTTTCCCAATAGAACCAGCCTCATCGAACTCACACACAAAGTTTTTCAAAAGCTGTTGATAAACACCATCGGCTTGCTCAGAAAGTTTTTTGGAGAGAGGCAGCACCGCAACTTTGATGGGTGCCAAAGCCGGATGTAAACGCAACACAGTACGAACATCACCGGGAGCCACTTCTTCTTCATCGTACGCATTGACCAAAAATGCCAATGCGACGCGGTCTGCTCCCAGAGAAGGTTCAATACAATAGGGAATATATTTTTCATTTTTTACAGGATCAAAGAAGGAAAGGTCCTCTTTGGCATGTTCCATGTGCTGCTTTAAATCGTAATCAGTACGGTCCGCGATACCCCAAAGTTCTCCCCAACCAAAAGGGAATAAGAACTCAATGTCGGTTGTGGCATTGCTGTAATGCGAAAGCTCCTCTGCCGCGTGGTCTCTGAATTTCAGGTTTTCTTCCTTCATTCCCAAAGCGAACAACCAGTTGCGGCAAAAATCTTTCCAGTAAGCAAACCATTCCAAATCCGTGCCAGGTTCGCAGAAAAATTCCAGTTCCATTTGTTCGAATTCACGGGTGCGGAAGGTAAAGTTGCCCGGCGTAATCTCATTGCGGAAAGATTTCCCGATTTGGCCAATGCCAAAAGGGATTTTTTTGCGGGTGGTACGCTGCACATTCTTAAAATTCACAAAAATACCCTGCGCTGTTTCAGGGCGCAGGAATATTTCATTTTTCGAATCTTCCGTCACCCCCTGAAATGTTTTAAACATCAGGTTGAATTTGCGGATTTCGGTAAAATCATGACCCCCGCATTTGGGGCAGGGCACCTGATGATCACGCAGATACTCTGACAAAGCCTCGTTTTTCATCCCATCAATCTGTACTTCAAACCCATTTTCATGGTTCCAGTCTTCTATCATTTTATCCGCGCGATGTCGTGTTTTACAGCCTTTGCAATCGATGAGGGGATCCGAAAAACCGCCAACGTGACCGGATGCAACCCATACCTGCGGGTTCATCAAAATGGCGCAATCCACACCTACATTGGTTGGACTTTCCTGGATAAACTTCTGCCACCAGGCTTTTTTAACATTGTTCTTAAATTCTACACCCAAAGGGCCATAGTCCCATGTGTTTGCAAGGCCGTCATAAATCTCGGATCCTTGATAAATATAGCCCCGCGTTTTGCAAAGGCTGACCAGTTTCTCCATTGTCAGCGCGTCTGTCATGCAACCTCCTATTGATGGTACATCCAAAGTATTCTTTGACTATTGACTATTCATCATCATCGTCTTTCTCATCGGAAGAATCATCCAACTCAATAGCACTTCCTGTAGATTGACTGTCGTCATCCGCTATTTCATCATCGTCGTCGTTCAAATCATCATCAGACCACTCCGAATCATCTTCATCTACGAGGCGCTTGGATTCCCATTGCGGTTTTGACTTGGTGACAGACTCTGAAACGAATTTCGGCTCTTCCTCTACTGCATTTTTCCCAATACGATGGTATCCTACTTTCCCTTCAAAAATCTCATAGATGGCAATCGTCACATCGCGCGGAGATTCATGGTCTGTTAATTTCTGAGCGCCTTCGGTTAACATTCTTGCGCGTTTTGACGCTTCGATAACCAGTGTATACCGGCTATCGACCTTTTTTAAGAGAGCGGACATTGATGGATAAATCATACGTTACTCCTTACACTACTTGAAATCTTTGTACAAGTTCAGGGTTTCTATTGACACGCCTTTGTTCAGCGTCAATAATCTTTGTCAATTTCTCTACAGCCTGAGGAATGGATACATTCATGACAAAATAATCATACCTCGATAGAAAAGAAAGTTCTTCCTCCGCCCGTTTCAACCGGCGGTAAATCACATCTTCCGGTTCTGTCCCCCTCCCCGAGAGGCGCTTTTTTAAGGTCTCCAGATCTGGCGGCAGAATAAACACCAAAACAGCGTCGGGGAAAATGCGCCGAATATTGAGTGCGCCTTCCACTTCAATTTCTAAAATAACAATTTTGCCTTCTGCCACAGAAGCTGTCACATGATCTACCGGTGTGCCGTAATAATTACCACAATATTCCACCCACTCCAGCAACTGGTCTTCATGAATCATCTGTTCAAAACTTTGGCGGTCTTTGAACCAGTACTGTACACCATCCTCTTCGCCAGGACGTGGTGCCCGGGTTGTTGCAGAAACAGACAGTAAGGTTTGCTCATTCAACCGAATCAGCTCACTCACAAGCGTTCCTTTTCCGACGCCGGCAGGCCCCGAAACGACCATCAAAAAGCCCGGTTTCATGCTTCCACCTCCTGAGTGTCTTCGTCCTGATTCTCTGCTACCGGCTTCCCCTCAATTCGGTGGGAAATGGTTTCCGGCTGAATGGCTGACAATATAACATGGTCGCTGTCCGTGATAATGACTGCGCGGGTCTTTCTGCCATAGGTTGCATCAATCAGCATGCTGCGATCCCTTGCCTCTTGAATCATTCTTCTGACAGGGGCGGATTCCGGGCGGATAACTGCGACAATTCGATCTGTTGATACCACATTGCCAAAGCCGACGTTGATCAGTTTCATGATTTCCTTTTCTATAAAGCTGCCGTTGCACTAAAAACAGTACCAGTTTTGCAGGGAATAAAAACCGTATTCTTCCGCAATTTGCTTTATTCAATATTTTGAATTTGTTCCCGCATCTTTTCGATTTCACTCTTGAGTTCGATGACATTTTTGGTGATGGCCAGTTGATTGGATTTGGATCCCACTGTATTGACTTCGCGGTTCATCTCCTGAATCAGAAAATCCAACTTCTTTCCGATAGGACTGCCCCCTTTTAGCATGACCCGCATCTGGTCAATATGGCTTCTCAGACGAACCAGTTCTTCTTCTATGCTGCACTTGTCTGCAAAAATTGCAACCTCCGCTGCCAACCTCGCCGGATCCAGCTTCTGGTTTTGCAGCAGTTCAGCCAGACGGGTTTCAAGACGTTCCTTGTATTCGACAACCACCGTCGGGGCTTGCACAGCAATGTCATTGACATAGCGGCTAACGTCATCCAGGTTGATAAAAAAGCTTTCAGACAGACGATCACCTTCGCGTTCCCGCATCATCATCAAAGATTTGACCGCTCCCAGAACGGTTTCTTCCAATAAATCTCCCAATTCCTCGCCAATTTCTCTGCGTTCTACCTTCAAAATATCGGGATACCGGGACAGCATGCCTGCCGTAATGTCTTCCTCAAGCGAAAAAACTGTTGCCATTTGATGCAAAGCTTCTATGTAGGAAGCCGCAAGCCCTTCATCCAAAACAATATCATGGGTTTCAGCCTTCAAACTGTCCAGCGTTACAAAAACATCGGCCTTCCCACGGGTAATCTGACTGGAGATAGCCGCGCGAACACGGTCTTCAAAAACATTCAGTTGCTTCGGCATTCGAAGATAGATATCACAATACCGGTGGTTAACAGTTCGAATTTCCACTGTAATCTTGACGCCATCTTTTTCACCTTCATCATGACCAAAACCTGTCATGCTTTTGAGCATGGAACCCTCCTAGTTGTCTGATACTTTGTGCAATCAACTTCCCATTTTTTGAATGACACGCTGCGTGGCAACACTGTTTTTAACTTGTCTCATGTTGCCATGACATTTTGTATAGCCTGATATACCCTGGATTTTTCAAAAGGTTTTATCACAAAGTCCCGTGCACCGCTTCTAATGGCTTCAATGACCATGGATTGCTGACCCATGGCAGTCACCATAATAATGCGTGTATGGGGACTCACCTGCATAATCAGGGGCACGGCATGCAGTCCATCCATCACCGGCATGGTAATATCCAATGTCAAAACATCCGGCTGGTACTTCTTCGCTGCTTCTATTGCTTCAAGACCATTATTGCCTTCACCCAACACTTCAAACAATGAATTTTGCTCCAAGATTTGTCTAATAAGTGTTCTCATGAATAACGCATCATCCACAACTACAAAAGTTGCTTTTTTCATGAATACTCCCCCAACTCATATAGTATCATTGCCAAAGCTGCAATCGAAACTGTTTCAGTTCGCAAGATGCGCTTGCCCAAAGAAACAGACGTAAAACCACTTTCTTCTAAAAGCGCTGCTTCGTCCGCATGAAACCCACCTTCAGCCCCGATGAGAACTGAAAGTCGATGATGCTGTTTCATAGTATACCATTTCAGGGTGTCTTTCAAATCTTTTTTTGTTTCGCGTTCGTAGAAAAACAGGCCTAAATCTCCCGGATAGGCTTGGATAGCGTCGGCCAGGTTCATCGGCGACGTCACCGCCGGTATTCGGGTACGCCCACTTTGCTTCACGGCTTCACGTGCAATGCGGTTCCAACGGGTCACGCGGGTATCCAGGTCGTCGGTCTCTTTTTTGACCACAAAAGCCGTTTGAACAGGGACAATACGTGAAACCCCCATTTCAACGGCTTTTTGCACAATAAAATCCATTTTATCCAGCTTCGGAATGCCCTGAAGCAAGGTAATTTCAGAAATTGTTTCAACCTGTGGTGTCGAGACTATTAATATTTCTAAAAGCGCAAACGTTTTCTCGACCGATTTTACCCTGGTCAGGTATTCATCTCCACTACCATCAATACAGGCGATTTCCATACCGACGCGACCACGCAAAACCTGAGCAAAATGTTTGAATTCGGCCGCTTGCAAGCGAATGCTTCCCTCTTCTTTCCAGGAAGGGTCAATTATGAACCGATGCATTGAAACACCATCGCATCCCATTCACCCTGACTGTTGTGTTCAGACAGGTTGAATCCATTTTGTTCCAAGGTCGTAATGACTTCTGAAACGCGGCCATGGATAATCCCGGATACCACAAGGGACCCGTTGGGTTTTAAGTATTCAGGAAAGATCGGTGCCAGGTCAATAATGACATCCGCAATAATATTCACCAGCAATACATCGTATGGAAAGGGGGGTACATCTGATAAAACACTTTCCTGAACCGTTATCTGGCGGGTCAAACCATTACGAAGAACATTCTCTGACGCTGTTTTCACGGCGGCATCGTCAATGTCAATGGCCAGTACGTTCTCGGCTCCCTGATAAGCGGCTATCATGGCAAGGATGGCTGTACCACAGCCAATATCCATCACTGTATCACCTTTTTGAACGGTGGATACAGCAAATTCTGCACACATTTTTGTGGTTTCATGGGTTCCGGTGCCAAAGGCCATACCCGGATCCATTTCAATCACGGTTTCCCCTGAACGAACATCATAGGTTTCCCAGGATGGTTTGACAATATAGCCTGGAGCAATCTCGAAAGGCTTGTAGTAGTCTTTCCAGACATCTTTCCACTCAACATCATCTCGTACACAAAGAGACAAGGTTCCCGGCAAAATGGAGAAGTTTTCTGAAACGTTTGATAACCCTTCCGCAATAGCCGCTTCAAGGGTTGCATGGGTTCTGCCATCCTGATAGTAGGCTTTGATGACCACATCCGTACCAAATTGGTCCATAAAACCGGCATCGGCGTAGTCCAAATGGCTGTTGTCGGAAAGAACCCGTGCAAACGCTTCCGGATCCACCATTTCTACACCATTTGCCCCCAATGCAAGCAACACATCCGAAACAGCATCAGATGCTTCCTGGTTGGTTGTCACGGTCACTTCAATCCATTTCATGATTTAAAAAAACCCTTTTTCTGCTCATTCACGTCATCCCCGGTTGCTTCCGCGAATTGATGCAACAAGTCCTTTTGCTTTTTGTTCAGTTTCTGTGGCACGTCCACATTGACACGCAGGTAATGATCCCCTCTTGATGTGCTCCGCAGGTGGCGCACCCCTTTGCCTTTGAGCTTAAAAACCGAACCGGTTTGTGTCCCTTCCGGTATGGTATGCTTCAGTTTTCCGTCTATTGTTGGGATTTCAATCTCTGCACCTAGTGTTGCCTGTGCAAAACTAATGGGAAAATCGCAGACAATGTCGTACCCGTCACGTTTAAAAAGTGCATGCGGTTTCACCCGGATACTCACATACAAATCACCTGCCGGACCACCCTTTGTGCCCGGTTCTCCTTCGCCGCGCAAAGATATGGTTTGACCGTCATCGATGCCTGCCGGTATATTTAGACTGATCAGTGACTTCTTCGGAACTTTTCCTTTTCCATTGCAGTCTGTACAAGGGTTCGCATTAAAGGTTCCTTCACCACGGCAGGTGGAGCAGGTTGTCACGTTGGCAAACTGTCCAAACGGGGTGTTTTGTGTAACACGCACTTGTCCGGTACCGCCGCACTGTTTACAGGTTTCCGGTGATGTTCCCGGTTTTGCACCGTTCCCGCCACAAGTGGTGCAATTCTGCTGACGCGTCAACTGCACTTCCTTCTCAACACCAAAACAGGCTTCTTCAAAAGTAATGTCCATTGAATACTTGAGGTCATTGCCGCGTTGAGGACCGCCGCGGCGTCCCTGCCGCCGGCCAAATGCATCTCCGCCCATAAACGATGAAAAGATGTCTTCAAAGCCACCGAAACCGCTGAAATCAAAACCACCAAAGCCGCCACCACCGCCACCAGTTTTAAAGGCGTCATGACCAAACTGATCATACTGCTGGCGCTTTTCCTTGTCGCTTAAAATGGCATAGGCTTCACTCAACTCCTTGAACTTCGCCTCGGCATCTTTGTTATCCTTATTCACATCCGGATGATATTGTTTTGCAAGTGTTCGGTAAGCTTTTTTCAAATCTGCTTCCGTTGCCTGCTTACCCACACCTAAAATATCATAATAGTCACGTTTTTCTGCCAAAACCATTCCTCCAGATTCATTATGAAATATCATCATTATTAACTTTTGACCAACATCAGCAACTCGAAAAGCCTGTCATTTGATACCGCTTGTGTTGTGGTTGGCCTACACCACATAAGACTGTCTCAAATTATTTTACCCTTCAATTTTACTCTCTTTAGAACCTAAACCAGAGTACAAACACGACAATCATACATCTTTTTACGGAAAAAAGTCAAAGGGATCAAAAGCCCATGCGTCCTGGTCACGTTCGCATAAAGCCTACCGAAAATGCTGCGCATTATCAGTTCCTCCCTCTGACTTGTCCTTGTCTGACGAAACCAATCGCGCCCCGGCTGGCTTTTTATTACCTGACCGGGGTTGAGATTGCTTTCGAGTTTGTTGTCTACTTACGCCTTATCATCATCATCCATCACCTTAAAATCGGCATCAAAAGGCTCATCCGATCCACCAGCACCGGGATTTTCACCACCCATGTCCGGTCCTTGCCCACCGGCTCCGGCTGCACCGGCTTTTTCATAGAGTTTCTGTGAAATGCCATAGAACACTTCTGTCAGTTTCTCCGTTG
The DNA here is from genome assembly GCA_038249175.1 of Acetivibrionales bacterium. Lineage (GTDB taxonomy): Bacteria > Bacillota > Clostridia > DSM-8532 > DSM-8532 > JAEWSN01. The sequence goes on from JBBRWP010000019.1 coordinate 17,864, forward strand.
CTGCCTTAATCGCAGCGGTGTCGGTTCCTTTCAGGGCTTCTTTCACATTGTTTACTTCTGCGTCAACAGAAGCTTTTTCTGTATCGGATATTTTGTCTCCCAGGTCTTTTAGCGATTTTTCTGTCTGGTAAACAAGAGAATCCGCTTCATTGCGTGTGGTGATTGTTTCCTTTTGTTTTTTATCTTCTTCGGCAAAGCGCTCACCTTCTTTGACAGCTTTGTCAATATCTGCATCACTCAAGTTGGTGCTGGCTGTCAGCATAATCTTTTGCTCGTTACCGGTGCCCAGATCTTTTGCCGCTACATGGACAATACCGTTTGCATCGATATCAAAAGTGACTTCAACCTGTGGGACACCACGCGGAGCGGCTGGAATGCCACTGAGTTGGAAGTTCCCCAACAACTTATTGTTGGCGGCCATTTCACGTTCGCCCTGGAAGACACGGATATCCACTGAGGTTTGGCTGTCTGCCGCTGTTGAGAATACCTGGCTCTTCTTTGTGGGGATGGTGGTGTTGCGCTCAATAAGTTTTGTCATAACACCGCCGAGGGTTTCGATACCCAAAGACAGCGGTGTAACGTCCAACAACAACAAATCTTTGACTTCACCAGTCAAGACACCGGCCTGGATAGCAGCACCAACCGCGACACACTCATCAGGATTGATGCCTTTAAAGGGATCTTTACCCAAAATTTTCTTAACAGCATCCTGTACTGCCGGGATACGGGTGGACCCGCCTACTAAAAGAATTTTATCCACCTGACCCGGTTCAAGACCGGCATCGGACAAGGCCTGGCGTGTTGGCCCCACGGTTTTTTCGACCAAATCCTGCGTCAATTCATCAAATTTAGCCCGGGTCAGTGTTAAGTCCAAATGTTTTGGTCCGGTTGCGTCAGCGGTAATGAAAGGGAGGTTCACACTGGTCTGGGTAACACCGGACAGTTCAATTTTAGCTTTTTCTGCGGCTTCCTTGAGGCGCTGCATGGCCATTTTGTCGGACTTCAGGTCGATACCGGATTCACGACGGAATTCCGTTGCCAACCAGTCAATGACACGCTGATCAAAGTCGTCACCACCAAGGCGGTTATTGCCATTGGTCGCCAGCACTTCAAATACGCCGTCACCGATTTCAAGGAGTGAAACGTCAAAAGTGCCACCACCCAGGTCATACACCAGAATTTTCTGCTCATGTTCTTTGTCCAAACCATAAGCCAACGCAGCTGCAGTGGGCTCGTTGATAATACGCAAGACTTCAAGACCGGCAATTTTACCAGCGTCTTTTGTGGCTTGTCGTTGTGAGTCGCTGAAATATGCCGGTACCGTAATAACCGCCTGTGTCACGGTTTCGCCAAGGTATGCTTCGGCATCTGCTTTGAGTTTTTGCAGGATCATGCCGGAAATTTCCTGAGGAGAGTATGATTTGTCATCAATCTTGATGCGACGATCTGTACCCATATCACGCTTAATTGACGCGACCGTTCTCTCTGGATTCGTGATAGACTGACGCTTTGCGACCTGCCCGACCAGTCTCTCCGCTGTTTTTGAAAAAGCCACCACGGAAGGGGTTGTACGGTTGCCTTCCGGGTTTGGAATGACAACAGGCTCTCCACCTTCCATCACAGCCACACAGGAATTTGTTGTTCCGAGATCAATACCAATTACTTTCGCCATAAAATTACACTCCTATATCTTTATTATTTTTTGTCAACATTACTGTTTACCTGTTACTCTTAAACTATTACTGTTAATCTTTTACTGTTATTCTTTTACTGTTATTCTTTTACTGATATTCTATTACTGTTTATATTTTACTGTTTATATTTTACTGTCATTCTATTACTGTTACTGTTTATATTTTACTGTTATTCTATTACTGTTTATCTGTTCTTCATTATCATTTATCAGTTCATTGATTTGTTCTCGTTTATTCGCCACCAGAAGGCTGATGACTAGTTTGCAACTTTGACCATAGCGAACCTCACCACCGTACCGTCTTTATAAATATAGCCTTTTTGGAAAACATCCACCACCTCGCTGTGGCCAAAAGCGTCATCTTCCACATGCATAACTGCATGGTGGTGTAATGGATCAAATTCTTTGCCCAGAGCATCCATTTCCACAACACCCAGTTTTGACATCGCTTCTAGCAGTTGTTTTTCAACCATGGCAACACCGTCAAGCAATGACACCGTTTCCGGGTGCTCACTGCCGTCAACAGACTTCATTGCGCGTTCCAGATTATCCAATGTCGGTAGAAACGCTGAAACAACATCGGCCACTGAAGTGGTGTAGAGTTTTTCTTTCTCTTTTTGGCTGCGGCGCTTAAAATTGTCATATTCGGCTGCCAAATAGGTGAGGCGCGCGTAATGCTCTTTTGCCTCTACTTCTTTTCTGTCTGCCAGTTCTTTAAGCGCAACAAGTTCCACAGACATCGCACTTTCGGTATCATTTTCGGCCTGCTTCTCGGTATCAAACGTCCCATTGGTGCTGCTGTTTACCTCATTCGTTTCAAAGTCTTCAGCACCGGTGGTTTCTGCTTTGCTCACCTTGTGGGCTTTTCCTGCGGATGTTTCTTTTTCTTCCGTTACTTTATTTGTTTTTTCCTGCTTCGGCATATCATATCCTTTCCAATTTGCGCTCATTCCCGCATCATGCGCAATATTTCCTGATCCAAAAGCTTCCGAACATATTCAATAGATGATATGACCCGCGAATAGGCCATCCTTGTCGGTCCAATAACCCCAATGGCACCGTATTGGTTTTGACCGTTGCCGTAGCCCGTTGTGACAAGGCTGAGTTCACGCATGGGGACCAGTTTATTCTCTGAGCCAATACGAACTTCCAAGTTGGCTTTTTTCCCGACAGTTTGCATCAAAGCTGCCAAAACATCCTCTTCACGCAACAAATCCATCACATCCCTGGCCTTCAACAAATCGTTAAACTCCGGGAAATTAAAGAGATTGGTCATTCCTTCCATCACAATTTCAGAATGACTGATGCGACGGATACACTCCCGTAAGCACTCCACAACCGGTATAACAACACCATCGGGTAACGACAGGGTTTTCTCTGCTTCAGCCATTAAACTGACGGTCAATTCCGTGACCGTTTTGCCTGAAAGTTTTTGCGAGAGAAAAGATGCCAGCTTTTGTGTGTCTTCTTCCGACAAATCCCCTTCCAATCGAACCATTCGGCTGTTGACAATACCCCCGGTAGCCACAACAACCACCAAGACGCGGTGTGGGCTAACGGGAACGATTTGCACCGTTCGCACCGGGTAAGCTTCCAAATGCGGGGTCATGGCCACGGTTGTATAGCCAGTAAATGATGCAATCAGGGTTGTCGCTCTTTTTAGCAAATCCCCAAGTTCACCCATTTTGCTTTCCATGGACTTGCGAATTTGTTGCATCTCTTCATTGGCCAGGTCTTGTATATTCACAAGATTGTCTACATAAAAGCGGTAACCTTTGTCTGAAGGTATCCGCCCGGCCGAGGTATGAGGCTGTGCAATATAACCAAGCTCTTCGAGGTCTGCCATTTCATTACGGATGGTTGCAGAGCTTAGACCCAGCTCATGCTTTCTGGAAATGGTGCGTGACCCGACAGGCAGTGCCGTATGAATATAATCATCGACAATGGAACGCAAGATTGCTTTTTTTCTTTCATTAAGTTCTTCATCCCATCCCATGACGGCTCCTCCTGTTCGTATTTGCACACATTTTCTACAAACCTTTTCCCGGTGTCCAAAGGCTGTGCCCGGCTTGTAAAACTTGAGATTTTGTTAGCACTCTCTGTGGTTGAGTGCTAACACTACTATAAAAATAGCACCGGGAAAACACTTTGTCAAGCGATTTTCAGCAAAAAGTCAGGAAAGGTCAAAAAAGAACTCGGAATTGAAAAGACAGGCCACCGCCTGCCTAAACAATGATGCTTTTTCAAATTGAACACAGGATGAATTCAAAAATCTTTCATATCAATGGGGATAACATGCTTAGGCCACCAGGAAAACAATCTTTCAGTACACATCGTGTCAAATTGCCAGTATTTTTCTCAGCCTTCAATGAGTCCCTGCTCTTCCAAAAAGGCAACCAATTCCCGTTTTCGGAAGGGCTTAAGCATAAACCCGTCACACTGTGCCCGGAAGGCTTCTATAAGGAGGTCTTTCCGAACATCCGATGCCAGCATCATGACGCGGGCACCATCTTTCCCAAAAATGGCTTTATCCTTTTCAAAACGACGAATCTCCTTCAACACAGTTTGCCCATCCAATTCTGGCAAACCGGTATCCAGACAAACCAGGGAGTAGGGTTTTTTATCGGTTTGTGCATCCTGATACATCATCAGAGCCGTTTTACCGTTGTCCGCTACATCACATTTGCCATAGCCAGACAAAAAAAGTTGCATAACACGTCGGTTGATAAAATCGTCTTCAGCGATGAGTGCTTTCATACAATTCCCTCCCTGGCAGAAAACAGGATACGGATGCGGATACCTTGCTTGGAATCATCCACAACCATTTTCCCACCCAATTGGGTGATGATGCCGGCAATCTGTTCATATTTTTGATGGTGTATGTATTTTGACGCTTCCTGTCGGCTGTCTGTCGCTATTTCAATGGCCAGAACCCCTTTCTCGTTGGCAGCAGCCAATTCGATAAGGCTCAAAACCTCTTCCGAATTCAATTCTCTGTCGTGGGCTGCGATGAGGGCAACCAGCTCCGCCATTGGTTGAACCATGCGATCCGCAATATCTTTCTCGACTTCCGTATCGTCACCGGTTGTATCAATTCGGACAAATTGCCGGGATTCTTCAAACAGAGAACCAAGGGTCTGCTTCAGTTTGGAAAACGCCAGTGATAATGGTACGCGCCCGAGTGCTGCCAGAACGAGTTCCAATGCAGCCAAATCATGCACCAGTGTGGCTGTCCTCGCCGAAAACTGATCCTTGCTCCCAAAACGCAAGAGGGCATCGGTATGAACAGACTGACCTGTTGCATACAGATTTTTAATTAATTCTCTGAGAAGCCTGATTTGTTCGTTCGATATGGCAAGAAGACACCCCGGTGATGCACTGCGTATTCTTTGCTTGCGAATGGCCTGAATAATGTCCGTGGCATCCACGCGCTTTTCTTTGAGCAAAATCTCCCCAAATTTCATACTGCCCATGGATTTTTTCTGTTTATCCAAGACATCATCCACATCATTCTTGGCCATAGTCCCGTCATGTATTAAAATTTCACCAATTCGCACTTCTTTTTCCAATGTCTGGCGCACCATCATCAACAAATCCATCTGAGACTGCTTCATAGCCTGGATGTGCTGGCTGACTTCCCCGAAAAAGCGCGGTTCATCCGAAATACCCGGATTAAGCGCCATACGTCGCAAAAATCCTGAAGACTGTATAAACTGGTTAATGGTCGAAAGTTCCGCGTTGCTGCCATATTTTCGACTCGCTTCGACAAGTTCCTCTGTCGCTTTTGAGAGCCCATGACAGACCGCATCTTGCAGAAGGGTTGATAAGCCTGTGATTGTATGAAAAAGTTGGCATAAGGCAACCAAATGCGACTTATTGCCAGGTTCTGCTTCCAAATTCACCATACAAAGGTTCATTTGGTCTAGAAGGTTCACAATTTCACCCCAAAAATCTGCCTGATAGGTGTTGACTATTTCTGCAAGTCCCGGCGAAACGTTTCCCCTGTCTCCGTCCATGTTGCATTCCTCCACTGTTTTCATCATGATATAAAAGCGACAAACACCCGATTTGCAAAGTCCAAACCCTTTGCTGTGAGGCACATTTGCCCATTATTCAACGTAATCAGACCGTCATGCAGCAATGCTGCAATCTCCTCTTTGTATTGTGTTTGTATATCAACCCCATATTGGCTAAACACATCCTTCAGAGAAACGCCTTTGATGAGTCTTAACCCCATAAACATTGTTTCTGAAACAGCAACGTCCGTTGAGATGTGTTCAAGCTCTGAGGCATACCGCTGATGTCCAAACTCTTTGTCCGTGTACGAAAAAAACGTGGCAGTCGTCTCCGTTTCAGGGTTGGCAGCACCGCTTTTTTCTTGTTGCAGGCTGTCTTGAAAGACACCTTCTTCGGCTGGCCCTTCAAACTGCCGTCCATGAAAGACAATCTCTTCTTCAACGCGAACGGCCGCATCCTGATTTGAAAAACAAGGATGCGTATTAAAAAACTGAATGTACGGCGCCAACACCGCAGCATTTGAAAAACGCTGATTCTCCATGAGGGAGTGCGCACCGGCACCAATCCCCAGATAGTCACCACGCTCCCAGTATATCAGATTGTGTCGGCAAGAAAACCCTTTTTTTGCGAAGTTTGAAAGTTCATACTGTTCAAACCCGTGTTTATGCAGAAGTGCACGCGCCGTGTGGTACATCCGGCGGTCCAATTCTTCTGAAACAGGCGGCAGGAGATTCTTTTCAGACA